>DATLEZ010000023.1:0-80256 GCA_035525055.1 Acidimicrobiia bacterium | reverse complement strand
TCCGAGTTTGAGATATGCGGGACCGACCCGTCGAGATCGCCAGTCGGCGAGCAGTTGAGGGGTCAGTCCAAGACGGTCCGACAACTCCACCGGCGGGATCAGTGGATCGTGCTCAGGCTTAGAAGCCATGAGAAAACCTCCGAGATACAAAGGCGGCGATCAATTACCGCGGGTACCTCGGAGGAGGCGGGTCACAAAGCCGCAAGACCCTTTTATTGCGTTGACTCCAAACCGTAAACGAAACCTTGTCGGGAATCAAGGACCTACCAGGTACCATCGCTATCTATGGCGGGTCACGTTCGGAAGCTCGAAAACGGCCGCTGGATAGCCCGCTTCCCGGTCGGTGGGCGCGGTCGATTCCGGTCCCGCACCTTCGACCGTAAGCGCGATGCGCAGTCTTGGTTGACCACACAGACAAGTCGACGTGACCGTGGCGAGTGGATCGACCCGACCCTGGCGGGCGAGTCATTCCGATCGGTAGCAGAGGCATGGGAACGGTCCCGCCGCAACGTGGCACCTTCCACCGCGGCCCGAGACGGCTCCTATCTCAAGACCCTGATCCTTCCCGCCCTGGGCGATTATGAACTCCGCCACATCACTGTCGACGTGCTCAATGATTGGGTTGGGGACCTCGACCAGGAGAAGGCGCCGGCCACCGTGAGGAAAGCGTTTCAGTTGGCGGCGGCGATTCTCGATTCAGCCGTGGCAGCCGGGAAGGTCGCGACAAATCCCGCCCGGATTAGGAAGGCGATCGAACTGCCACCACTCCCCCATGAGGAAATGCGTTTCTTGTCCGCCGATGAGGTTTATCGGTTGGCCGATCGGATCGAACCTCGTTACCGGGCGCTTGTGTTGACGGCAGCGTTCACCGGCCTTCGGTGGGGTGAACTCGTCGGGTTGAAAGCCAAACATCTCAACCTCGAAACGGGCCGGTTGTCGGTTGTTGAGACGCTTTCGGAGGTTGGCGGGTACACATCGTTCAAAGCGCCTAAGACCGCAGCGTCGAAACGGACGGTTACCCTCCCGGCCGGTCTGGTCGATGTCCTCCGTCAGCATCTTTCCGATTGGCCTGCGGTTGGTAATGGCCTTGTGTTCACTTGGCAGTCGGGAACACCGATTCTCCGATCGAATTTCCGTCAGCGGATGTGGGAGCCTGCACTTGAGGCAGCAGGATTGGCCCCTCTCCGGTTCCACGACTTGCGACACTCCCACGCTGCGCTCTTGATCGGCCAGGGCGAGCACGTCAAGGTCATTCAGTCCCGGCTAGGCCATTCCTCAATCTCGGTGACGATGGACACGTACGGCCACCTTCTCGAGGGCCTGGACAGCGGCACAGCGACCCGCCTGGACGCCGCTATGAAGCACTATGGAAGCACTGACCCGAAACGGACACCTGCCTCTGTGGGCGCCGGGAGTGGCAAGAAAGCCTGATACAACAGGCTATTTCGGGAGTGGGCGCTACAGGGTTCGAACCTGTGACCTCTGCCGTGTGAAGGCAGCGCTCTACCACTGAGCCAAGCGCCCGGAGAACCTCCAACGAGGGCCGCGGATGTTAGCCCTCGGCCTTCTGGTGGTTCAATGCTTGGGTGAACCGACGGCGTTTCGAACAAGTGGTCGACCGAGCCCTTGAGGGACTGCCCGACTGGGTGATCGATCGGATCGACAACCTTGTTGTGGTTGTCGAGGAGAAGCCTCGACCCGACCAGGACCCGGATGGCGATCTGCTCGGCATCTACGAGGGGGTATCACTCCTCGATCGGAGCGGCGACTATTGGGGAGCCCTTCCGGATCAGATCACGATTTTCCGGTTGCCCCACCTCGCAATGGGACTGTCCGACAAGGAACTCGAAAGGGAAATTCGCAACACAGTGAATCACGAAATCGCCCACTTTCTCGGGATCGAAGACGACCGACTTCACGAAATCGGGCTCGATTGACTACGACTGCCGAGTACGGGCGACCCCGGCCTTCTTTAGAACCGCAGCCGGCACACCCACGCTGCGCCAGGCTCCGTATGAGATGCCTTTCCGATCGGAATAGGCCGAAGCCACATCGGCGAAATCCGCTTCCACTTTCGATAGATCAATGTGCTCACCGGTGTTGGCTAAAGCCTCCTCGATTTCGATCCTCGACTGATGGAGATCCACCTGCTTCAAGGTGTCGCTCTCGTTAGCCAGACGAGCCTGCACTGAGGCCAGGCGCTTCTCCAGACTGTCACGTGTCACCGGACGCCCGGGTCGACGTGAGGCCAATGCGTCCAAATAGGTCTTGATCGCCTTGGCTTCTTTGCGCCCTTGCACCAACGCTGCTTTGTGTTCTGCTGACATGGCCATCGACGGAACCCCTTTACCTGTTGTATCCCTCATACTGCCACATGTGAGTACCCATTAATCCGTAGTGATTCTGGCCACTCCGTGCTGCTAATTCCGACGGCCTAATCGCCGAATTTGATCCCCAAAAGGCGACCGTAAGCGGCCCCGCCAGGTTGGTTCACTGGCAATATCGAGCGCATCTGGCATAGTGAGCGGGTGCCTTCTTGTCCGTCATGCGGAAGCCGGCAGTCGCATAGAGCCATCGAGGTCGGTTCGTATTGGTATTCATCCTGCGACCAATGCGGCTTACTTCGCCTAGATTCCCTGCCGGACGCCTCGGCGATCGCATCTCTCTATGACGCCGACTACTTCGCAGCTGTGTCGTCGGGGGGCTATGTCGATTACGTAGGCGATGAACACGTGCATCGTCGCAACGCTCGCCGGCACCTCGGCCGTCTGAGAGGGTTGCATCCGCCAGGTACCCTCAGAGAGGTCGGCTCTGCGGCTGGATTCCTTCTCGACGAAGCACGCCACGCCGGTTGGGAGGTGCGCGGGATAGAGGTCTCCGAGCCGATGACTCGGGAGGCCGAGGAGCGCTTCGTTCTGCAGCTCGTCGACGATGTTTCCCGAATTGATCTGCCGAGAGCCTCGGTCGGCGTGGTCTGGCCAACCAGGTGATCGAGCATCTTGTCAATCCTTTGGAGACCCTCGCCGCCGCTCGTGAGTTGCTACGCTCGGTAGGCATGCTCGTCGTCGAGACATGGGACAAAGGGAGAGTCCCTTGGCGAGAGTGATGAAGTCGAGATGGCAGCAGATCACTCCCCCATCGGCGGTCTGGCTGCGGGATCGCCGGCAACTCGAGGCGATGGTCGGCCGAGCCGGCTTCCACGAGATCTCTGTCGAGGCGTCGATGAAGTGGGTAAGCCTGCGAACTGTCCTCGGCCAGTTGGGTAAAGGCAACCTGGCCAAACACCCCGTGGGGCGCCTGGCTATCCCTACACCTTTGGCGACCTGGTCACCCTGACTGCCCGAGCCTGACGCATGCCTCCCGCAATACGACCTTGCTGAGTTCATCCCCCACCCACCTAATTTCGGAGGCCCACATCATGAGCTACGTGTATTACACAGAGCCGCTCTACTTCGAAGAGAAGGTCCTCGGTCGGACCACAGTGGCTTCGGTTGACCAAGTGCGAACGATCGGCCAGCGCTTCACCGAACTCTCTGCCCAGGGTTGGGAGTTCGTGCGATCCATTGATGTGCCGGTGGTCGGCAAGGTCTTCAAGTCCGAAGAGCGCCGGTCGGTCGCCGTCGCGGTGTTCAGGAAAGCCCTGACCGAATAGGACCGCGGAGATTCTATTTGTGGGCCCTACTGGACTTGAACCAGTGGCCTCTTCCGTGTCAGGGAAGCGCTCTAGCCGGACTGAGCTAAGGGCCCCAAATTGTGGTCTGCTTCGTCTGCTGACCTCGAGGCGACGTCCGGAATTGAACCGGAGTGACGGGTTTTGCAGACCCGCGCCTAACCACTCGGCCACGTCGCCACACACGCCCGGCTGAACCAGGCCGGATGGGAGCGGAAGACGGGGCTCGAACCCGCGACCTCAACCTTGGCAAGGTTGCGCTCTACCAACTGAGCTACTTCCGCAAATGCCCAAAATCTGCCCGGGCCAGAATCTGCCCGGGCCAAGACTTGCACCGGAGGATCTTGAATCGGGGAGAGCCGGGAGTTTAGGCCGCGCCGTCGGCTCGGCCAACCTACCCGCCGCTGCTGCCGAAGCCCTTCTCGCCCCGGCTCGAATCAGGCAGGACGTCGGTTTGCTGCCAGGTGACCGAGGGCACTTCGACGATCACCAACTGCGCGATTCGATCTCCCGGTTCGAACCGCACCGGTTCTTGCCCGTGATTTATCAACAACACCTCGATCTCCCCCCGGTATCCCGAATCGATGAGGCCCGGTGAATTGACCAGACCAATTCCGCTCCGGCGGGCGTGGCCGCTGCGCGGGACCACCAGGCCGGCGTAGCCGTTCGGAATTGCTACGGCGATCCCGGTAGGAACCGAAACCCTTTCCCCCGGGGCCAGAACCACCTCATGCCGTGCCTGTAGATCCAGGCCGGCGTCACCCTCATGGGCACTGACAGGCGGAGATACGCTGGGATCGAGGACTCGGAGGGTAACCTGCACAGGCTGGACCAATCTGACAATCGAAGTCTGACTCTTATTCGATACGTGGGGCCTTCTGGGTGGAGACCAACCACGGAGAACCCAATTGGCCCTTACGACCCAACAGTCGACGCACTGTAACGACTGCGACGGCAACCACCTCCCCGGCGAACATCACGTCGCACGATCGCGACCCCGGAGCGGCGGCCGCCACCTTGCCCCCAAGAAGGGCAAGTCAATGGTGAAAGCCGAGTCGGGAGCGCACCCCCGGCGTCAGGTTGCGACCAAGCCCCAGGCAGTTGTCCGGTCGAATGTCAAGGCGAAGGCCAAACCGGCCGCGAGGCCCTCTGCTGAGGAACTCGGGACGTCAACGGCAGCGATTCTCAAGAGAGGCGCCGCTTCGGGGCGAAATGTGCTGCGAGGCATCGGCGCCTCGTGCCAGCAGTGGTGGACCGAAACCAAGCAGGGACTGCGCGACCTGGTCGACCTCGAATCCCTCAAGCTCGGCGCCGATGACAACCGCCACGCCGAGCGGCCGAAACCCCCAACCCGGCCCGTGCGGTCGAAGCACGCAACCCGGCCGGCGCGTGTTCCGACTCCAACTCCTTCGAGCCCGAACCGGCAGACACTGAGTACCCGAACTGGTGGGCCCGTGGGCCTTGTCGAGAAAAGTGCCGCGACCCGCGAGCATCTTCTCGAGGTTTCGGTGCTGGAAAGTCTGGGCTTCTTTGATCCGGCCAACGAGGTCGTCGTGACGATGGGCTCGATGCCGGCCTCCTACCCGGCCGAGGCCGCGCCGGTCCCACCGCCCTCTGGTGGTCGCCAGCTGATCCCCGACATCGATCTGACGAGTTGGAAACCCCACGTGATCGCACGTTCCAAGCTCGGCAAGGGCCGGTTCTCGATGTCGATGATCGCCTTACTTTCGATCACCCTTCTGATGTTGGCCATCATCGCGGTCAACCTTCTCCGTGCCCCGGCGGAGCAGGCCGCCCTTCAGGAAAACAGTCTCGCGGTGGCGTCGACTCAACTCGGGATTGCGCTGACCGAACTCGAACCGGTCCTGGCGAACGTCAGCAACGACGTGGCTGAGGCGACTTCGGTCCTCATCTCAGTGGATACCGCAGCCCGGGACCTGTTCGACGCGGCAGCGCTGTTGGGCGATGACACCGAACAGCAAGTTCTCCGGCAGTCCGCGGCCGCCCTCGCCGAGCGGTCTCTGGCTCTCGAGTCATCCATAGGCGACGCCCTCAATTACCGCCTTGTGCTCAATCCGCTCTGGAACAGCCCCAACCTCGCCGGTGTCGTCGACCCCACTGCGGCCGCGGCAGCGGTGGCTTCATGGCAGACCCGGTTGATCGATATGGTCGAATCGCTGCCGACCTCCACCGAACTCGGAACCCACGTCGAACAGGTGCGCGGCTTTGTCGACGGCCTTGAGTCCTGGCGAGTTCGCTACCTGGACGCTTTGGCCCTGGGCGATCTGGCGACGGCTGAAGCAGCTGTGGCGGACCTTGATGGCCAACTCGGGCTGCTGGCCCAGTCCGGCGAAGACATCCTCTCAGGGCTGTTCGACGACGCCGGCACCGAGCGGGGCCGGATCCTCGCCGCTCTGGCGAGCATCTCTGGCTGACTCACCTTCTAGGGCCGCTACTTCCCGACCAAAATCGCCCGCCCCCTGAAAGTCTTTGTAGACCGAGGCGAAGCGCAGGTAGGCGACCTCGTCGAGGATTCGGAGGCCATCGAGCACCAGACGCCCGATCGACTCTGACGGCATCGGCCCACCATGGGCAGTGGCTGCCGCTTCTACCTCGTCGAGCAATTCTGCGAGCGCCGAAGGCGACACGGGCCGGTCGGCGAGGGCCGCCTCCACTCCCCGATGGAGTTTCTGAGGGGAAAACGGCTCCAGACGCCCGCTCCTCTTTCTCACCAGCAAAACCGGAAGGCCCCGCTCGTAGGTGGTGAAGCGATGCCCACACTCCGCGCATGCCCGGCGCCTACGGATCGTTGTTCCCTGATCGGCGGGCCGACTGTCGATGACGCGGGTTTCTTCGACTCCACACATCGGACAGCGCATGGCCGCAGGGTACCGGCCGGTGGTGGTCATGCCGCTGGGAGAAGCAGTACCTGTCCCTGTTGGATCGAACTCGAACTCAGATCGTTCAAGTCCTTGATTCGCCCGATCACAGACCGGACGTCCTCGCTCGGCTCCGTCATCGTTCCGGCGATCGCCCAGAGTGTGTCACCTGATTGGACCCGGTAGCTGATCGGCTCCAAATCAGGGGTCGAGGCCGCAACACGGCCGGAGAGAAGGAGGAAGACTGCGACCACCGCCATGAGGAGGACCAGCAGCCTGAGGGATAGCAACTGTGAGCGGTGCGACATCTTCTTCCTCCTACCTCCGTGCCTTTCGTCCCTTCGGGCTGTGGAGCCCCGAGGGAACATCTGTGTCTTGCCTGATTCATCGCCTTGATTCATCTGGCATTTGGACCGTATCAAAAGGGTGTGACGGAATCCGAACTGACGTTCGATACGTTACACGAACACGTGTTCGATTGTCAAGCTCGGGTCGGGGAGGGCTCCCCAGGCGAACAGATGTTTGGTTTTGGCAAACGCCGTAGCTATCGTTGGTAGAACACCAGTTCGGAGGTTTCGGAAGGATGAGCCCCACCAAAGCGGACGGCAGCAAGGCAAGATCCCAATCAGTGAGCCTGTCAGTAAGCCAGTTCGGCGACCTGAGCGAGCGTCAGCTTCAGGTCCTGACCTTCATCAAGGAGAAGGTGACCGAGCGCGGCTATCCACCGTCGGTCAGAGAGATCGGCGAAGCCCTGGGCCTGTCATCGCCCTCCACGGTCCACAGCCACCTCTCCGCCCTCGTCAAGGCGGGCCTGCTCCGACGCGACCCGTCCAAGCCCCGAGCGATCGAAGTTCTCGATCCACACAACACACGGTCGCCAAAATCGAAGACCAGCCGACAAGCGACCATGCGCGACGTTCCGCTGCTGGGACGGATCGCCGCTGGATCACCGATCCTCGCCACCGAAGACGTCGAAGACGTCTATCAGCTTCCGGCTTCGCTCGTCGGTCGGGGCCCGGTCTTCATGCTGAAGGTCAAAGGTGATTCGATGATCGAGGCAGGCATCCTCGACGGCGACCTCGTTGTCATCGAGCGTGGCGGGTCACCGTCCAACGGTGAGATCGTCGCGGCGCTGATCGACGGTGAGGAAGCGACAGTAAAGAGGCTGCGTCGAACGGGAACCCAGGTAATCCTGGAGCCGGCCAACCCGGCGCTGCAACCGATCGCCTACGCCTCCGGCGTAGAAGTCATCGGGCGGGTCGTCAGTGTGATCCGCTCGCTTTGATTACCCGGCTGTCTCACCGCTGAACGCATAGCTCACCGGACCAGTCAGCCACGAGGTGGAGCCGTCGAGTTCGACCATCCCCTCGCCGCCAGGAACCCTGACGATCACTCCGGAGTCGGTGAATCCGAGATGATGAGAGGCTGCGGCGGCGGCGACCATGCCGCTGCCACAGGCCATGGTCTCCCCGATCCCACGTTCCCATACCCTCATCTCGATCTTGTGGCGGTCGACGACCCGCACGAATTCGACATTGATGCCTCCCGGAGTCAGCCGCTCTAACTCGGACCCGAGATCGGCCACGGGTGCCGTCGAGAGGTCCTGAACGAAAGCAACGGCATGAGGATTGCCCACTCCCACCCGATGCAACACCCAGCCCTCGAACTCGAAACTCTCCCCGACCGCGGGCGGACCAATCTCGACCCGGGGCTCGTCCGCGACATCTACACGACGCTCCCCCACCGGTGTCATGATCGTGAAGGTGGATGCATTGACGAGTCCCCGATCGACTGCGTAACGCGCCACACAACGAAGTCCGTTGCCGCACATCTCGGCGACACTCCCGTCGGCGTTCCAATAACCCATCCGGACTAGGCCGTCTTCGACTGTGACCTGGAGGATGCCATCGGCTCCGACCCCCCGGCGACGGTCGGCCAGCCGCCGAACGAGGTCGGGAGTCAGCTCGACTGACCCGTCGACCACAAGGAAGTCGTTTCCGAGCCCTTCCATCTTGGTGAATTGCATCAAAGCTCCAGGGCCGTCCGCACCGCCGTCAACCGGTCGTCGATCGCGTCTTCCCAGGGTACCCAATGGATCCTGGGATCCCGGCGAAAGAACGTGCGTTGCCGCTTGGCGAGGGCCAGTGTTTCTGCCCGGACCTGCGACCACGCATCCTCCTCGTCGAGGCGCCCTTCCACGACGGGCATCAACTGCCGATACCCGACCGCGGCAGCAGCGCTGGGTCCGAGACGGTCCCTCAGGCTCGTCACCTCGTCCAGGAGGCCTGCGTCCTTCATCGACTCGACCCGGGCAGAGATCCGGGCTTCGATCGCTTGACCGGGGTCCAGGCCCACCGCCGTGAACTCGTAAAGCGGCTCGTACTCCTGCACTGCCATGGCCTCTTCCGCCATGGAACGGGCGCTCGGCGTCAAACCGGTCAAATGCCAGACCTCGAGCGCTCGAACGACCCGACGGGGATTGAAGAGGTCGACGAACTCGCCCGCCCGGGGATCGACCTCTAGCAGCGCGTCGACCGGGTCGGCTACTGCCTCCATGTCTGATCGCACCTGGCGGTCGTGCGGAGGAAAGTTGAGCGGATCGACGACCGATCGAAAGTGCAACCCCGAGCCTCCGACAATCAAGAGCAGGGGGTGGCGATCGCTCATCATCAGGGTGCGCGCCTCCCGCTGGAATTCTGCGGCCGTGTAGGGGTGCTCCGGTTCGACCACGTCGACCATGTAGTGACGCACACGTTCGCGTTCGGACCGCGAGGGCTTGGCGGTGCCTATGTCCAATCCCCGGTAGACCTGCATGCTGTCGACCGAGAGGATGGGTGCACCGAGTTCCTCGGCCAAGCGCACCGCTATCTCGCTCTTGCCCGCAGCGGTCGGGCCGAGGATGGCGACGAGTCGGCTCAGACCGGGTGCCCGATCAGGTGGTGGGGAGCTGCGGTGGTGACGAGCACGTCGAGGAACGTCCCGGGCCGGTAGCGACCTCGAACGTGCACGACCTTGCCTCCCCGGGTCCTGGTTGTGGCAACTTCGCCATCCTTTCTCGATGGCCCTTCGGCTAGAGCCTCGACCACCTGGCCGACCATTGCCCGGTTCAACTCGAGAGATACCTGATTCTGGAGCGTAACCAATCGGTCAAAGCGCTCCTGGATCACGCCGTGGGGTACGAACCGATCGGCCATCTCGGCCGCCCTAGTTCCGGGCCGTGGGGAGAAGATGAACATGAACGCCTGGTCGAAACGCTCCTCGGCCATCAGGCTGAGGGTCGCAGCAAAGTCTTCTTCCGTCTCTCCCGGGAATCCCACAATGATGTCAGTCGAAACCGACAGCCCGGGAATCTGGCGGCGAGCCAGGGCGAGCTTTTCCCGGTAGCGGGCTGTGTTGTAGCCCCGGTGCATGGCTGCCAGGATCCGATCCGATCCCGACTGCAATGGCAGGTGGAGTTGTTCGCATACTGCCGGCGTCTCTGCCATCGCCGCAGCCACCTCAGGTTTGAAGTCGGCCGGGTGGGGGCTGGTGAACCGGACCCGTCGGATCCCTTCGATTGACCCAACCTGGCGAAGCAACTCGGCAAATAGAGGACGGCGCTTGCCGTCCAGAGCGAGGTCGCGGCCGTACGTGTCGACGTTCTGGCCCAGAAGAGTTATCTCGACGACGCCATCGGCCGCGAGGCCACCGACTTCTCTGAGGATGTCGCCCGGCCGGCGACTTACCTCCGGGCCGCGCACCGCCGGCACAATGCAGAAAGTGCAGCTGTTGTTGCATCCGACCTGAATCGATACCCAGGCTGAGTGCTCCATTTCCCGGCGAACCGGGAGGGACGAGGGCATTGCCTCGAGTTCGTCGACGACCTCGGTGATCCCACCCCAGGCCTGGGCATAGTCGATGAGGTCAAGGACCCGGTCGAGATTGTTGGTGCCCATGACGACGTCCACCCACGGTGCCCGCTCTCGAACCAGCTCGCGGTCTTTCTGGGCGGCACATCCTCCGACCACGAGAAGCGCCTCAGGATGGCGATCCTTCCACTCCTTGAGTTGGCCGAGATTGCCGTACATCCGGTTGTCGGCCGCCTCGCGAATCGTGCATGTGTTGATGAACATCACATCGGCCGACTCGAGATCAGCGGTCGCGGTCATGCCATCTGCGACGAATTGGCCGGCAATCCGTTCCGAGTCGTGCTCGTTCATCTGGCAACCGAAGGTCCGGAGGAAGTAACGCTGACCAACCCGAGTGGGCCGGCGTTGTGATCCGACCTTTCGAGCCGGCGGGGCGAGCAATACCGTTTCAGACATTCGAGATGGTTATTCTGGCTGCCAGGGAGCGGCTATCGGGCGTGATCCGATGCTCGGAACTCCCGAATGACGGTGACCTGGATCTGACCCGGGTATTGAAGGTCTTCCTCCAATTTGCGGGCAATCCGGCGGGCGAGATCGCTGGCCCCGAGGTCGTCCACCTGTCCGGGGTCGACTACGACCCGAACCTCGCGCCCGGCCTGCATGGCGAACACCTGCTTGACACCTCCGAAGTCGGAAGCCAGCGACTCGAGCCGCTCGAGCCTGCGAACGTAGGACTCGAGGGCCTCCCGCCTTGCACCAGGCCGCGCCGCCGAAACCGCGTCAGCAGCCTGGACTAGAACGGCGAGAAGGCTCCGCGGCTCTACCTCGTTGTGGTGAGCCTCGATCCCATGAACAACGGCGGGGTCCTCAGAGAATCTCCGGGCGATTTCGGCACCGATCAAAGCGTGCGAGCCCTCAACCTCGTGAGTGACAGCCTTGCCTATGTCGTGCAAAAGGCACGAGCGCTTGACCGGAACCGGGTCGATCCCGAGTTCGCTTGCCAGCATGGAACCGATGTGGGCCGACTCGACGAGGTGGTTGAGAACGTTCTGGCCGTAGCTTGTCCGGTATTTGAGCCGACCGAGGAGTGTCACCAGTTCCGGGTGCATTTTGGTGAGGCCGACTTCGAGGAGGGCCCATTCGCCGGCGTCGCGCACCGACTGCTCAACCTCGGCTTGCGCCTTCTCGAAAGCCTCCTCGATCGAGGCGGGATGGATGCGACCGTCGGCTACGAGCTTCTCGAGGGTGATTCGGGCCTTCTCCCTCCGAACCGGATCGAAGGATGCCACCGACACAGCTTCCGGCGTGTCGTCGACGATCAGGTTCACGCCGGTCACCGCCTCGAGGGTGCGGATGTTGCGGCCCTCACGACCGATGATGCGGCCTTTCATGTCGTCGGACGGGAGGGCGACCACGGAAACCGTCGACTCAGTCACCACCTCCGAGGCGAGACGCTGAATGGCGGTCGCCAGAATTCGCCGGGCGCGCCGATCAGCCTCTTCCCGGGCCTTCACCTCGAGGTCTCGCACCAGGATCATCGCGTCGCGACGACCGTCATGTTCGACCTGTGCGAGCAGTTCGTCTTTGGCGGCCTTGGCGTCGACTCCCGAGATCCGCTCCAGTTCGGAGCGAGCGCTCTCCTTGAGACGATCGAGTTCTTGCTGGCGACCAGAGGTCTCCCCTTCACGTTGGATGAGGATCTGCTCACGCTGGGCGAGGTTGGCGGCGCGCTGCTCGAGTGTTTCTTCACGGTGGCTCAGCCGGGTTTCGACGGCGTCGACCTCGACCCGGCGATGCTCAAGGGATGCCTCTTCGCGCTGTCGGAAGGAGTCGGCCCGGGCTCGGCCCTCCTCCTCGGCCCGGGCAAGGATCCGCTGGGCTTCAACGCGGGCGTTCCCGACGGGGTCGTCGTCGTCGATGACGGGGGCCTTGAGTCGGCCGCCGCTGCCCTTGGCGGCCAGATAACCCACTGCCCCTGCCAGCCCCGCCGCGAGTACGGCGATGGCCACGATCCAGAAGTTTTCCATGGCGCTGCCTTCCGGTGCCGCCCGTCCCCTACAACGAGTTGTGCCGAGCCTCTCGGCCCGGCACACAAGCCCTTCGCTGCCACTCTTTCAAGGCATCCCCTTGTCAGGGACTCCCTGTACAGATGTGGCGCACTCTCTGACCGGCTACCCGGTCGTTTAGGCAATTGATTGGCTCAGCCGGTAAGGCGGAACCTTTCGTTGTTGTTGTAGGGAGAGTGCTGCACTTTTCTTGTTCAAAGGTTGGTTTGTGTGTCTGGGACGCATGCTAACGCATGAGGCCGCCAGCCAGAACGCGAAATCTTCGGCTGAGATCGGTCTCACCCTCCTCAGTTGTCAGCGGTGGCGTCCTCCGACAGGTCGGTCGTCACAGGGTCGCTGTTCATCCCGACCGTCTCATAGACCTTTGCTTGCAGCTGCATCGCCACTTCGGGGTTCTCTCGAAGGAACCGCTTGGCGTTTTCCCTGCCCTGTCCAAGTTGGTCGTTGTCGAACGTGAACCAGGCGCCGCTCTTCTTGACCACGCCCTCATCGACGGCGACATCGAGGAGGCTTCCCTCCCGCGAGATGCCCTCTCCGAACACAATATCGAACTCGGCCTGCCTGAAAGGAGGCGCTACCTTGTTCTTGGTCACCTTCACCCGAACCCTGTTGCCGACACTCTCGGCACCGTCCTTGATGGTTTCGACCCTCCGTACTTCGAGTCGAACGCTGGCATAGAACTTCAGCGCCCGACCTCCTGGCGTTACTTCGGGTGAGTTGTGGACCATCACCCCGTCGGCAAAGTAGTTGTGACTGCCCTCCACTTCCAGGTCAAAACGATGGGTGCGCTTTCCGATCGGTTTGTCATGAATGTCCACGATCGGATACGAATCCAACTCGTATCGCATGCCGACGAATTGCGGCGTGACATCAAACTGGCCTTGGTATCGAGGCAGAAGTTTGTAGGCCATCGAAGGATGGACATGGGGAGCAACAAGAGCCTGGAAACGGTCTGTGGCCCCTCTATCAAACACCAACACAGCCTTGCCCATTTTCCCCGAGGACCGCAAGCGAGTATCGATGTTCCAAACGTCCCGCAAGTAGGAGACCAGGCGCTCTCTGGTCTCAGGAGACATCGCCTCGACGCAGATCTCGATACGCCCACTTCCACCCTCGGTCCGGGTTTGCAGGCCTTTCGATCGCAATGCGAACGAAGCGTCATCCTTGTACCAGATGGCAAGGGACAGTGGCGTCAATTGCTTGAAAAAGCCGTCGCCAAATTGCTTCTTGCCCTCTACGTAGATCTCCTCGCGAAGAGGAGCCAGTTCCGACATCGGATGAAGGTCATAGAAAACTGAATTCTTCGAGTTGGTGGACCTGCTGATCGTGATGTTCGAGAACAGCGATCCCTTCCAGTCGGCGTAATCCGTCTGGCGAACGCCATGGCCAAATCGGAACCGGGCAGCGAAGCCACTCTTCGAAGGTGACAGCGCCCCGTCACCCATCAATGAGCCGCGAATCACTTCCCATTGCTGCTCTGACAGGTAATGAGGGACGGCTTCGACGATGCGGTCTCCCACCTTCAGCTCGCCAGCTTCCTTCCAACCACTCGGCGTCATGATCTTGTGGTTCCTAGTGACTCCGAGCTGAGCCCTACCGTTCTTCAGCGGCTTGGCCACGGTGATCTGGAGAAAGTGGTCGGTTCGGCCGTTGTCAAACCAGTTGACGACTTTCTTTGGCACGACTTCGCCACTGGCGAAGTCGTACGACAGCACCTCAACCGGGATCCGCTGATTGACGATCTTGCCGATCCTTTCTTGTCTGCCGTCCGCAAGCATGACCCTGGTGTCGTACGACATGCAGCCAAACATCACGCCTATTTTTTCCCGGAGCTGATTGATGAAGATGGCGGTAGTGCGGGAGCGGTTGAGGCTTCCGGTCAGCTTGCGCAGCGCCTGAGACATCAAGCGGGCCTGCAAGCCCATATGGGAGTCGCCCATCTCTCCATCGATTTCGGCCTTTGGCACTAGGGCGGCGACCGAGTCGATCACCACAACGTCGAGGGCTCCCGACCGGATCAACATGTCGGCGATCTCGAGAGCCTGCTCACCCGTGTCGGGCTGGGAGATCAGCAGCTCGTCGATGTCGACGCCGATCGCCTTGGCATATCCAGGATCGAGAGCATGCTCGGCATCGATGAAAGCGGCGATACCTCCATTGCGCTGCGCCTCAGCGATGACATGGAGGGCGAGCGTGGTCTTACCGCTCGATTCCGTCCCGTACACCTCGACGACCCGGCCGCGGGGGACGCCACCCACCCCGAGAGCGAGATCCAGGGCGAGAGCACCGGTGGAGATGACTTCGATCTTGCGGTCGGCGACGTCACCCATCTTCATGATGGCTCCTTTGCCGAACTGACGGTGGATCTGTGAGACCGCCATGTCGAGTGCCTTGTCGCTCTCCACGCCCCTCTCCTTTCTATCTGCCAACTCAGGCCTATCTGTCTTATCTGACTTCTCTCGCACGTTGTTTCCTATCTGCGACGATTCCGATGTTGGGTCGAATGTACGACCTCCCACCGACAAATAACACCCTTGTGAGTCGCGCCAGCTTACACGAACAGGTGTTCGGGGTTCGGTAACACGGCTACGAACCCAGTGGAAACCTCTCCATGGGTTCGTACACGGCGCCGCCCCGGCCCATGTGGCTCTCGTACAGCACCAATTCAACGGCGGTCCATTGGAACGGGGCCGGGGCATAAGCCGCCAGGTCGGGGCGAACGTCCAGCTCCGGTCGTATCCGGCTCAGGGTGAGATGGGGGGCGAAGGGACGCTCCTCGGGTGCCAGCCCCACCGCCTGTGATGCCTCCTCGGTAATCTCGTTGAGTTCGCTCAGTCGCTCGCGTCCCTTTTCGAGCGCCAGCCAGACGACGGAAGCCCGGGCGGGCCGGGGAAAGGCCCCCATCTCCCCCAGGACGATCTCGATCGTCTCGCCCAGGTCAGCTTGATCGAGTTCGGCGGTGAGGCGCTCCATCGCAATCTGGTCGACGTTCCCGAGGAAACGAATCGTCAAGTGCCAGTTGACGGGAGGCACCGGACATCCTGGAACAGGATGCTGCTCAAGGTGTTGGGCGAGCATGGCTCGCACACTGTCATCGAGCGGTACCCCCAGGAACAGCCGCCTTAGCTGGCCCACCACTCCCCTGTCACCGCCAGGCGAACCAGGTGCAAGGCTGTGGTGGCCGAATAGACCCTGACCCTCTCACGGTCACCGGGGAACTTGACCGTCCTCGATCGGGCGCCTTCCGGTGTCGCAACCGCCATCACCATCGTGCCGACCGGTTGTTCGAGGGGCTCGGGCCCGGCTGAACCCGCCACCGCCACAGCAACATCGACATTCAAAATCTTCCGGGCACCCTCGGCCATGGCCAGAGCGGTGCTCTCACTGACCAAGCCAGCCGACAGGTCGACTACACCGAGAAGTGAGGTCTTGAGGTCGGGCGCATAGGTGATGGTCGAACCCCGATAGAACTCTGATGCACCGGGGATCGACGTCAAGCGAGCAGCGACCAGACCCCCGGTAGCAGATTCGGCGGTCCCGATGGTCCAGCCTCTCGACAACAGCTGCGTCTGGATTACCTGCTCGATGGTCTCGTTGTCCGTACCGAAGATCGATGGATGCAGCCGAGATCTCACCTCGGCTTCGATCGGAGCTACCAACTCCTCGGCCGCCCCGACCGTCGCGGCCTTGGCAGTGACGCGCACCTTGATCTCGCCGCCAGAGGCGAGGAAAGCGATGGAAGGGTTGGTATGCCCGGTGAAGAGGTCGTCAAGCATTTCGCCGATCTGGCTCTCCGATCGACCCCACGATCGCAAAATCCGGCTGAAGACGACCGCATCGACGCCGGCGGCCTGTCCGAGCCGGGGCATGACTTCAGCTTCGAGGAGGTAGATCATCTCCATCGGGACGCCCGGCAACAAGAAGATCAGTTTGCCCTCGTGGTCGAGCACCAAACCCGGGGCAGTCCCCTTCGGATTGGGGAGTAGCTCGGCTCCGTCGGGATACTCCGCCTGGCGCAGATTGGACGCCGGCATGTCCCGCCCCCAGCGCACAAACCGTTCCTTGAGGAACTCGGCATAGGTATCGGAGAACTTCATTGCCAGCCCGAGGGCTGCACAAACCGCCTCACGGGTGAGGTCGTCGCGGGTAGGACCGATGCCTCCGGTGATGATCAGGGCGTCGGCCCTTCCGAGGGCAGCGCGGATCGCCGACACCACCCGATCGAGGTTGTCTCCCACGACTACCTGGAAGTGGGCATCGAGACCGTGGTCGGCCAGTGCGGTGCCGATCGTGGCGGCGTTGCCGTTGACGATCTGACCAAGTAACAGCTCGGTCCCGACAGCCAGCACTTCGACGATCATGAGACGGAAGTCGGAAAACGGAAGACGGAAGCCAGGAATCTCGAACCTCGAACTTCGAAACTCATACCTTCTTGCCTGCCAGTTCTGACCCGAATGATGCGGTCACCTCGATTTCGATCCATTCGCCCGGGCTACCTGAATCGAGGGTTATGACCCCGTCGATCTCGGGGGCCTCTCGATACGACCTGGCCACGGCCACCCCGTCTTCGACTTGATCGACCAGGACCTCGAGTCGGCGGCCGATCATCGCGGCGCCGGCATCGGACGTGATCTCATCCTGAATTCCCTGCAGGTAGCGATGCCTTTCGGACACGACCTCGGAATCAACTCGCCCGTCAAGAAGAGCCGCCGGGGTCCCGTCCTCGGCCGAGTACGGAAAGAACCCGGCCCAGTCGAGCCTGGCTTCGCCGAGAAAGTCGGCTAGCTCCTCGACATGGTCGTCGGACTCTCCCGGAAAGCCCACGATGAAAGACGACCGCAGGGCCGCGGCCGGATCAGCCTCCCGAATCTGCTGAATGAGGTTGAGATAGCGCTCGGTGCCACCGGGGCGCTTCATTCCGCGCAGCAACTTCTCAGAAGCATGCTGGAGGCTCAAGTCGAAGTACGACGCGACTTTGGGATTGTGAGCGATCTGATCGATCAGGTTCGGCTTGATCTCCTTCGGATAGAGGTAGAGGAGCCGGAGACGAACGAGGTCGTCGATGTCATCGAGAAGGTCGATCAGTTCGACCAGGCCGCCTGGTGCATCGATGTCGCGCCCGTAGGCAGCGAGATCCTGGGCCACCAGCACCACCTCGGTAACCCCCGCCTCGACCAACCCGGCCACCTCCTGGGCGATGTTGACCGGCCGGCGGGACCTCTGCTTCCCCCTGATCAGCGGTATGGCACAGAAAGTGCAGGGTTTGTCACATCCCTCAGCGACTTTGACGTATGCATACGGCAGCGTGGGCTGGGGCCGGTTGACGGCGTAGAGGATGTCCATGGCGGGGCGGCGGAGTGAGACCGGCCGCCAGTTGTCCTGGCCAGTGAGCCGGTCAAGCCCAGTGAGCCGGTCAAGGGTTGCGACCAGTTCGCCGTAGCGATCAAGCCCGAGCACCGAGTCGACTTCGGGAAGAGCCTGCTCGACCTCGACGCCGAAGCGCTGGGCCATGCATCCAAGAACAACGGTCCGGGCATTAGGCCGCTTCTCCTGTTGCAGGCCGAGGATCGCCTCAACCGATTCCCGACGAGCATCTTCGATGAACGCGCACGTGTTGACCATCACCACATCGGCGACGCCGGGCGTGTCTGCAACCAGGTAGCCGGCCTCGGCCAGCATCGCCTGGACCTTCTCGGAGTCAACCTGGTTCTTGGCGCAGCCAAGAGTGGTCAACCAATAGGTGGGTGCCGCCATAGTCTCAGGCCAGCTTGCGGTAACGGCCGCGGAAGTAAACAAGGGGATCGTCGAGTTTGCCCACCACGAGGTGGTCGATCATCCCCACGATGAGAAGCTGATATCCGACCGCAATGGTCGTCTCGAGCGTGCAGCCAGCCCAGGTGTGAAACCCGTCGATGCGCGGTCCCCAGTCGGTTTCGACCACTGTGAGGTCGTGGAAGAGGCCGCCGGGCGACGGGGAGATCTCGGCGAAACGATCGGACAGGTGGCGATGTTCCTGAGTCGCCACCTGCATCACAAACTTCTTGGTTCTCTCGACGGCATCGCGGAAATCGGCCAGCTCGTTGATGGTGGCCGCCAGTCGGGGCGGGTCGCCCTCCATCACCAGCACCGCTGAGGCCGTCATGCCGTCCTCGCCGGCGGTGACGATCGTGACGGGTGCCACCAGGCGCCCGCGCAACTGGCGAACCTGATCGCGCGCCTCCGGTGGCGGCAGGAAAGGATGTTCGCTGTGGACCGTCACCGGGTTGAGGTTAGGGGGACCTCAGAGGAGCGCCGGCCCTCGAATCTCAAATGGCTCGAATACCCGGCCGCCGCCGCCGCGGCCACGACTTCTTGATGGCCCCAGGCCGCCTCATCAGCCCGATGGCCGTCGCTAGCAAGGGTGATCTTGACCCCCGAGTTGTGGAACATCGTGAGGAAGGTCGGGGAGGGGTAGATCTCACGGGCCGGCCGTCGCAATCCCTGACTCGAGACCTCGACTGCGGTGCCCGACGCCACAGCCGATCGAATGACCCTCTCATAGAGATGGATCGGCTCCACTTCGGGCCGATATCCGAACTTCTTGCAGACATCGACGTGGGCGAGGGCATCGACAACGCCTCGCCGGGCCAAATCGGCAACCAGGTTGAAGTAGTCCTCCCAGGCCTGATCGATCCCGCGGCGCTCGAACTCGTGCATCACGTCGCTGGCATCAATCGACCAGCCACCGACCCAATGCACCGAGCCGATCAGGAAGTCGAACGGATATTGAGCCAGAAGCTCCATCACTGCGTCGATAGTCTCCGGGAAGAAATCGACTTCGAGACCGAGTTTCACAGGCAGGCCACGCTGTTTGGCGTCGAGGATCTCCTTCACGTAGTTGGCCAGCGACAACCCGGCGTCGGTCGCCACCATGTCGCGGGTGTGTTCGGCCAGGTCGGCTTGCGTTTCGGTCTCCCAGAACGCGCCGAGGACTTCGGCTCCTTCGTCGCATCGATAGAGGTGTTCGGTGAAACCCAGTTCGGTGACACCCCGGGTGGCCGCCTTCTCGACATACGCCTCGATCAATCCGGGCGGGTATTCCCCGACAGGTGGCCCATCAGGCTCTCCCTTGCCAGGATCAAGGTGAGGATGAAGATGAAGGTGATAGTCAGACATGCGTGGTGCGTGGTGCGTTCCAACCAGAGGACGCCAGACGGAAGAGGCTACCTGGCGAACTGAGACGCCAGACGCCAGACGCCAGGAACACAAGAGCGGACGTCTCCGAACATCTGCATCTGTCCCCGTGCCTACTGTTCGGGGATGGACGGGCATCTCCAGCGACAGGCCTTGACCGCGGCGGAACGGGCGATCGAGGCCCTTGGGCGTAAGGATCCAGGTGGGGCGCGTTCGGCCGTTGCCACCGCAGTCGAGAAAGACCAAGTCGGTTTGTTCGGCGCATTGGCCGATGCCGTTCATCTGGCGGCCACGGAATTAGAGAAGAACGGTGAGTTGAGCGAGGCCACCTGGAACACGCTCGCCGATGCCGTTGGCCCCGGTCCCCTGCAGGGCCTAGTGGAGTCGATCCGGGGCTAGCGTCTGGCGTCTGGGTCTCAGTTCTTCAACGCCCCACGCACCACGCCTCAAACCTCTTGGAACAGGTACGGCCTCATGATGTCGAGACGGCGATCTACCGAGGAGGGGTCCATGTACCAGAGGGTTGCGGCGAGCGTCGACAGGAGCGGATTGCCGTCTTGAGGCGTGAAGCAGAAACCCACGATCTCGTTGCCGTTGCGGATCGCCACGGTCTCGATCGCGACCACGGTCTGAGAGAGGATGCGACCGAAGTAGCCATGGTCGCGACCGAAGGAAAACACTGAGTTGGCCGAGCGCCGGTAGGTGATTGCGACACGCTTGTTCGCTGCCAGGCGCTCCTTGACTTCGTCGAGAGTCGTCTCTCGATCGAGGGTCAATGAGAAATGCATCGAATGCATGTACTGGGTGTTGACCTTGAGCGCCGACGAGAACATGTTGAGGTCGTAACCGAGCGTCTCGAAAAGGCCGTGAGCGTCGCGGGCATGGTGAGTTCCGAACCGCGGGTCCTTGTGCCGTTCCACCGTGGGCGATGGGGCGAATCCCGAATCCTGGGAGATGTCGTTTGAGCGCCTCACGGCCAGGAAGCGGCCGTCGGTGAGATGGTTGGTCCCATCTTCGTCCATCGCCAGCATCTTCACCAGGACAGCAATGTTGTGGGTGTTGCAGGACACGATGTGGAGAAAGCGGTCGTGCCCGACCTGGAGGGACTCGTCGTTGATGCCCCGCGCGTACATCTTCCCAAACCCGTACTCCGAACCCTGGGCCATGAACCCAAGCGGCCCTACCGCGTGGTTGTAGAACTCGGACTTCATGTCGTTGCCGACCGGCGTGCAGTCGATGACGACCTTCGCCCGTTCGATGGCTTCCTTCGCCTCGTACTTCGGGGCATGCCCGAGTTCCTCGAACGTGGAGCGCTTCTCCTCGTCAACCGCCAGATTGGCCCCGCGACGGACGAGATCGTTGACCTTGCCGCGCTCGGTGATGAGAGGGGTGCGCTTGTGAAAAGTTACCTCATCGATGCCGAAGTCGGCCTTGTGGTCGGCCAGCAACCCGATGAGAGGCTCCCCGATGGTCCCGGTCCCGACAACATGGACGATGTTCATTTCGCTCCCTCTGCGTTCTACGTTCTACGTTTTACGTTCTACGTCGGCAGTGCCGCCCGGCCAGAACCCGTCGAGACTTGCTTCTCGGGATCGACGTAAAACGTACCACGTACCACGTATCACGCTAGAACTGTTCTTCTTCCGTGCTTCCTTTCAGGGCCAGTGTGGAGGCGGCTCCTCCGCTCAGGATCCCGGACACTTTGTCGAAGTAGCCGGCTCCAACCTCGCGCTGATGACGGGTGGCGGTGTAGCCCGATTGCTGGAGGGCAAACTCCCGTTCCTGCAGCTTGACGTAAGCGGTCATCCCCTCGACGGCGTAGCCGCTCGCCAACTCGAACATCGAAGCGTTGAGGGCGTGGAACCCGGCCAACGTGATGAACTGGAACTTGTAGCCGAGGGCGCCCAGTTCCTTCTGGAACGACGCGATGGTTGTCTCGTCGAGATTCTTCTTCCAGTTGAACGACGGCGAGCAGTTGTACGCCAGCATCTTGGCGGGAAACTGCTCGTGGATTGCAGAGGCGAAACGAGACGCCTCGTCGAGGTCGGGGTGAGCTGTTTCGCACCAGATGAGATCCGAATACGGGGCGTAGGAGAGAGCCCGCGAGATCGCCTGGCCGAGGCCCTCGTTGACCCGGAAGAAACCCTCGGGGGTCCGCTCCCCAGTGCAGAACTCTCGATCGCGAGGATCGATGTCCGAGGTGAGCAGGTTGGCACCGTTGGCATCAGTGCGAGCCACGACCAGAAGTGGAACCTCCATCACGTCGGCAGCCAGCCGGGCCGCGAGCAGAGTCCGAATGTGCTGGCCGGTCGGCACGAGGACCTTTCCTCCCATATGCCCACACTTCTTCTCGGCCGCAAGCTGATCTTCGAAGTGGACCCCGGCCGCACCGGCCTCGATAAACGACCTCGTTAGTTCAAAGACGTTGAGTGCCCCACCGAACCCGGCCTCGCCGTCCGCCACGATCGGCACGAACCAATCGGTATCTCCTTTGCCCTCCGACCACTGGATCTGGTCGGCACGACGGAGTGCGTTATTGATCCGTCGCACCAGGGCTGGTGCGGAATTGGAGGGGTAGAGCGACTGATCGGGATAGACGTGCTCGGCGAGATTCGAGTCTCCCGCCACCTGCCATCCGGACAGGTAGATCGCCTTGAGTCCGGCCTTGACCATTTGCACAGCCTGGCCACCCGACAATGCTCCGAGGGCCGACACGTAGTCATCCGTCGCCAACTGCTCCCACAACTTTTCCGAGGTGGTCCTGGCAAGGGTGTATTGCTCCCGCAGCGAACCACGGAGCGACAGCACCTGCTCCGCCGTGTAGTCACGCTTGATCCCGGCCCACCGGGGATCCGAATCCCAGGCCTTTTGCAATTGCTCGATCTCATCCCGATGGCGCATCTTCGGTCCTCTCATGGTCATCTCGCTTGTTCCTAATCAATCAACTCGTAGGCCGGAAGCGTCAGGAATTCGATGAAGCCGGGATCAAGGGCGACCTTCTCGAACACCGTCCAGGCCTCGTCGACGTCTCCGGTCATGGCGGCCATCTCCTCGGCGGCGATGGCCCGGACCAGGTCGCCTTCGATACGGCGCCCGTCGTCGAGGGCCACACCATGATGGACCCATTGCCAGATCTGGCTGCGTGAAATCTCGGCAGTGGCGACGTCCTCCATCAGGTTGTCGATGGCGGCGGCACCGACGCCTCCCAACCAGGCCGCCAGATACCGGATGCCGACGTTGACGTTGGTGCGGACCCCGGCTTCGGTGACCTTGCCTCCTTCGACTTCGAGGTCGAGGAGGTCATCGGCTCCGACCTTGACGTCGTCCCGGCTCCTGGCGAGTTGATTGGAAGCGTCGCCCAGGACCTGATCGAAGCAGGCCCGTGCAACCGGCACGAGGTCGGGATGGGCCACCCAGGTTCCGTCGCAACCCTGCGCAGCCTCCCGGGTCTTGTCTTCGGTGACCCGGGCCAGAGCACGTTCGGTGACCTCGGGGTCGCGCCGGTTCGGGATGAAAGCGGCCATCCCTCCGATTGCGTGAGCACCGCGGCGATGACACGTCGCCACCTGGAGCTCCGTATACGCCTTCATGAATGGAACCGTCATCGTCACCTGGGAGCGATCGGGCAGAACGAACTCGGGGTGATTGCGAAGCTTCTTGATGACCGAGAAGATGTAGTCCCAGCGACCGGCGTTGAGGCCAGCGGAATGCTCCCTCAACTCATACAGGATTTCGTCCATCTCGAAGGCGGCCAGCAGGGTCTCGATTAGGACAGTGGCCTTGATCGTCCCCCGGGGAATCCCGAGTTTCTCCTGGGAGTAAATAAAAACGTCGTTCCACAAGCGCGCCTCGAGGTGGCTCTCGAGCTTCGGTAGATAGAAATAGGGCCCGGTTCCTGCCTCGAGAGCGGCCCTCCCGCCGTGGAAGAGGTACATCCCGAAGTCGAACAATGATGCCGAAACCGGGCGGCCATCGACCTGAAAGTGTCGCTCCGGAAGGTGCCAGCCACGGGGCCGGATGATCAACCGGGCGGTGTCTTCGTTCAACCGGTAGGTCTTGTCCGGTGTCTCTACAGAAAGGGACCGGCGGTAGGCATCGACCAGGTTGGCCTGTCCCTCGATGAGGTTGGACCAGGTCGGCGAGGTCGCATCCTCGAAGTCCGCCATGAACAGGGAGGCCCCCGAATTGAGAGCGTTGATCATCATCTTCCGATCGACAGGACCGGTGATCTCGACCTTGCGCTCCACCAGATCGGTGGGAACCGGCGCCACCCTCCAATCGGCTCGCCTCACCTCTGCGGTCGAATCCAAGAACCCGGGCAACTCACCCTTATCGAGTCGTTCCTGCCGTTCCGACCGGGCCCTGAGCAATTCCGCGCGAGGGTGGCCGAACTGGTGCTCGAGGTCGGCCACGAAGTCCAACGCCTCGGGGCTGAGAATGCTCGCGAACGCGCCGACCGGGCCGAGCAATTCCGTACTCACTTGGTGCCTGACACTTCTGAGTTGGTCATTTTCTAGTTTTCCTCCCGTCGCCCTAAGGAATGTCGATTCTTTCACGTGGATGGGCTGGATTTCATAGTTCCTCCGCGCAAGAATCAGGATTCTTAGCGATTTCGGGATAGTCGTCTTGAACTTCGATGCCAACACCTTCGGTCATCGTCTCCGGCATTATCGCCGGCGCCGGGGGCTGACCCTCGACGAACTGGGCGCCTTGATCGGTCGGCCCGCTCCCTATCTCTCCATGGTCGAGAACGGAAAGAAGGAACCCCGTATCAGCCAGATCTCGGCCCTGGCTGCGGCCCTGGAGGTGACGCTAGAGGACTTGCTGGCCCCCGAGGCTCCCAATCGCCGGGCTGAGCTCGAGATCGAACTGGAGCGCGCCCAGACCACGCTTCCCGACCTTGGCCTCCCCTACCTCCGGTCCTCGGCCCGCCTCAGCGACGAAGTCCTAGCCCATCTGGTGGGCCTCTATCGCCGGCTGAACGAAGGGGCGCGACCGAACCCGGTTACAGCCGGAGAGGTGCGACGGGTTAACGGCGAGATGACGCGGGAACTGCGGGACGTCGACGGGTACCTCGAAGACGTCGAGAACGCGGCCCTCACTGCTCTCGGCAAGTCGGGTTATCAGGGGTCGGGACCGGTCTCGTCGCGGAATCTGATCGATCTCTCCGGAGCGCTCGGCTTCGAGATCAGATCGGTTGAAGATGTGCCGACGTCCTTGCGATCCATCACCGATCTGAAGAACAAGGTGATTTACATCGCCCAGCGCAATGAACTTCGCACCCGTCAAGCCCGCAAGGCCATCCTGCAGACGCTGGCCGGCTTCGTCCTGGACCATTCCGAGCCTGCAACCTACGACGAGTTTCTCCGTCACCGTCGCGAGACTGCCTACTTCGCATCGGCGGTGCTGGTACCTGAAGGAGCGGCGATTCCGTTCCTGTCCGATGCCAAGCGGCAACGCGATCTCTCCATAGAGGACCTCCGGGAGGTCTTCTATGTCTCCTATGAAACCGCCGCTCATCGCATGGCCAACCTCGCCACCCGCCAGCTCGAATTCCGAAGCCACCTGGTCGTAAGCGACGAGGAGGGACTTGCGTTGAAGGCGTACGAGAACGACGGAGTCCCTTTCCCTCGCGACGAGGATGGCGGAGTCGAGGCGCAGCGCCTGTGCCGGGAGTGGGCCGCCCGGGCCGTGTTCGGGTCCTCCGATCGCTTCTCCCTCCACTATCAGTACACCGACACACCGGTCGGGTCGTTCTTTTGCTCCACCTACCTCGAGCCGGAGCCCGGCTCCCACGCCGTGACTTTTGGTGTGGCCTTCGACGATTCCCGTTTCTTCCGCGGCCGCGACACCGAAAACCGACGCGTTTCGGGCTGTCCCGACCAGCCCTGCTGTCGCACACCCGTCGGATCGGTCGCCAGACAGTGGTCGGGCCGGGTGCGAGCCTCAGCCCGGGCCCACGCCCGAATCGTTGGCCTGCTTTCCCCTGACCCCTACCCGAGCATCGATCTGGCCGAGATCTACGAGATCGTGGAGAAGTACCAGCCAAAACCGGGCCAGACGAAAATGGAACAGCCAAAGACCGAATAGCCTGCCGGCCATGTTCCGATTGGACCCCACCGATCCCGATCAAGCGCGAGCACTTGAACGTCTTTCGAACGACACCGTCGTGTGGCTCACCACCGTTTCTCCCAAGCTCCGCCCGCAACCTTCGGCTGTATGGTTTCTATGGGATGGTGAGACTGTCCTCGTCTATTCGGGCGGCTCTGCCCGTATCAAGAACATCGCCGCCAATCCTCACATCGCCCTCAATTTCAATTCGGATGAGCACGGAGACGACATCTCGATCCTCTACGGAGAGGCAGCCATCGACGAGACAACGCCTCCTGCCAGAGAAGTTGTCGAATATCGAGTTCGATACGACGAGGGGGTGCCGGCGATCGGCATGGATTGGGACGGCTTCTGCGATCACTACCGCTTCCCCATACGAATCAGCCTCACCGGGTACCGCCGCTGGTGACTAGCCACTTGAGCTTTTTGGGGGAAATGACTAGCGCAGTCCACCTTTTGTCCTAGCTTTATGGGCATGGACCACTTCGACGGATCCTTGAAACTGGCTGGGCAGGAGGCACCCGTGAGGGTGGCGATTGATCTCACCGACGATCACGTCATGCGAATCACCGCCGAGGAGATCGAAATCGGAGAGTGGACCATCGGTCACGTAGCGGTGAAAGCCCTGGACGATGGCTTTCACATGATTGCCGACGGCGAAGAAATCATCATCAAGACCGACAACGATCCCGCCTTCGCTCTGGCAATGGGGATACGGAATGCACCGACTCAATTGAGGAGGCAGATGTCGGATCTGATGCGTTACGACCCGAGGTATCACCGTCTCGACGACGACATGGCTGACTAGCCGGGACGGTCAGGCAAGAAAAAGCGTTGGCTCGGCCAGGTTTTCGAGAACCATGGCCATGAACCTTCGGCCAAGACCACCGTCGATCACACGATGGTCATATGAGAGGGATAGGGGCAGCAATGGGGCAATCACGACCTTGCCATCGGCGGCGACGGGCTGTTCGACGGCCTTACCGACCGAGAGGATGGCTGTTGTGCCGGGTGGAACTAACGGCGTCCCGAACCCCCCACCCAACGCCCCGATGTTGGAGATAGTGAAGGTCTGACCCGATAGATCCCCCGGGTTTAGCTTTCGCTCCCGGGCGCCTTCGGCCAGCCTCCGCACATCAGCCGCGACTTCCAACAGGGTCCTCTGGTCCGCTGTCTTCACCACCGCCACCAGCAAGCCGTCCGGGGTATCCACCGCCACCCCAATGTCGTAGTGACCGAACACAACCAGGTCGTCTCCATCGAGGCGCGAGTTGAACTCGGGGAAGGCCGCGAGGACCGGTACCACCGCCTTGATCACAAGAGCCTCGAGCGGCACCTTGGTCTTGTGGCGATTCTCCAGCGCCTTGCGGGCCGCCAGCAGTCGTGATGCGTCGACCTGGTCGAAGGTGGTTACGTGGGGTATCTCGTTCCACGACTTCTTCATGTTGGCCGCGATGGTCCTGCGCAGCTTCGACATCGGACGCCGGTCACCCTCGCGCGAGACCGGCATCGGCGGCAGAGAAACGCGGGGCGGCTCCTCGAAGGGTTGGCCCGATTGAACGGCCCTGGCCTCGGCGACGGCGAGAACGTCCTCTCGAACGATTCGACCATCAGGACCGGAGCCGGTGACCTCCTCGAGGTCGACCCCGAGATCGCGGGCGAGCTTGCGTACGAGGGGCAGCGCCTGAGCACGAGACAAGGCTGAAGCAACCCGACCGTGGCGCGGGGCCAGTTCGAAGGCATCCTCGCTCAGGCTTCCGACGATCGGCTTAGCTGACTCGGACTTTGGCGACTGAGGAGCGGGCGACTGAGGTGCTGGAGACTCGGGTGGTGGCGACTCCGGTGGCCTCGAAGGCGGTGACCCGGGCTCGGGCATGCCTTCGTCCGTGGCTACCTGTTCATTGATCACATCGACGACTTCGTCCGCGGGTTGGCCATAGCGCGACTCAGCGGCTCCTGCTTCGGTGACCGGCGGCGCCACGTTGGCCGGCCACACTTCTCCCTGCTCCCCCACTACCAAGAGCACCTCGCCGACGGCCATCGTTTGGCCCTCCGAGCCACCGTGATGGATCACGAAGCCCGCAAAGGGCGACGGGATCTCGACGACCGCCTTATCGGTTTCTACCTCCACGACCGGTTGATCAGCCTTGACGGCTCCGCCGACTGGTATCAACCATCGGACGATTTCGGCCTCCGTGAGGCCTTCGCCGATGTCAGGGAGACGAAACTCCTTCGCCATCAACCCTCCAGTGTGCGTCGAACCGCGGCCACGATCCGTTCGACCGATGGCAGATAATGATGTTCGGATCGCTTCAGGGGAAACACGGTGTCCCAACCGGTTACCCGCTGGACGGGAGCCGATAACGCATACAGGGACCTTTCCTGGATGAGGGCGGCGATCTCTGCTCCGAACCCACCGGTGCGGGGAGCCTCGTGGATTACGACCGCCCGGCCGGTCTTCTCCACCGACGACACGATCGCGTCTTCATCGAGGGGTACCAGAGACCGCAAGTCGATCAGCTCCGCAGCGATCCCCCCGGCGGCGAGAGTCGACACCGCCTGGCGGGCCTCCTTGGTCATTGCCCCCCAGGTGATCAGGGTCACATCCGTGCCCTCGGTCTCGACCCGAGCCTCTCCGAGGGGCTGGGTGTACCACCCGTCGGGCACATCCTCCTTGACCGCGCGATACAGGCGAATGGGTTCCAAGAAGATCACCGGGTCCGGGTCCTCGATTGCCGCCAGCAGGAGACCCTTGGCATCGAACGGAGTCGAGGGGGCCACAACCTTCAACCCGGGAATGTGGGCGTAGATCGCCTCCATCGACTCGGAATGGTGCTCGGCCGCGCCGATGCCGCCTCCGAAGGGGATGCGGATCACCATCGGAGCGGTGAAGCGATGCCGCGACCGGTTTCTGATTCGGGCGACGTGGTTGATGATCTGGTCGTAAGCGGGATATGAAAAACCCATGAACTGAAGTTCGAGAACCGGGCGCATCCCGGCGATAGCCATCCCGAACCCGACGCCGACTATGGCCGACTCCGCCACGGGAGTGTCAATGACCCTGTCGGATCCGTAGCGCTGGTAGAGGCCGTCGGTGATTCGGAAGACGCCCCCGGTGCGCCCGACGTCCTCGCCCATGACAACGACGGTCTCGTCCTTGCCGAGGGCGAGATCGAGAGCATCGTTCAACGCCTGGGCGATCGTCCGGACCGTCACCTGGGGCCAGCCCCGGCTTCGGACTGTTGACGGCGAAGATTTGGTGTCGTCTCCTCGAACACCGCATCGAAGATCTCGCCGGCCGCTAGGGGCTGCATTTGCTCGGCCAGACCGATCGCCCGATCGATCTCGGTGGTGGCCTCGTCCTCGATCTGAGCCTGCCAGGAATCAGACCACGCGTCTCGCTCCGACAAGTACAGGCGGACCCGCTCCAGTGGATCTCGCCGGGCCCATTCGGTTCCTTCCTCCGAACTGCGATAACGCCCGGGGTCGTCGGCGGTCGTGTGCGGGCCAATGCGGTAGGTGACGGCTTCGATCAAAGTCGGTCCGCCTCCCGAGCGCGCCCGGATCACTGCTTCGAGCGTCATCTGGTAGACCGCGAAAAGGTCGTTGCCATCAACCTGAAAGCCGGGCATGCCATAGGCTATCGCCTTCTGGGCAATCGTCTCCGAGCGGGTCTGCAACTCCCTCGGCAACGAAATGGCCCAGCCGTTGTTCTGACAAAAAAAGATGCATGGCGCCTCGAAGACGGCCGCGAAGTTCATAGCCTCGTGAAAGTCGCCCTCGGAGGTGGCGCCGTCACCGAAATAGGTGAGTGCCACCCGTCCGTCCTTGAAGTTCTTAGCCGCCCATGCCAATCCGACAGCATGAACCATGTGTCCCCCGACTGTGATCGACGGCGGCAGTACCGGCACGTGGTCGGGAGGCGAGCCGCCGCGTTCGTCCCCGGTGCGTCCTGCAAACAGCAATTCGAGCGGGTATCCCTGCATCCACATCGCGGCCGCATCCCGATAGGTAGCCACCATCCAATCATCGGGGTGAAGGGCAGCCGCACTGCCGACCTGGGCCGCCTCCTGGCCCTCGAATGGCGCGTATGTCGCCAGCCTGCCCTGCTTCTGAAGAGAAGTGCCTTTGAGGTCGTAGGTGCGAGCGAAAACCATCGCCCGGTAGAGGCGCCTGGTCATAACGAGATCCAACGGTGCCGTTCCGGTCAATGCTCCGGATGGCGTGAGGATCTGAAACATGGGGTTCTGGAGGCTAGCCAAGGCGGGTTGGCCAGGATTCGAGGTGGATCAAAGATTCCAACTCATTCTGTCCAACTTCACACCGACACCCGCTCACTTTCGTACATGTCTTCGAGTTCTTCGATAGTCATCAACACTTCGCGTGCTTTGGAGCCTTCCGAGGGTCCAACCACTCCCCGATTCTCCAGAATGTCCATCACCCGGCCGGCCCGGGCGAAACCGATTCGGAGCTTCCGCTGCAACATCGACGTGCTGCCGAGTTGGCTGCGAACGATCAAGTCCATTGCCTGGCGGACAATCACTTCTTCTTCGTCGTCGACGACATCGGAGGCAGCTTTGGCAGCTTCTGCTGCCAAGTTCTCGACGACGTGATCCTGATATTCGGCTTCTTTTTGCCGCTTCACCCAATCGACCACTGCGTGGATCTCCTCTTCACTCACCCAGGCGCCTTGGTAGCGGGCCGGGCGCGGTTCGGTGGCGGTGATGACGAGCATGTCGCCCATGCCGACCAGCTTCTCGGCTCCACCACCGTCGATCACAACCCTGGAGTCAGTCTGCGACGCCACCGAGAACGCCAGGCGCGAGGGGATGTTGGCTTTGATGACGCCGGTGATCACGTCGACCGATGGACGCTGAGTCGCGATCACCAGATGGATTCCGACGGCGCGGGCCATCTGCGCAATACGGACGATGGCCTCCTCCACCTCGCGGCCGGCGACCATCATCAGGTCGTTGAGCTCGTCGACGATCACCACAAGGTAGGGGAAGCGATCAAATCCTTCTTCCGGGAGCTGACCGGACTCGATCTTCTCGCGGTAGCCGATGATGTCGCGGACCTTGGCGTCGGCCAGCAGGTCATAGCGGCGGTCCATCTCGCTCACGGCCCACTTCAAGGCGTCGGCCGCCTTCTTGGGATTGGTGATGACCCGTGTGAGCAGATGTGGAACACCGTTGTACTGCCCCAGCTCGACTCGCTTGGGGTCGACCATGATCAAACGAACGTCGTCGGGGGTTGTTCGCATCAGGATCGAAGTGACGATCGAGTTGATGCACGACGACTTGCCGGCACCGGTCGCCCCGGCGATGAGGACGTGGGGAAGCTCGGAGAGGTTGAGCATCTTGGCCCGTCCCGAGATATCGACTCCGAGACCCACAGCCAATGGATGCGGGGCGGCGGCAGCTTCCGGGCTGCGGAGGACATCCCCGAGAGTGATCAGCCGCCGTTTGCGATTGGGCACTTCAACCCCGATCGCAGACTTGCCAGGGATCGGCACCAACAGCCGGACGTCGGGAGTGGCGAGGGCGTAGGCGATGTCGTGGGCCAGGCTCGACACCCGGTTGACCTTGACGCCCGGGGCGAGTTCGATTTCGAACCGGGTCACCGTAGGCCCGGCCACGATCTTCGTCAGCTGGGCGTCGACTCCGTGCTGGCGAAGTGTCTCCTCCAACTGATCGGCGGTGTCTTCCAGGGCCTTGCGGCTCTGCTCTTCTCCGCCACCCGAGCCGAGGAGGCTGGCTGGCGGCAGTTGATAGCTCCCCGACGCAACCGAGACCAGTTGCGGCACTTGCTTGGTCTTGGGCGCTCTGGCCTGCTGCTTACGCGCGGCGGGCCGTGCGACCGGTTGGACTTCGTCGACTTCGACTTCGTCGGGAGTCGCAAGGTGGCGAGGTCGCACGATCCGGGCCTGGACCGGACGAGCGCCGGCATTGCGCGCGAATCTCCGGAGCTGGCGGGCCAGATCGGTGGTGGCGGTGACCAGCTCGCGAACCGAGGTGCGGGTGATCAGGAGAATGCCCATCGCCATGATGGCGGCGAGAACCACGAACGCCCCCCAGGTGCCAAGGAGTCGTTTCAGGGGGAACGCGAGCAAAGCGCCGATGGCCCCGCCCCGGTTCTTCACGAGGTCGAGGTCAGACGACAGAGCGACTGCTCCCGTCAGGAGGTGGAACATCGCCAGCGATCCCAGAAACGCAGTCACCGAACCCGAGATGGTGCGGCCCGCTCCTTGACGGGGCTTACCGGCGATGAGCACGGCTCCGATGCCGGCCATTCCGATCGGAACCAGGTAGCGCCAGAGGCCGAACAACAACTCAGTACCATGGCGTACGGCCCGACCGAACGGCCCGGCTAGTCCGAGGAACCCGAGGACGATGAGGACAGCCGCGACTATGAGGGCAACCCCCCAAACGTCATCGGTCTGACGACCTAGATGCTCTCGTATCCGGTCACGTAGCGTCGCCAGCTTGGGGCGCCACCCTTCACGGGAGCTTGCTCTCTTGTTGGACACCCGGCTCCGCCCGCTGCCACCCCGACGGGTGGGCGTCCGTTTTGTCATGTGTGTAAGACACTAGTGGGACGTGGTGCGTGGTACGTGGTACGTCCGGCCATCTCGTTCAACGCCCTTCCTTCTGTGAACTTCGCCTTGCTGGCTAGCCCCCGATTCCTGCCAGCTCATGAGCTGAGCGACAATCTGCTCGATCAGGTCATCGGGAATTGGTTTGCGGAGGGAGAACCGGAGCGTGTCTTTGGCTGCCCGATATGGCGATATCTGTTCCTCGAACTCCTGGTCAAAGACCGGTATGGGGTAGAGGCCAATGTGGTTCTTCCACCCGCCCAGATACACCATCCGCTGACCGTTCACTTTGAACGCGATGATCTGATAGCTGATGACCTCCTCGGCCCCCGGTGCGGCTTTGCGAATTGCCCGTCGCGCCTTGTTCAGGATTGCATGGACGTCGGGTGGGAACGACGCGAGGTAGTCGTCAACGGTCGTGAACTTCTCGGCCACGGTTAGCGACCGAGAAGGGCGTCGAGGCGTTCGTAGCCTTCACGTACCCCGACCTCCATGCCGCTGGCCACGAAAGCGTCACGGCCCTCGAAGGAGTCGACCAGGGACGTGGACGTCAACCGGGTCCGGCCGTTGCCCAGGTCCTCGAACATGAGTCGCTCGAGCGCCACGCCGTCGGGCAGGCCCTCGAATGTGAAAGTCTGGACGATCAACTCCGCAGGGCGCACCTCATGAAAACAGCCGCGGAAGCCGCCCTCGAAGCCATCGCCCGCCATCACGTACCGATACGACCCACCGGTCTGGCAATCGAAATGGTCGATTCGCATCTCGTAGCCGTTGGGCCCGTTCCATTGGACGAAGAGGTCGGGGTCGGTATGGGCCCGGAACAACCTCTCCGGCGAAGCGTCGAACTCTCGGATGATCCGAACCAGTGGAACATCGGCGTCGGCGATGATCTGGGTCTCGTAGGTGTTCGTGGTCACTTTGCTGCTCCTCTTTCGGGTCGTCGGGCCGGTGCTTTGGGTGTGAGTTCGTCGGGCATGGCCTGGAGGACTTCGTCAAGACGGCGATAGCGCTCCTCGGCCAGGCGCCGGTAACGGTCGATCCATTTGGTCATCAAATCGAACACCTCCGCTTCCAGGTGGACGGGGCGGCGTTGTGCCTCCCGGGAACGGCTGACCAGACCGGCGTCCTCCAACACCTTGAGATGCTTGGAGACCGCCTGAAGGGTTACGTCGTAGGGCTCGGCCAATTCCATAACGGTGGCGTCGCCAACGGCAAGCCGCCCCACCATGTCCCGACGGGTTGGATCGGCCAGCGCCGAAAGCACCCGGGACAATGGATCACCTGACACGACCTTCCTCCTTCGCCTAGTTGGGTGTTCAACCACTTGGTTGAATACGACAATAGGGCCACCGTTGCTCGTTGTCAACTGATTGGTTGACAACGCAGCAACTCCCCTGGAAACTCTCAGGGTGCGCTCGCCTCTAGTGGTGCACGTCGCGTAGGTTTCCGCCAATGGAAACCGCAACTCCCAATCCCATCGTTGAAATCGTCGCGTTTGGACACAACCGGGGTGCCGACCTCGAGTCCTTCGTCCGCGATCTTCACACTTATCTGTCTGCGCATCTTCCAGCGGTCTGGCTCCTGACCATCGCCGACAACGGTTCGACCGACGACTCAAGGTCGACTGCCACCGTTCTGGCCGAGAGCCTCCCCAACGTCAGAGCCGCCCGCCTCGAACAGAGACTGGGTCGCAAAGAGTTGCGCTTTCGCTGGAATCACAGCCAGGCGCTCGTGGCGGCATTCATCGAAGTGCAGCCGTCGCCCGACTTTGATCGCACCCTTGCTCCCCTCATCAACGACGCCGACCGCCACTATCAACCGCCGACTGAGGGAGACCGCCGGTTCACGCGCCGTCAGGCTCTGAGCGCGATCGGCACGGTCGGGCTGGGTGCTTTCCTCGCAGCCTGCGCCAGCAACTCGACGTCGACGACGATCGCTGGTTCGACGACTGCGAGCACTGGCGCGACGACCACCTCGGGCGCGGTGGCGACGACAGCCACAACAGCCATCACCGCCCTCGACTGCGTGCTGGTACCTGAGATGACGGAAGGCCCGTACTACCTCGACCTTGACCTAGTGCGATCCGACATCACGGAAGATCGAGTCGGCGCTCCCCTGGCCCTTTCCATCGTCGTCGCCAGCATGGAGGGTTGCAGCCCGATTCAGGACGCGGCCGTCGATCTCTGGCATTGCGATGCCGAGGGGATCTACTCGGGCTTCGTTGCCGCCAGCACCGGTCAGGGCTCCGGAACCGACGACAGCATCTTCTTACGAGGAACCCAGTTGACCGATGCCAATGGCCGGGTGACATTCCAGACCCTCTATCCCGGCTGGTACTCAGGACGAACGGTGCACATGCACATGAAGGTCCACGTCGGCGGCAACCAGATCCATACGACCCAGCTCTTCTTCGACGACGCCTTCACCAACCAGGTGTACGCGGCCGCTGAGCCCTACGCCTCGCGCAACAACCGGAACGTGCTCAACAGCGAAGACGGGATCTACGGCGGTGGGGGCGAGGCCACGACCCTGGCGATCACCACCGACGGCGAAGGCTACGCCGCCACCCTGGTGGTGGGAGTCCAGACTTGACGCTGCGGAGCGCTCAGAGCTCGAGCAGCACCGGCAGGATGACGGGGCGCCGCGAGGTCTCGGCCTTGATCACCTTGGCCGCGGCCTGACGTATCACCTGTTGCAGGACCGAGCTGTCGTGGGCGTCGGCCTTGAGACGCTCCTCGAGAGCTTCACGAACCGCCTGCGCAGCCTTCTCGAGCACTATGTCGGGATGATCCATCATCCCATGGCTGTCTAAGGAAGGCCCGTAGACGATCTCGCCGCTCTGCGGGCTCACTGCCACTGTGACAACAACGACACCCTCATCGGCCAGATGGCTGCGATCCCTCAGAACCGCTTTGACGTCGCCGATGCTGTCGCCGTCGAGGTAGACGTATCCGGCCGGCACTGCCCGGCGTTCGACTCGGGTCTCTTGGCCTTCAATGATGACCATGTCTCCGTCCTCGCAAATCTCGACCGACTTCACGCCGGCGATCCGAGCGAGTTCGGCGTGGGCCGAAAGGTGGCGATACTCGCCGTGGACCGGAACGAAGGACTCAGGCCGGACGATGTTGAGCATCGTCAACAACTCGTCGCGGGCAGCGTGCCCGGAGACGTGGACCTGGGCGTTGCGGCCGTGTATCACCCGGGCCCCGCGCCGGAGAAGCTGATTGATCACACGCGACACTGCCGTCTCGTTGCCCGGTATCGGTGTGGCCGATAGGAGGATCGTGTCGCCTGCGGTGATCTCAACGTATTTGTGCCGACCTTGGGCCATGAGCGAAAGGGCCGCAAACGGCTCGCCCTGGCTGCCCGTTGTGATCAAGAGCTGCTGCTGGGGAGAAAGCTTGAGCAATTCGACGATGTCGACCATCGAGTCTTCGGGGAAGCGAAGACGGCCGAGTTCCTGCGCTGCGGTCGTGTTGCGTTGAATCGACCGGCCGAAGAGGGCGACTTTGCGGCCGGTTGCGACGCCAGCATCGATGATCTGCTGGATGCGATGGATATGGGACGAGAAACATGCCGCCATCACCCGGCCGGGCGCATCACCGATGATGTCCCGAATCGGATCCCCCAGCGAGCGCTCGGAGGGTATGAATCCCGGGCGCTCGGCGTTGGTGGAGTCCGAGAGGAACAAGCGAACCCCCTGGCGACCCAGGGCCGCCAGCGACGGCAGATCGGTCGGGCGGTTGTCGATCGGAGTGGGGTCGAGCTTGAAGTCGCCCGAATGAAGCACTACTCCTTCGGGGGTGTCGAAGGCAACCGCGCATGCATCGGGAACCGAGTGCGCGACGTTGACCAGGGCGAACCTGAACGGCTTGATCTCCACCGGCCTACCGGGTTCGACCGGCCGCAGATCGGCCTCAACCCCGAGCTCGTCGATGCGGCCCCGCGCCATCTCCAGCGTCAGCTTGGTTCCGTAGACCGGCACGTTGAGGTCGGCCAGAAAATAGGGAAGGGCTCCGATGTGATCTTCGTGGCCGTGGGTGAGGACGACGCAAACAACGTCCTCCTTGCGCTCTACCAGCCACCCCCAGTTCGGGAACACGAGGTCGACGCCCAGCATTTCCTCTTCCGGGAACATCAGCCCGCAGTCGATCACCGCGAGCTTCCCCTCTATCTCGAGCGTCGCGCAGTTGCGCCCGATGCCGCCGAGGCCTCCGAGGAACGTGACCCTGACGGTCAAGAGAGAGTCCGTATCACAGAAGGAGCCGGCTTATGCGCCCACTGCCCCGAGCGCTTCCTTGACGGCTGCCACCGTCGATTCGGAAGCCGCCAGGAGGGGAAGCCGGGGAATTCCCACCGGTTCCCACAGAGAATTGAGGGCCGCCTTTACCGGGGCCGGATTCGGCTCGACGAAGCAAGCGAACGCCAGGGGAAGGAGTTGATGATGCAGATCCCGGGCCTGCTTCGTGTCGCCTGCCGCCGCCGCTCTCACCATCGCCGCCACTGCGTCTCCGGCCAGGTGTGAGATCACCGAAACCACGCCAATGGCTCCCACGGCCATCATCGGCCACGTGTACGAGTCCTGCCCGGAATAGACCGCCAGTTCGGGCACGTCATGGCAAGTCTGGGATGTGAAATCGATGTCCATGACGGCATCCTTGACCGCGCGAATCCGGGGATGATCGGACAGTTGCTTCAGTGTCTCGACGTCGATCCGGCGAGCAGTCCGACCGGGGATGTTGTAAAGCATGACTGGCAGGTCGGTGGCGTCGGCTATCGCCTTGAAATGGGCGATCAGGCCCTCCTGGCTGGGCCGTGAGTAGTAGGGAGTGACTGCCAGCAAGCCGTGAACGCCGGCGTCGGCAGCGCGCCTGGATAGGTGGGCCGACTCGGCGGTGTCATAGGTTCCGGTCCCGGCAATAACCCTGACGTCGCGACCGGTCACCGCCTCGACCACGGTCCGATAGATGGCGATCTTCTCATCGGCTGCAAGGGTGGGCGACTCTCCCGTGGTACCGGTGACTACGAGGCCATCGGAGCCGTGATCGGTGAGGTGGCGAGCCAGCCGCCAGACTTTCTCGTAGTCCACCTGGCCCGTCTCGGTGAAAGGCGTGATCATGGCGGTCAGGACTTGTCCGAAGGGCGACATCGATGCTTCCCATCTCCCGTAGGCCCACTGTCAGGCCTACCCGGCCCGGGTTTGCCCATCGCAGGCCAACCCTTTCTCAGACTGGCCCGTCACGAAGTTCATTCCGGGTGTTGGGCCGACATTACCCGCGGAACAACCAGAGCCGGCACCGGGTTAGATTCAAATGGCCATGACTACAAATGTGACCGACGTTTCCGAAGCCGATTTCCAGTCACTCGTGATCGAGGGCTCGAAGCAAACCCCGGTGGTCGTCGACTTCTGGGCCGACTGGTGCCAGCCCTGCAAGACCCTGGGCCCGATCCTGGAAAAGGTGACCAACGAGACCCAGGGATCGGTCCGACTCGCCAAAGTCGACGTAGATGCCAATCCCCGCCTCGCCCAGGCGTTCGGGGTCCAGGGCATCCCGATGGTGATCGCTTTCAAGGATGGCAAGCCAGTCAGCCAGTTCACGGGTGCCGTGCCTGAGGCCGCCGTTCGCCAGTTCATCGCTCAACTGATCCCGCCGTTGGTCGATGAGGCTGTGCTGGCGGCAGAGGCCCTCGCCGACGCAGGCGATTTGGCCGGAGCCGAGGCGGCTTTGAACCAGTTGCTGGTGGGCCAACCCGCCAACCTCGAGGCCGGGCTGTCGCTCGCCACCCTCCTGCTCGATCGGGGCGCATCCCAGGAGGCGATCGAAGTCCTCTCGCGTCTCAGCCAGACCCCTGACGTGAAACGGCTGCTGGCCGCCGCCCGCCTGCTTGCCGGTGGCGAGGTCGACCTCGCCGACCCCGAGGCTGCTCTCCCCCGTTTGCTGGAATTGGTGCAGGAAAGTGGAGATGGACGCGAGAAGGCCCGACTCCAGATGATCGACCTCTTCGACGTCCTCGGCGCCGAGAACCCCTTGACTGTGGAATACCGGCGGCGGTTGGCGAACGCGCTGTTCTAGAGGTTCGTGATCCGCTCAGTACGCGATCCGTCCCTGCTGAGTGAATAGACGGTTCTGGCGCGGAGTTCTGCTCCCCTAGTGTCGATCGTCCGCGCCAAAACCAGCACAAACTCTTTTAAGGTCCCCCCATGGCTAAACAGTATTCCAAGCAACCCGACCTTTCCATCGATCTGTCCAAGAGCTACACCGCGGTCCTCGACACCAACCACGGGCCGATCACGATTGCCCTGAATCCCGATCGGGCGCCCCAGACGGTGAACAACTTCGTGTTTCTCGCCAACGAAGGCTTCTACGATGGCGTCATCTTCCACCGCGTCATCCCCGGGTTCGTCATCCAGGGCGGCGATCCCACCGGCACCGGCACCGGTGGCCCCGGCTACAAGTTCCGGGACGAGCTCGACAAACCCGGGACCTACACCCGCGGCACTGTGGCCATGGCCAATGCCGGTCCCAACACCAATGGCTGTCAGTTCTTCATCGTTCTCGGCAGCCCCGGGCTGCCGCATGCCTACACAATCTTCGGTGAGGTAACCGACGGCATGGATGCTGTGGATGCCATCGCCGCGTTGAAGACCAGGTCCGACAAGCCCCTCGAAGACGCGACAATCCGCAGCGTCAAGATCACCGAGAGCTAGAGCGGGTCAGGTCTTAGAGACCCATCAGGAGTGGGTCACTTGGATCGTGATCGACGGACTCGAGATCGACGACACGGCGCGGTCCTCGGTAGCTTTCAGCGAGAGAAGCTCCCGTGTCTGCTCCCTGCAACATCAAATTTGGCGCACCAGGCCCGCCTCACACCAAGTCTGGCGCGCCACTCCCCGGAATCCGAGAGCGTCACACCGAATTTCAAGATAGCCGGGCTTCTTGTCAGGGGGTGGTGGGCCAAATTACCGGGACGGGCCGGTCAAGCCTTCGCTGCTTCCGACTTCCGCGGAACCAACCGCAACCTGATCTATTAGAGACCCATCAGGCCTTCGAGCCCAACCGACACACCCGGGTCGAGCTTCTCGATCGAGCGGATCGCGAGAAGAATTCCGGGCACGAACGCGGTTCGGTCGGTGGTGTCATGACGGATCGTCAGCACCTCGCCGGGGTTCCCCAACAAGATCTCCTGGTGGGCAAGCATGCCCGGCAGTCGGACGGAGTGCACCCAGACGCCGCCGACCTCGGCTCCCCGCGCCCCCGGGACCGACTCCTGCGACGCCGCAGCCCGCTCCCCCGACGGCTTCATGCGGGCTGCGGTCGCCAAGGCCGTCCCCGAGGGTGCGTCGGCCTTGCGGTCGTGATGGAGTTCGACGATCTCAGCTGCCGTGAAGTAGGGGGCGGCTCGCTCGGCCAATGACATCATCAGCACCGCTCCCACCGAGAAGTTGGGGACCACCAGGCACCTATGAGGACCGTCGCCCCAGAGCCTCCGAGCTTCCCCCAAGCGGGCCTCGTCGAATCCGGAGGTCCCGACCACCACGTGGCGATCCATCTGGCGCCACATCGCCAAATTCGCCATAACGACGTCGGCGCGGGCGAACTCGACAATCACATCGGAATCGGCCAATGCCCTGGCCTCTTCGAAGCCATGACCCGGCGCAAACCGGCCGGTCAACTCCAGGTCGGGAGTTGCCTCGACTGCCTCGCAGGTGAGCAGGCCCATCCGGCCGGCCGCTCCGGAGACTCCTACCCGGATCACGCCACCCATTTATCGAGATCGCCGTCCTTGAAAGGTCCGACCGCACCCACGACCTTGGTGCCCGTCAGAACGGCGGCAGCCACAGATTGAATGTCGTCGAGTGTCACCGCCTCGACCCGGGCGATCCTCTCGTCGATCGAAAGGTGGGGAGACCCATTGATCTCGTCGCGGCCCAGCCTGATCATGCGACTGTTGGGGTCCTCCATCGCCAACGCCAAGCCTCCCCGCATCGACCCCTTGGCTCGCTCCAACTCGGCCGCGGTCACACCGTCGGTTGTCACTCGATGCACCTCGTCCATGATCAGCTGAAGGCACGTGTCGGCCTGGTCGGGTGTCGTTCCAACGTACACACCCCAACCCCCGGTGTCGGCATGAGCCATGCGAAAGCTGTAGACCGCATACGCGAGCCCTCGCTCTTCGCGGATGGTGAGGAAGAGTCGCGATGACATTCCCCCGCCGAGGATGTGGTTGAGGGTGTCGAATGCGAAGCGCCGATCGTCGCCGCGATCGAGAGCGAGACCACCAATGATGAGATGAGCTTGTTCGGTCTCGCGGTGGCGGGTCCGAACCTGCGGGCTGATCGATGCCGGCTGCAGTTCGTGAGCCACCGCCTCGCCGTTCCATTCACCGAAGAGCTGGCCAACCATTTCAACGGCGTCTGCGTGCTTGATAGAACCGGCCATTGCCACCACTGTCGAGCCGGCTCCGTACTGCCGATCCCAGTAACCGTGAAGGTGTGACCTGGTCATGTCTTTGATCGATTGCCGGGTCCCCAAGATGGGAGTCTCAAGGGGATGACCGGTGAACACGGCCTGCGTGAACTCCTCGAAGGCCACGTCGGAGGGATCGTCGTCGTTCATGTTGATTTCCTCGATGACGACCTGGCGTTCGGAGTCGATCTCGTGGGGGCGGAAGGCCGGGCGCTGGAGCATCTCGGCCAGAAGGTCCAGGCCAATGGGCAGATCACGGTCGAGAAGCCGGGCCCAGAAGCAAGTGTTGTCCTTCGAGGTGAAGGCATTCGATTCGGCCCCGATCGCATCGAAGGACTCGGCGATGAACCGGGCGGAGTAGCGCTCCGACCCCTTGAAGAGCAAATGCTCGAGGAAGTGCGAGGCACCAGCCTCGGAGGTCAACTCGTCGCGGGTCCCGGTATCGGCCCAACAGCCAACGGCGATCGATCGGACCGACGGCATGTTCTCGGTGATCACACGCAACCCGTTGGGGAGCGTGCTCAGTTCGTAGTGCTTGCCGACGGGTTGCTTCTTCGCAGATAGCTTCTTATTGGGGGCGGTCGCCTGCTTCTTGGTGGATGGCATCGAGCGGGAGTGTACGGGGGGCGCCGGATTGGATGTGCGGCTGCGTCTGTGGGCCGTCTTGGTTGCTAGACCACCGAATCGACCTGGGTCGCGTCTTTCCTGGCATTTTGACGACCGTGAGACAATGGTCGGCTATGCGCGAGCCCACCTATCGACCGAATCGCTCGACGATCCTGCGGGATCTGCTCCGCCCCGATGAGAGAGCCATCGAGGCGGTGGTGGCGCGCTATCAGAAAGTGGCTCCGGCGGTCACTCGATTCGCCCGGGCGCTGTCCGGCAACGACAAGCTTCGGGTGGTCCTGGGTCCCGAGGCGGCCGCTTCTCAAAACGAGGTGGTTTGCGACCCCCGTTTGTTCCAGGCCGCCACCAACCGGGCTGCCCCGGTCACACCCGACGAGATGGCCCTGGCGTCGGCATTGCACGAGGTGGTGCATCTGGTCTCGAGCGATTTTGACACTCCTGAATCGGACGGAGAACCGGACCCCGGGGCCAATCCCGAAGGCCCCAATGTTGTGGCTGGCGACCTTCTGCGCCGCCTCGATGTCGATGGAGGCCCGGTGGCCGAAGTGTTGTTCTTCTCCCTGGAGGACGCTCGTCAGGAATTGCAGGGCCTCGCCAACTACCCGGGTGCGAGGTCGGTCCTCGCCGACATCTATCAGGCCTCGCTTTCGGGAGCCTTCTCCCAAAGTGGCCCCCTCGGCCAGTTCGCCTTGTGCTGCTTCCTACTGACCGGCGATTACATCGACCGTGAGAGCCTTGAACGCCGGGTCGACGGCAAGGTGCAGCGGGCGATCGCCGATGCCACACCGCTCTGTGCCGAGGCAGCCACTGCGGGACACGCCGCCGAGGTGGTCGACCTGGCCCTGGCGTTGCTACAGATCGCCAAGACCCACGGCCTCCTGAGCAACGTGAAGGAGCAAGGAACCGCCGCCCAGCAACGGATGCACCAGAAGAAGGACGCCGAAGCTGCCGCAGAAGGCATCGACATGGTCCGCCTCCCCAGCCCGTCGGTGCGTGACTCCGACAGCTATCGCGACGTGCAGCGCGCAACCCAGGCCCGATCGGGTCTCTCCGATCGCAAGGGCGCGTCGGAACTGGCCGGCGAAGCCTCAACCGATCAGCTTCTCCGGGTCAGCGAGGCGCCAACCGTTTACCTGCCGACCGGCATGGGCGGCAAGCTGCTCGTCACCCCTGCCCCCCGGGCCTTCGCCGTATTCGCCAGTGAGGGAAGGGCGGCGGTTGCCTCAGCCGCCAGGAAGTGGGGCATCGCGCAGCGGCATGTTTCGGGAGAGCTCTACCCACTCTTCGCCGCCAATCAGCGGCGGGGCCTTCGGTCGGGCTACGACCAGGGCGACGTGTCACCGCACGCGGCTCTCTTCATCGGGGCCGGCCTGTACGACCGCATGTACGAACGCCGGGCTTCACGAACCCGACGGTCCTATGCCGTGAGCCTTCTGGTCGACGCCTCCGCCTCGATGCTGCAACCCCGCACCCAGGGAGCCGTTCGCACACCGTGGGGAATGTCGGCGGCGTTGTTGGGAGCGATAACCATGGCGCGCCTCTGTCACGAGCTTCAGGTCGACTTCGAAGTCGCCTTGTTCAACCGCGGCTTTGCAGCCCGGCCCGACGACACCGAGTGGAGCTACACGAGGACGTCGAGCCAGGCCGCGGCTGGCCTTCGCCAGACCCACGGCACCGCCGCCAACCGCCTGACCACGACCATCAACCACTATCTCGTCAAGCCCTTCGATCGCCGCTGGCGCGAAGCCGAGGACGTCCTTGCCGGGATGTTCTGGACGGCGGCGGAACCGGGACAGGCAGCAATCGCGGCTCGACGCAACCCGAGGACCGCACCACCCGTTTCGATGTTCGAGCGAGCAGCCAATGTCGACGAGTTCAACCTCATTCACGCCGCCGAGAGGATGGCGCGCCTCGGAGCCAACGTTCGGGTCCTGGTCGTTCTGGCCGACGGCATGACCAGAGGTTCGGTCGATGCCCTCGCCACCTCGGTGGCGGCAGTGGAACGCTCGGGCACGACAGTGCTCGGCATCGGCATCGGTGACGACACCGTCTCAGGCACCTATCACCGTTTCGAAGTAGTCAACCGCCCTGAGGAGCTGACCAGGGCGATGGTCGAAGGAACCCGCGGAGCTCTCCGCCGGGGTCTTGCCCTCTGGGGCATGGACACCTGGTGGTTGCGACCCGCCCGAACCGGCAGCGCCAGCCCATGGAAGGAATCGCTCAGTGCCTGATAAGCCAACGCAATCCAAGACCCCCGAGACCGTGGTCTTCGAAGACCCGGTGGGAGACGGGCAACCAATCGAGTTGGAGAAGTTCACGGTTCCCCGCGGCGTTCCCGACCGTGATCAGCGGATCGGAAAGATCCCCCAACCCGATCCCCACTACATCGATCTCGGGATGCTCTACCGCTTCGCCCAGGTCGAGGCGGTTCGAAGGGCCCAGCCGGAAGGCTTCTCCCCGCTGCACCTGGCGGTCAGGGGCCACATGGGCACGGGCAAGGATCATGACATCGAACAGTTCGCAGCGCGGCTGGGATTGCCCTATTACCGAATTCCTCTGACCGGAGAGGTTCGGGATGTCACCCTCATTGGCTCGACTCGCCTCCACGGAGACGGCAAGGGCGGAACCGAGAGCAGGTGGGAAGACGGCGACATCACCCGCGCTCTCCGGGGACCGGCCCTGCTCAACCTGTCAGAACTCAACGCCGCCGGTGCCGAAACGCTCTTCGCGCTGCACGGTTTGCTCGACCGCTACGGGGCGCTGGACCTTCCCACGGGGGAAACCGTCCGTCTTCGTCCTGACGTGCGGGTGTTCGGAACCATGAACCCAACCGACATCCGCGACTACGCCGGGACCCAGACGCTCAACAAGGCCTTTGCCGACCGGTGGGTGATCTGGGAGAAGGAGTTCCCCGGCGGCGACCAGGTGCAGGCGATGCTGACCCGCCGCTACCCCTCGCTGGTGGGCCCATACGTCGAAGCCATTTCGCGATTGGCGGTCGAGGTCAACGCTTCCTTCGTCGTCCCCGACGCCTCGACCAGAGTGGAGACCCCTCTCTCATTGCGATCGGTGCTCGATCGCCTGCCGACCGGTCTCCGGGTCTACACGGCCAACGAAGACCCACTCCGTCGCTCCTGGGAGGAGTTCGTCCTCCCACACGTCGATCCCTTCGACCGGGATCACTACGAGACAGTATGGAATGCGGTAGTTCGGAGGGGCCCGACGACCAAGCCGTTCGGGAAAGGTTGAGGTTGGTCCCCTCACAATCAAACCAGCCTCACGCGCTACGGTTGCGATGGTGAGGTCCTACGGCATCAGGCCCGACGTCGACCAGAAGATCCGGGAGCTGGTCGACCTGGCGGGAGACGCTCCCAATCAAGATCTGATTTTCGAACTGATCACGACCGTCCTCAAGCTGTATCGGGACAAGGCGAGCCGGGGAGACCTCAAACTCGTCAACACCGCCCTGAAGGAGATGCGGTACTCGATCCTGGTGTTCGCCCGGCACTTCGATCCAAAAGTGACGATCTTTGGCTCCGCTCGCATCCCCGCCGGAGATCCGAACTACCTGCTGGCAGAGGAGATCTCAGGACTAATGGCCGGCAAAGGCTGGGGCGTTATCACCGGCGCCGGGCCTGGAGTGATGGAGGCAGGTTCCAAGGGGGCGGGGCGAGAGCACGCCTACGGGGTGAACATCCGGCTGCCGTTCGAACCCGACGCCAACTCGTACATCGATCCGGAGCGGACCGTCAACTACAAGTACTTCTTCACGCGCAAGTTGACCTTCATCAAAGAGTCCGCCGCGTTCGCACTCTTCCCGGGAGGCTTCGGAACTCTCGATGAGACCTTCGAGCTGTTCACTCTGATGCAGACGGGGAAGAGCGACCTGCACCCGATCGTCTTGATCGAGGCGCCGGGCACCGGATACTGGCCGCCGCTGCTTGAGTTCTGTTCCAACGTGCTCGTCGAACAGGGGCTGATCTCGGCGGCAGACATGAATCTCTTCACCCTCACAGGTGATGCCCAGGACGCCGTCAACCACATCCTCGACTTCTATTCGAATTACCACTCGCAGCGATATGTCGAAGGCCGACTGGTCTTGCGAGTTCGGAGGGCGCCGGAACCCCCAACCCTGGAAGAACTGAGTCAGGAATTCGCCGACATCCTGGTCACCGGGAAGATCGAGATCGTTGAGCCCTCGACGGCCGAGGTGGCCGATGCCGACCATGTCGACCTGATCCGGCTCGCCCTCCACTTTGACCGCCGCAACTACGGCCGTCTCCGCACGCTGATCGACCGCCTGAACCGGTTGGTTGCAACACCGGAGAATGTCCAGCCGCCACCGCCTTTCGAGGAGGACCAGGCCGAAAGGCCCTGGTAATTCCACCCCGAGGGCCTGGGATGGACTAGTCCGGCCGGATTCCGAATTGCTGGAAGCGACTACCATGCCAGCCGTGCGAGAGATCCTGTCTGACCTGGTAGCCGAACAGCAGTTTCTTGATCAGTTCCTCCAGAAGATCGGCCCCAAGGACTGGGAACGACCCACTCCTGCCAAAGGCTGGTCTATCCGCGACACCATCAGCCACCTGGCGGATACGGCCGAATTGGCCGGGGACGCCCTCATTGGGGGCGATGGAGTCGAGACCTATCGGGCCGCCCCCAACCTTGATGCCCTCCGCCAGGAAGCCGTCAAGAAAGGGCGCAAGATGCGATATCAGGACGTCATCGAATGGTGGCGGGGTGGCAGGGCCAAAGTGGTCGAACCGCTTTCTCGAATGGACGCCGAACACCGGGTTGAATGGATCGCCGGTTCGATGAGTGCTCGCACCTTCGCCACGATGCGTCTTATGGAGACCTGGGCGCACGGCCTCGATATTTACGCGTCCATGAAGGCGGAGATCGAGGACACAGCCCGCATCCGCCATATCTGCTTTCTCGGTTGGAAGACTCTGCCCTATGCCTTCAAGGCCGCCGACGAGGATTACTCACCGGTTCGCGTCGAGGTGATGGGACCAGCCTATGCGAAGTGGGTTTTCGGACCCGCCGACACCGACCAGGTGATCAAGGGCCCCGCGGGCGAATTTGCTCGCCTGGCAGTGCGGAGAATGAAGCGCAAGGACGCCAAGAGCCTGAAGGCTTCCGGCGACGTGGCCGAGACCGCTCTCGAAGTGGTTCGGGCATATCTCTGAAATCGGGCCGATGAGCTTTCCGTCCCTGATCGGGATGGTCCATCTCCAGCCGCTCCCCGGCTCTCCGCGTTTCGAGAGCGACCTCGATTCCGCCATCGCCTTTTCACTACGGGACGCTCGCATCCTCAAGGAAGCCGGCTTTCCCGCTCTGATGATCGAGAACTTCGGGGATGCACCGTTCTTCCCCGGTCAGGTTGCGCCGATCACGGTGGCGGCAATGACCCGGGCCGTGGCGACGATCTCCGAAACGACCGGTCTTCCCATCGGGGTCAACGTCCTTCGCAACGACGCATTGGCTGCCCTTGCGATCGCCGCCGCCACGGGTGCCACAATGATTCGGGTCAACGTTCTGACCGGCCTCATGAACACCGACCAGGGCCCCATAGTTGGAATCGCTGCCGAGGTGGCTCGTCAGCGCCAGGCTCTTTGCCCCGAGGTCGCCATTTTGGCCGATGTCTTCGTCAAACATGCCACTCCTCCTTTTGGCCTGTCGATCGAGCAGGCGGGGCTCGATACCTGGGAGCGCGGTGGAGCCGATGCTCTGATCGTCTCGGGAACCGGTACCGGAGCCGCTCCCGACCTCGAGGAAGCAGCCCGACTTCGCAAGGCGGTTCCTGACGCCACGATCCTGGTCGGTTCCGGTGCGTCGGCCGCGACCCTGGGAGCTCTGGCCGAGGTGGCCGATGGAGCCATCGTGGGCACGTCGCTCAAGGCGAGTGGGCGGATCTCAGACCAGGTTGATCCCGATCGCGCCCGGGAACTTGTTCGCGCCGCTGCCCTCGTGGGATGGGTCCGGTGAATCGAAGCCACACCCGGTTCGTGACCAACGACGGGATCGCAGTTCTGACCCTGGCCCGCTCGGAGACCCGCAACGCCATCACCGGCGAGAAAATGCTGGCTGAGATGATCGGGGCGATCGATGAGGCTTCGGCCGATTCAAAGGTCGCGGTCTTGATTATCGAAGCGGAGGGACCGGCCTTCTCGGCCGGAGGCAACGTCAAGGACATGGCAGAGCGCAGAGGGCTGTTCGCCGGAACGCCCGAAGAGATCAACGAGGGTTATCGAATCTCGATCCAGCGCCTCACGAGCGCAGTACTGACTACCGACGTCGTCACGATCGCCGCGGTCAACGGGCCGGCGGTCGGCGCCGGGTTCGACCTGGTGCTGGGCTGTGACCTCCGCGTGGGCTCGACGGCTGCCCGCTTCACCCACACCTTCATCGACCTCGGCATCATCCCCGGTGACGGCGGGGCATGGCTGCTTCCAAGAGTGGTGGGCTGGCAACGGGCCGCCGACCTCTCATTCACCGGCCGCACGGTCGGAGCCGAGGAGGCGGTCGACCTGGGCATTCTGCTCGAGGTGGTCGAACCGGAGCGACTGACCACCGTGGTGTTCGAACTTGCGGCCCAGATCGCCGCCAAACCGACCCACTCGGTCCGGCTCACGAAGCGACTCCTCCGTCATTCCCGGCAAATGGACCTGGCCGGCTTTCTCGATCTTTCCGCCGCCTATCAGGCCATTTCCCATCACACCCAGGCCCACTCCACCGCTGTGGACAACTTCGTCGACAGGCTGGGGAGAAAGGGCGCGGGCGGCCATGCCGTCGCCCAGGTTGAAGCGCCCGACGAGTAGGTTTGGACTGCCAAGCACGTGAGGGGTCTCAACCGGTTCCTCGGGGGACGGCCCACGGCGAACTCCAACAATCACGCCGAATCCTCGCATCGACGGCAGACCTCTGGCCCCAGGGTTAAGCAACCTAACTAGTCAGATCGCGCGTACTGATACGAGCGACCCATACCGTGAGAGGCAAGAAGTGTCGATTCTTTCGTCTCTAGCGGAGTGTGGATAAACCTATGGAAGAATACCTACTTCAGGCGATGCAAAATGTGGTGGAGGACCTTTACGGTCACGTCCACCGCGTCGCCGATCTCTCGTGTGCACTCGGCCGCACGATGGGTCTCCCCGAAGCCGACATCGAAGCCCTGGCCCTCGTCGGAGTTCTCCACGACGTTGGCAAAGTGCACATCGACCCGGCAATCCTCGCCAAACCGGGTCCCCTCGACGAACTCGAGCGCGATCACATGCGACGTCACCCCGAACTCGGTTACGCCATGATCAACGAGCGCTTCGACCGGAGGGTGTCCGAGGCCATCCTTTACCACCACGAGCGCTATGACGGAGGCGGCTATCCATTCGGTCTGACAAGGCTCGAGATCCCGCTGTTGTCAAGAGTTGTCCTCGTGGCCGATGCATTCGACGCCATCACCAACCACCGGTCCTACCAGCCGGCGTTGTCGGTCGAGTTCGCCATTCAGGAAATAACCAGCAACGCCGGAACCCAGTTCGACCCCAGCGTCGTCGAGGCCTTCTTGAGCGTTTCCGACCGCGGCAAACTCCCTCTCTCAGCCGCGGCCCTCGCGCCGCTCGAGGTCGAAGCCGGCTGATCGACCCGGCTCGTCGGAATATGGATTAGAAGCCGGACTTCTTGTCACTGCCACCTCGTACCCTGGACGGGTGAATCCACTCGATCGTTTTAGCCCCGCCACCAGGGCCTGGTTCGCGGCATCGTTCGCCGACCCCACCGCCGCTCAACGCGAGGGATGGGAAGCGATCGCGAGCGGCCGCCACACGTTGATCCACGCCCCCACCGGTTCGGGGAAGACCCTGGCGGCTTTTCTCTGGATCCTCGATCGCCTTCTCAACGAGCCCGTCCCGGAGCGCCAACAAAGATGCCGTGTCCTCTACGTTTCCCCTCTCAAGGCCCTGGCCTATGACGTCGATCGCAACCTCCGCGCCCCGCTAGCCGGGATTCGCCACGCAGCGACGCGGCTCGGCGGCCCGGCTCTGCCCGAACTCACCACCTTCCTCCGGACCGGCGACACGCCCGCTGAGGAACGCAGCCGGATGGAGCGCAATCCTCCCGACATCCTGATCACCACCCCCGAATCGCTCTTCCTCCTGCTCACCTCCGAAGCCCGCAAGACTCTGGCCAGCGTCCGCTGGGTCATCGTCGACGAGGTTCATGCCGTAGCCGGGACGAAAAGGGGCGCCCACCTGGCGCTCTCACTCGAGCGTCTGGAGGAGGTTATCGAGGCCAAATCACAGGAGGCTGGCCCGAAGGAGCCTGGCCCACCTCAGAGAATCGGTCTGTCGGCCACCCAGCGCCCTCTCGATACGATCGCCGCCTTCCTCGGTGGCGGAACCGTCGTCGATGAGCAGTGGCAGGCCCGATCCGTAGCGATCGCTCAGGCTCCCGCTCCCCGGCCGCTTGATCTTTCAATCATCGTCCCGGTCGATGACATGGCGGCGCCGGCCCCTCCCGATCCCCTCGATCCGCCAAATTCCCAGGGGATTGGGATCCGACAGGCATCGATCTGGCCAGCCATCTACCCGCGCCTCCTCGAACTCATTCAGACGCATCGCTCGACGATCCTCTTTGCCAACTCGCGTCGCCTGGCCGAGCGCATATGCGGTGAGATCAACACCCTGGCCGGCGAGGAAATCAGTCGTTCCCACCACGGTTCTGTGTCACGCGAACAGAGGGTGCTCATCGAAGAGGCGCTCAAACGGGGAGAGCTCAAAGCGGTGGTGGCTACTTCCTCCCTCGAACTCGGAATCGACATGGGCGCCGTCGACCTCGTAATCCAGATCGAGGCCCCGATCTCGGTTGCATCCGGTCTGCAGCGAGTCGGCCGCTCGGGCCATCAGGTCGGCGGTCAGAGCCGGGCCCGTATCTTCCCGAAGTACCGGGGCGACCTGCTCGCATCGACAGTCATAGGCCAGCAGATGATGGAGGGCGACATCGAGTTGACCTCGGTCCCTCGAAATCCTCTCGACGTCCTCTGCCAGCAGCTCGTGGCGTCAGTTGTCCACGGTCCCCGCACCGCCGACGACCTGTTTGACATGATCCGCCGGGCTTATCCATACGGCGAACTTGCCCGACCCGTCTTCGATGCCACCCTCGATATGCTCGCTGGCCGCTACCCATCCGATCTCTTCGCCGAGCTGCGCCCACGGGTCACCTGGGACCGCGTCAGCGGCGCCGTCGAGGCCCGACCAGGTGCCCGCCAGCTAGTCGTCGCCAACGCCGGGACCATCCCCGACCGTGGCTTGTTCAGGGTCAGCCTCCCCGACGGGAGCCGGGTCGGCGAACTCGACGAAGAAATGGTCTACGAATCACGGGTCGGCGATGTTTTCATCCTCGGAACGAGCAGCTGGCGGGTGACCGACATCGGACCCGATCGAGTGGAAGTCATTCCGGCTCCCGGCGCGCCAGCCGCCAAGCTGCCCTTCTGGAAGGGGGACACACTGGGCAGGTCGATAGCCACGGGCAAGCGCATCGGCCGGTTCGTGCGGGAGATGGGTGCCCTCGAGCCCGAGGCTGCCACCGCCGCTCTCACTTCTGACTACCACCTGGATGAACTGGCAGCCCGCAACCTCGTGTCTTATCTGAGCGAGGAGCGAGAGGCAACCGGCGTCCTCCCAACCGACCAGACAATGGTGATCGAGCGGTTTCGCGACGAGATCGGAGACTGGCGAGTCGTCGTGCTCTCCCCGCTCGGGGCCCGCGTCCATGCCCCCTGGGCGATGGCCCTGACCAACAAGCTGCGAGCCCGGTTCGGCAGCGATGTCGACGTTATCTGGGCCGACGACGGCATCGCTTTCCGATTCCCCGATGGCGATCAGCCCCCCGGTCTCGCCGACCTCGTCCTCGACCCCGAGGACGCACGCCAACTCGTCGAGGAGCACCTGGCCGACACGGCCCTCTTCGCTGCCCGGTTTCGGGAGGCGGCGGGACGGGCCCTCCTGCTTCCACGCCGGAGGCCGGGAGCCCGAACGCCCCTCTGGCTGCAACGTCGCCGCGCCTCCGACCTCCTCGGTGTCGCCCGTCAGTACGGGTCCTTCCCGATCATCCTCGAGGTGTACCGAGAGGTCCTGGCCGATGACTTCGATCTTGCCTCATTGGAACAAACCCTGACCGACATCAGGGCGAGAAAGATCCGGGTGGTGGAGGTCGAGACAAAGGGTCCGTCCCCCTTCGCGTCGTCGCTGCTGTTTGCCTTCGTAGCGGCTTTTCTCTACGAGTCCGACACTCCGATCGCAGAGCGCCGGGCCACCGCCCTGACGCTCGATCGCGACCTTCTTCGCAGCCTTCTCGGTGAGGGAGAACTTGCCGAACTGATCTCCGCCGAGGTCCTGGCCGCAGTTGAACTCGAACTCCAGCACCTCACCCCCGAGAGGCAGGTCAGGTCGATCGACGGCCTCCACGACCTGCTGCGGACCCTGGGCCCGTTGAGTGTCGAGGACCTCGAGGTTCGAAGCGATGGTGTGGGAGTGGTCGACGCCCTCGATGACCTGACTGCCTCGCACCGGGTGATCCAGGTTCGGGTCGCCGGGCGTCCCCTCTGGGCGGCGATCGAGGACACCGCTCGCCTGCGTGATGCGATGGGCGTCCAGCCGCCTGCAGGCGTCCCTCACGTGTTTCTGCAAGCGGTCGAGACACCGCTCGCAGACGTCGTCGGCCGACATGCCCGAACCCATGGTCCCTTCACTTCATACGCGGTTGCCAACGCTCTGGGCCTACCCGTGGCGGTCTGCGACAGCACGCTGGCCACGCTCGAAAACGCCGGGAGGGTCGCCCGTGGAGTGTTCCGGAGTGGGGCCGACAGGGAGTGGATCGACCTGGAAGTGCTACGTCGACTCAAGCGCCGCTCCCTGGCGGTCCTGCGCCATCAGATCGAACCGGTCGAGGGCAGCGCCCTGGGGAGGTTTGCGCCGCAATGGCAACGCGCCAGCGGCGAGCCTGCACGCGGCAAGGCAGCCCTGGGCGAGGCGATCAGACGGCTCCAGGGGGTCGACCTGGCGGCCTCGGTTCTCGAACGCGACGTTCTCCCATTGCGAGTGGCAGACCACGCTCCGCTGCTCGATCAGCTCATGCTCGAAGGAGAAGTGCTCTGGGCCGGACGCGGGCCTCTCGGCGGGAAGGACGGCAAGGTTGCCCTCTATCTGCGATCCCAACTCGGGGCTCTGTGGACACCACCTGGAGTCGATTCCCCGACCAGTCCGGCGCACGACGCCATCCGGACTCATCTCGCCGAAAAGGGTGCCTCGTTCTTCCACGACCTCTATCAGGCGGCCGGAGGCGGCGACCCCGAGGAGGTGCTCGAATCTTTGTGGGACCTAGTGTGGGCAGGTGAGGTGACCAACGACACCCTCGCTCCCTTGCGAGCTTACGCCCGCTCGCGAGGAGGCAAGTCAAGGGCCAATGGAAGGACCGGCGGGCGACCCGTCCTCGGCTATAACTTTCCTTCCCATGCCTCAGGGCGCTGGTCGAGACTGACCGTGCCAGAAGCAGATCCGACCGCCGCCGCCACCTCCTGGGCTGAGCTTCTTCTCGATCGCCACGGGATCTTGACGAGATCTCATGTCACGGCCGAGTCCTTGCCGGGCGGCTTCGCAGGTCTCTATCCGGTGTTGAGTCGAATGGAAGAGGTAGGGCGGGTCCGACGGGGGTACTTTGTCGAAGGGCTGGGCGGGGCACAGTTCGCTCTTCCTGGTGCAGTCGATCGACTCCGCGCCGCCGCCGCAGGGGTAATCGGCCTTGCCTCAACCGACCCTGCCAATCCCTACGGCGCTGCACTTCCGTGGCCGTCGGCAACCGAGGGCCGGCCCGAGGTCGGCGAGGCCAGATTCGCCCGCGCCGCCGGAAGCTACGTATTCATGGTCGACGGGTTGCTGGCGGGCTACCTCGAGCGAGGGGGCAAGCGGCTCGTCCTCCTCGATGGGGTCAACGATCTCGATCTGGGCGACCTCCAAGGTCAGATCGCTCGCGAGGTAGCGGCGATCGCCCATCGTCATCGCAGGCTCACTCTCGAAACAGTCAGTGGTTCGCCTGCGGCCGAAAGCTGGCTGGCGCCGGCACTGGGCGAGTGGGGCTTCGTGCCTGCCCTGCGCGGCCTGGCGTTTCGGGGCTGATGCCGGAAGGTGACAGCTACGCCCGCGCCGCCCGGCGGGTCGCGGCGGTGCTGTCGGGAGCAACGATCGACGGGGTGGCAGGCTCCGCCCCTGCCGTCCGCCGCTGGTCGGCCAAGATCCTCGATTCCCGCGTGACCGGCGTCCGCTCGCGGGGCAAGCGTCTGCTGATCACGTTCGACTCCGGAATAACCATAAGCGGCCATCTCGGCATGAACGGCCGGGTTCAGGTCGGACCGGGCCAGCGAAGGCCCGGCCCCGAGAGCCTGCTCTTGCAGACGGCCACGCACTACGTGGCTTTCCAAGCGGCCAGGGTCGACGCCAACCGGACGGCTTTGATCGAGGACGCCCTTGAGAAGCTCGGCCCCGATCTTCTCGACCCTGCCTTCCGATCAGACCATGCCCGGGCAACGTTGTTCCCCCAAGACCGCACGGTGTCCGAGCTTCTCCTCGATCAACGCGTCATGGCCGGAATCGGCAACGTCTTCAAGAACGAAACGCTCTTCCTCGAGCGGGTCAACCCGGCGACTTTGGTGGGCCAACTCACTTCGGACCAGGTCGACGGCTTAATCGAGTGCGCCCGGCGACTGCTGGTCGCCAACGCCGCTCGATCGACCCGGTCGACCACCGGCCTGCCGGGGCCCGGAGGACGCAACTGGGTCTACGACCGTGCCGGGCTTCCTTGCCGGCGATGCGGTCAGGCCATCCGCCAACAGATGATCGGCGAACCCTCCCGCATCACCTTCTGGTGCCCGGGGTGCCAGCCGGACCCCTCGCTACCCGAACCAGCGATTGATGACTTAAACGGAAAGAGCAGCGAAAAAGGGGAGTCGCCCCTGAGGTGAGGTTCCGGTCCAAATTTGGCCGGTGGCTCCCGCCCCACAGGTAATTCGGTGCAGCGGTCCCCGGAAACCGAGACTGGCTGGCCAGATTTGGTCAGAGGCGGGACTGATAGACCAAATTTGCCGTGCCACCCGGCGCCTACCCTCATTCCTTTGCCGATTCTTAGGCTCTCACCAGCACCCACTCGAACATCTATGGCCGATTCTCAGAGCAATATCAGGCGGAAAGCACACCTATCGGCGCGGCCCCTTAGCCTGCAGACGTGGCTGAATCTCTGACGATACGCCCCGGGCACCCGGACTTCCTCGACTTGCCCTGGCGACTCCCCCTCGTCGAGTGGGAACTCCCCAGCCTCCTCGACTTGCCAAAGGGGATCAGCCGTCACGAAGTGCGGTTCCTGTCCTATCCGCGAGGGATCTATGTGGTCAAGGAGCTGGCGCGAGCGCCCGCCCGAAATGACTACGCCGTGCTGCGTGAGCTCGAATCGGTGGGTGCCCCGGCGGTGACTGCGGTCGGACTGGTGGAGCAGCGCACCGAAGACCCCACTGAAGAAGGCGCCGCTGCGTTGATTACGGCCTACGAACCCTTCTCATTCTCATATCGCGAGATACTGGCCGGCCCGGGGTTCGGGCCCCGTCGCAATCAAATGCTCGCCGCATTCGCCGGCCTCTTGGTCGAATTGCATCTGGCGCATTGCTTCTGGGGTGACTGCAGCCTGTCCAACGTCCTCTATCGCTTCGATGCCGAGGCCATCGTCACCATAATGGTCGACGCTGAAACTGCTCAGATCCTTCCAGGCGGACTTTCAGATGGCCGCCGTCTCGAGGATCTCGAGATCATGATCGAGAATGTTGCCGGGGGGATGTCCGACATCGCTGCCGAGGTCGGAGTGGACATAGAGCAGGCCGATCTCGACCTCGGTTACGACATCGCCGAGCGCTACACGAAGCTGTGGGCCGAGTTGCGCACGGCTGAGACGATCACGACCGAGGAGCGCTTCCGCATCACCGAGCGAATCGATCGCCTGAACAGGCTCGGCTTCGACGTGGAGGAGGTCGATCTGGTGCCATCGATCGATGACACCGCCGAGTTGATGATCAAGGTGAAGGTCGGGGGGCGCAACTTTCACGCCAACCGTCTCAAGTCACTCACCGGCATCGAGGCCCTTGAGAACCAGGCGAAAGCGATCCTGTCGGACGTCCACTACTACTCCGCCAAGACCGGTGGCGACACCTCGTCAGGGAAGGCCACCTGGGCGGTGAAGTGGCGCGTCAGCGAGTTCGAACCGCTGCTCGCCAAGCTGCGGGCAATCAACGGCGTCGTCGATCCGGTGCAGGCCTACACCGACCTGCTCCACCACCGCTACATGTTGGCCTCGACTCTGGGGAGGGATGTGTCCAACGACGAAGCCTTCCAAGACTGGCTGGCCCAGGGGCGGCCCGGCTATCCCCTCAGCTGACCCCTGGTCAGAACATCGCCCGGCCGGCTGAGTAACCACCATCGATGTAGATGACCTGGCCGGTCACGTAGGACGCCTCTTCAGAGCATAGAAACGCGATCACCGACGCCACCTCCTCTGGACGGCCGACCCTACCCATCGGGATCACCCGCAGATAGCGGGCCTCCGCCTCGCTCCCGACCGGGAAGTTGTTCCTGAGAAGCACGGTGTCAATGGCCCCCGGGCCCACAGCATTGACCGTGATGTTGTCGGGACCGAGCTCGGCCGCCCAACCTCGCGTAAGAGCAATCAATGCGCCCTTGGCCGCTCCATAGGTAGTGCGACGGACCGATCCCAGAGGCACCACGCTTGCCATGTTGACGATCCTTCCCCATCCCCGCTCACGCATTCCGGGAATGAGGGATTGAGTGATTTGGATCGCGGCTCGGACGTGAATCTCGACCGTGTCACGCAGGTCGTGCGAGGTCGCTTCCTCGAGGCCTCCAGGATGGACATTGCCGGCGTTGTTGACCAGGCCATCGACCTGATAGCGATCGCTCAGGCGCTTCACGAGCCGGGCAGTGGAGCCTTCGTCGGACAGGTCAGCCTGGATGAAATCACCGGGGAAATCGTCGGGGGCGGTCCGGGCCACTCCGATGACTTTGTGCCCGTCGGTCGCCAACCTTCCGGCGGTCGTCAGCCCCATTCCGCGGCTCGCTCCGGTAACCACCATCGTTCGGGGAACGCGGCTGGCGTTGTCGACGGCTACCGACGAGTCTTCGAGCAGGGGCAGCGTATCCGTGGGAACGACTGTGGTAGCCATTGTCGACAGAATATGAGGTTGGAGGTGCCATCGCCTCTCTTCCGCAAATCCACGGTTTTGGCGCGGAAGATCGACACCAGGCGAGCAGAACTCCGCGCCAAAACGTCCTCTTCGCCCTGCGCTGCGCCACCCTGCGTCTCCGTGGTTCTGGCGGATAGCGGATCGCGGATCGCGGACTAAGCGGGTGGCGTGCCGTTACACCCGTTCCAGGATCTGATACGTCGTACTCCGCCGGGCCGGGTGACGTCCCGCTCCTTTGATTGTCTCGACGAACTCCTCCGGGGTGACTTCCTGCCCGTGCTCGGCGCCGGCGGACCTGGTGATGATCTCGCCCATGAGTGTTCCGCCTAGGTCGTTGCAGCCGGCGTCAAGCAGGCGCGCCCCTCCGTCGAGGCCGAGCTTCACCCACGAAGCCTGGATGTTCGGTATCAACCCGTCAAAAGCGATCCGGGCCACGGAGTGGACCAGGACCACTTCATCCCACGTCGGACCCGGACGCGATTGGCCGCGCAGGAAGATCGGTGCTCCCATGTGGACGAAAGGCAGCGGAACGAACTCGGTGAAGCCGCTGGTCCGCCGTTGAATCTGACGTATCACCTCGATGTGGTTGGCCCATGCGGAAGGGTGGTCGATGTGGCCGAACATGAGGGTGGCGGTGGCACGCAGACCAATCTCATGGGCTGTCATCATCACTTCGGCCCATTGCGAAGTCCGAATCTTGTCGGGGCACAGGTGCTCCCGCACGGAGTCGTCGAGCACCTCGGCGGCGGTTCCCGGAAGGCTTCCCAGACCGGCGTCATGTAGGCGCTTGAGGAACTGCCGAACGGGCACCCCGAGCGTCTCGGCCCCCTGCCAAACTTCGAGCGGCGTGAAGCCGTGGATGTGCATCTCCGGCAGGCGCTCTTTGATCCCGTCGACGACGCTGGCGTAGAAATCACCTGTGAATCCCGGGTGGATGCCGCCTTGCAGGGTCACCTCAGTCGCCCCTCGGTCCCACGCCTCCTGGGCCAGGCCGACGATCCCCTCGAGCGGGATCAGGTATGGCTCCTCCCGCAGATTGAGGCTGCGGGGTCCTTTGGAGAAAGCGCAGAAACCGCACCGGAAATAGCACTGGTTGGTGTAATTGATGTTGCGATTGATCACATACGTGACCGTCTCCCCCACCCGGCGCCGGCGCAATTGGTCGGCAGTCCAGGCGATGGCGTCGACCTGATCGCTCCGAGCGCGGAAGAGGCGCTCGACGTCGTCACGGGTCGGAGCATTGCCTGCCAATGAGGCCTCGAGGATCGGACGCAGGTCACCTCCCGCATCCAGTTCGGAGGGAGCCCTCCCGGCTATCCAGATTGGATCTGTCCACTGGGCCGAGATCCGGGCAGGCGGCACCGGGACCGGAATGTCCTTGCCGGGGGCCCATTCCACCCTTGGACGAACTGCCCCCGATCCATCCACCTGGCGAAGCCAGGCGGTGAACAGGGCCGGTGACAAAGCGCTCCGAAAATCGTCGATACCGGGAGAAACGGCGGGTGCGGTCTCGCTGTGGAGGTGGAGAGGAAAGGCCGTCCTCTCGACGAGAATGGATGGCAGCATCGCCTGGCGAAGCTCGGCCACTCCCTCGTTGTCCCAGTCCCGCAGAAGGAGATCCGTCGCCCCTGACTCCACCGCAACCACCGCCTGGTCGACGTCGTCGACGAACACCGAAATCGAGGTGGTCAGCCCCGGAAGGGAAGCAATCCGCGCCAGGTCGGCCACGCGGCTCCGGGGCGAACGGATAAAGGCCGCGCCGGTTCTCGCCGCCGCGTCCAGCACATGCTCGTAGCTGGTAGATCCCGCATCGATCGTAAGACGCCATCCGACAATGTGGCCCTGAAGGGCTTCGCCGGCTTCGAGCACCCACGCCGCTGTCGTCGGCAGAGAGTCCCCTGCCGGCGGAGTCGTGCTCACGGGTAACAAGCCGCCGCCAGCAGCTGCAGCCGCCTCCGCGGAGGTCAGGTCGTCTACTTCGATGACGGTCGTGCCCTCTCGCCTGCGGGTGGTCGCGGTCAACTCGTTGACGAGTGCGGCAGGTCGGACCCGGCAGAAGGTGACGATCACAGCGCTGACTTCTCCATAGAGGGAAAGGAAGCGTACCCGCGCTCGTCGCTTGCATCTCTAACCCGTGGCCAGAGCCCGGAGTCGATCCACTCCGGAGTGGCGAACTCGGGATAGACGGGAAGTCGTGGGACCAGGTCAAAGCCAGCGGCTGCGGTCCGGGCTTCCAGCTCGTCGAGGTGGGGCCAGGGCTGTTCGGGATTGACCCAATCGATGGTCAGAGGGCTGACGCCGCCCCAATCGTTGATCCCGGCGTCGAGATAGACCTCGAAACGCTCCGTGAGGTTAGGTGGTACCTGGATGTTCATGGTCGGGCCCATGATCCACCGAGCCAGAGCTACGACCCGGGCAAACCACGACGGGAGGGGCTCGGCATGTCGACGCATCGGCGTGTTGGCCTTGGCTCTGAAGTTCTGAACGATCACTTCCTGTATGCAACCGAGCGCCTGCTGCTCAGCAGCAAGCGCGAACAGCGAGTCGACAATCTCACGATTATTCTCGCCGATGCCGACCAGGATGCCGGTAGTGAACGGCACCTTGAGCCGTCCGGCCGTTCGAATCATCTCGAGTCGCAGGAGAGGATCCTTGTCGGGGCAATTGTGATGGGGCAAGCCCGGCTCCATGAGCCGTGGAGAAACGTTCTCGAGCATCAGGCCCATCGAGGGATTGAGCGGCCGTAGCGCCTGCATTTCGGCGCCGTTCATCAGCCCGGGGTTGGCATGCGGAAACACCCCGGTCTCTTCGAGGACGATGCGACACATCGACTCCACATAGCCCAGGGTCGACGTTTCGCCATGCGCCTCGAGGAAGTGGCGGGCCTGTTCCCATCGATCCTCGGGCCGATCGCCGAGAGTGAACAAGGCTTCTGTGCAGTTCCACCTAGCACCGGCTTTCGCAATGGCCAGAACCTCCTCGGGTTCGAGGTACATGCCGCCGCCCCCGGGAGGTTGAGCAAACGTGCAGTAGGTGCAGCGGTCTCGGCACAGCGTCGTCAGTGGAACGAAGACTTTGCGACTGTACGTGACAGTCCGCCCCTTGCCGTCGTCGCGCAGTGTTCTGGCGTGCGCGAAAAGCGGTGCCGGATCGGTCGAGCCGTCGAGATAGGCGAGAGCAAGGTCGGGATCGGGAGCGATATGACCGGTCAAGAAACCCCTATCACGAGATCGGTGTGCTGGAAGCACCGAGCACACCCCCATCGACCGGCAGGACGACTCCCGTTATCCAGGAAGAAGCATCGGAGGCAAGGAACACGATGGCCCTTGCGATGTCGGCCGGATCCCCAAGGCGGGCAAGAGGATGGCCGGCGGCTGCCTGCTCTTCGATCCCCTGCCAGAGAGAGCCCGACAGACGCGTCTTCACAACCCCCGGAGCCACGGCGTTGACTCTGATCGTCGGGGCCAGTTCGGAGGCAAGCTGGTAGGTCATGTGGATGAGCGCCGCCTTGGAAATGTTGTAGGCCCCTATCACCGGCGCAGGGCGGAGTCCTCCCACCGATGCGACGTTCACGATCGAGCCGCCGTGATCGGCCATCCATTGCCGAACGACCTGCTGGCACCAGAGCAAGGGGCCTCGCTGGTTGACGGCCCAGGTTTTGTCCACCGCCCCGAGGTCGACCGACACAAGCGGGCCGGCGGCAGGATTAGTGCCGGCGTTGTTGACGAGGATGTCGCAAGCACCGAAGCGCTCGATGGCTCCCCTGACAGCCATCTCGGCATCTTCCTCGAAGTCGGCCCGAGCGACGATGGTGTGCAGCCGATCCGGTGGAGCCCCGGCCGCGATCAGGTCGGCCAGGGATTGTTCAAGGTTGTCGGCCTTGCGGCTGGTCAGAACCACTCCCTCTGCGCCCGACATGACCAGCTCGAGGGCCGTCGCCTGTCCGATGCCGCGACTGGCGCCCGTTACCAGGGCCACCTTCCCATCAACCCGAACATCCATCCGGGCAGGGTAGTGACGGGCACAGGGATCTATTCCGCGATCCGCAAAGGCACCATCGGAGCGGATCGCGATCGAGAGGCCTCCTCGCGACCACCCTTCGCCATCCGCGATCCGCGCCCTGTCTTAATGCCCTCCCCGTTTCACACCCCCGTACTTCATCCGGGTATCGGCAACGGCTGCCGGCTTAGCCTCGGGCTTCAGCATGGCGGCGTCCACCACTTCGCCGACGTAGAACGTGTGAGTGCCGAAGTCGATGGCGTTCCTGACTTCACAATCCATCCATGCCAGTGCCTCGACAAATACCGGTGCCCCGGTTGTCGCAGTGGTGATCGGACGCTGATTGAGAGTGTCGCCTTCCTTGATGGCCGGCTTCGAGAACTTGACAAAGATGCGAGTGTCATCTGCCGGCCACAGGTTGACGCTGAACATGCCTCCGGCCCCGATTAGCCGGTGGGTCACGGACTTGTTGTCGATCCCGACGCCGATGAGGACGGGTTCCATCGACACCTGGGTGACCCACGAAGCCGTCATGGCGTTCCATTCGTCGCCGGACCGGGAACCGACCAATATCAGCGCATTGGCGATCTTCCAGGTGACCTGATTCAGGAGTTCATCGTTCAATTCAGGCATCCGGCCATTGTGGCACCGACCATCGTGGCATCTGGGGGGTCCTTCTCCCCGGGCCTAGGCTGGCGACCACGCCTAACCTGCCCCGCGGTGCACGTCCTCGTAGCCACAACCGGCGTCTTGCCGCCGACCGCCGCTGCCAGACTCTGTGACCTCCTCGTCTCCGACGAGGCCGGAAGCGTGACTGTCATGACAGTGGTGCAGGTTCCTCGGACTTTTCTTGCCTCTCTCGACGAGGAGGAGCGCAGGTCGCTTCTCGACGATGACGCCCGGCGCCTCGAACAAGCGGAGTCGAAGGCCGCCCGGTATCTTGTGGAGCGCGGCAAGCGGGTCGTGGATCCCTTGATTGCCGCTCTAACCGCCCGCGGTCGGCCCGCCGCGGTACGCCTGGTAGAGGGCGACGACCCTGCCGAGGCGATAATCAACACGGCCCAGGAGGTGGGCGCCGACCTGATCATGATGGGCGCTACCCGTCGACTCTTTACCGAGCAGGCATGGACCAGCATCTCGGTGCGGGTGATGGAGAAGACTCAATGCCCGCTGATCCTGGTTCCGGGAGTTCGCAGCGAGGACACTGGTGAGATTCCCCGGGTCGGGATCGACACGTTCGAACTTGAATTCGGGTAAAAGCGTTTTATGTTCTACGTAATACGTTTTACGTTCAAATCCCTGACAACAGCGGTCAAGACGTAGAACGTAAGACGTAGAACGTAAAACGCTCTTCTTTTCTGTCATACCCCTTTGTCACACTGCTGGGATGAACCTGGATTGCCTCTCGGGGCACGAAACCATCGAACCGGATCCCCGAGCGGGCTTCAATTTTGCCCATCTCCGGGCCGCGGCTTGTCAAGAATGTGATGCTGTTATCTGGTGGAACGGGGACCAACGCCTCCCAGCCTGGGACGGCCTGCGAATGGGCATCGGCCAGGCAACGATCATCGATCGCATTCCGGCAATTTCAGCCCCGAGCGAGGAGGTTGTTGTCTGCCGAACGCCGGCCGGGTTCCGGCTCGGGTGGCTCCCCCGCCATCGCTGGGTGGAAGCGGCACCAGGCGTGTTCCTGGCCAGGTCGGGCCGCTACCTGCTGCTCTCTTCCCCGACCCTCGACCTCGCGGCTCTGTTCAATCGGCGTCGGGCCCACCGCCCGCGGCTGGTACCGGTTGGCTGAGGTGTCTCGCGGCCGAACGGAACTGGGTTTCGAACAGCTCGGCGTAGAGGCCCCCATGATCGAGCAGCTCGCGGTGGCTGCCGGACTCGACCAAACGGCCCTGGTCGAGAACCAGGATCGTATCGGCCGCCAGAATCGTTGACAGCCGATGGGCGATCACCACCGCCGTACGACCGACCATGAGCCTTTCCAGAGCGTCCTGAATAAGAGCCTCGGATCGTGAGTCGAGGTGTGAGGTCGCCTCGTCGAGGATCAATACCGCCGGGTTCTTGAGAATCACTCTGGCGATCGCCAATCGCTGCCTCTCCCCGCCCGACAACCGGTAGCCCCGCTCCCCCACTGTCGTGCTGTACCCGTCGGGCAGCGAGGCGATGAAGTCGTGAATGTTGGCCGCCTGGCAGGCCGCCTCGAGTTCGGCGTCGGTGGCGTCCTGTCGGGCGTATCGGAGGTTGGCCGCAATGGTGTCGTGGAAAAGGAAAGTCTCCTGCGTGACGACGCCGATCCCGCGGGCCAGGGCCGGGAAAGTGAGATCCTTGACGTTCCGCCCGTCGATCCGGATCTCGCCCTCGTTGACGTCGTACAACCGCGGTATCAGATACGAAATCGTCGTCTTTCCGGCTCCGCTCGGCCCGACCAACGCGACCAGTTCCCCGGCGCCGATCTTGAACGTGATGTCCTCGAGCGCCCACGCGCGGCTCGAGATCTGATTTGGCGCGAGACCCTCCTCAATGCCGCCACGCCGCCCAAATCGACGAACCGCTTCCAGGCCGATCGGCTCTTCGGAGGTGTATCGAAAGTAGACGTCGTGGAACTCGATAGCGCCACCCAGTGCTGCAACATCGATGGCGCCTTCGGCGATCTCGGGAACCATGTCGACCACCTCGAAGACCCTCTCGAAGGAGACCATCGAGGTGGCAAGCTCCACGCGGCTGTTGCTTAGCGAGCTCAACGGCCCGTAAAGCTGGGCCACGAGTGCTGTGAACATCACGACGGTGCCAACGGTGAGCTGATCCTGGATCACGAGGTAGCCGCCAACCCAGAAGACAGCAGCGCTCCCGATTGCCGCCGACAGGCCGATCATGGCGAAGAACCACCGTCCGACCATCGCCGAACGGACACCGAGGTCGCGGGCCGCGGCAGCCTCGACCCCGTAACGGTCGGATTCCGTCCTGGCACGCCCGAACAGCTTTACGAGCAGTGCCCCGGAGATGTTGAACGTCTCCTGCAAGATGGCCGACATGGCGGCATTGCGCTCCATTTGCTGATCGGCGATCCGACGGAGGATCCGAGCCACGCGCTTGGCGGGAAAGGTGAACAGCGGCAAGGCGGCCACCGCCAGGAGAGTCAACCGCCACTCTGCCTGGAGCATCACGGCGAGGATCACCGTCACCGAGACGATGTTTGAAAAGACCGTGACGAAGGTTCCGGTGATCGCCTGCTGAGCGCCCACGACGTCGGTGTTCACCCGAGAGATCAGCTCGCCGGTCTTGGTTGCCGTGAAGAAGCGCAGCGACATGTTCTGGAGATGGTCGTAGAGCTGGCGCCGCAGGTCGTAGATGATTCCCTCGCCGGCCCGCGACGACCACCACCTCTGCAGGATCCCAATCAGTGAGTTGAGCAACGGCAGAGCGACGATCCCAAGTCCCAGGAGGCTGAGCTGGCCGATGTCCTTATTGGGAAGAGCGACGTCGATCAAGCGGCGGGTAAGAATCGGGGGCAGCACGCTCAGTGACGAGATGATCAGGACCGTGACGATCACGCCGATCAATTGCCTTCGATATGGCTTCCCGTAGCTCCAGACCCGCTTGAGCAGGGCCCGATCGATGTCGGGTTTTTCCTCTCCGTCATATCGGAGATAGCTCCCCCAGTTGGAGTGGAAGTTCTGCACCGATTCAGGGTACCGGCGAAAGAAAGTTGGCTATCAACGGGCCAGCAAACCCAGGGGCCTAGTCGAATCTGCCATCTCGATCGCCAGGCCCGGGGCCACGCCCGATCGAAGGAAAAGCTCGTACCGGTAGGAGTCGCCATACCAGACCAGCGTCGTGCCGAGCTGATCGGTGAGCTCCCACGCCGGGCTCGTGCCGACTTCCTGGACCGAACATTCGACGTTCTGGTCGATGTAGCGGGCGCAACTGGTGTCGGCCGTGCCGGAGGCAACCGCGGCCAACCCTTCATCGTCCGGAATCACCGTGAAGACACCCTGCTGGCCGACCGATCGTGACCGGGTATAGGGCTCGACCGTCCATAGACCGAACGCGGCCACCTGATCGGCGGCCAGAGTGAGGTTGTTGACGTTATAGACGAGTTGACTCGTGATGTATCGCACCTCGGGTGGAGTGAGCGCCGGAAAGACCACTCCGGGGAGGGCGATTGCGATCTCACCAGGGGTGGCCTGGACGAACGGATCGGAGGAGTTGGCTCGGGCGTATACCCCTGAGATGATCTCGGCCGGTGAGGTCCCGCCGACCGGAGCGAGGTCACTGTTGAACCAGTCGGAGCCGATCACAGGAGCGAGCGCGGAGCCTCCCGCCTGGGTCGAAGCCACCGTGACCACGGTCGGCTCCTGAATCCAATCCGATGAGCCTCCCCCTATCCGGGCGAGCGGATCGGGGCCGCAACCGGATACCAATAGTCCAAGGACCAGAATGACAATCAGGGCCCGGACGCGGTTTTGGAGCACGGGGGCATTTTGGTCGATTCCGGTAGCTGATTGTTGGAGCGGCCCGAGCTGTTGGGTGATCGCGTCAGAAACTCACCACCCACCACCCACCACCCACCACTCCCTGGGGCTTGCTTACCATCACCCTCGATGCAGCGAATCCTGGTTCTCAACGGCCCCAACCTGGACCTGCTCGGTGTCCGCGAGCCCGAGATCTACGGAACCACCACGTTGCGCCAGCTCGAGGAACTTGTCCAGGACTGGGGAACAGAGCTCGGATTGGAGGTCGAAACTTTCCAGTCCAACCATGAAGGTGCGTTGATCGATCGCATCCACGACGCCCGAACCCGGGTGGACGGCCTGGTCATAAACGCTGCCGCCCTGACGCACACGAGCAGGGGCTTCCAGGACGCCTTGACGGCGATCGGGTTGCCGGCGGTCGAGGTTCACATCTCCAACATCAAGGAACGTGAGCCATTCCGCCGGGTGTCGCTCCTGTCGCCCCCGGCTGTTCACACGATCTACGGCCGAGGCCTGGCCGGGTACCGATGGGCCCTTCGTCATCTGGTTCATCGCAGTGCGATGCCGTTCAAACGGATTCCCTACGGGGCCTTTCCGGATCAGTTCGGAGACCTCCGCCTTCCTGAAAGTGATGGTCAATACCTGATCGTCGTTGTGCACGGCGGTCTCTGGAAGCATGAATGGACCCTCGACACGATCGAGGGCATAGCCGTGGACCTGACCCGCCGGGGTTATGTGACATGGAACCTCGAGTATCGACGGGTAGGCCTGGGCGGAGGCTGGCCCGAAAGCTTCGACGACGTGGCCGCGGCCGTCGAGGCGGCTCCCAAACTCACAGGCATCGAAGCGAAAAACTTGGTGGTCCTCGGTCACTCGGCCGGGGGGGCGATGGCGCTCTGGGCCGGTGGTCTGGGCAAGGACGTGGTGCCGGGGCTTGTCGTCGGCCTGGCGGCGATGCCCGACCTGGTTAGGGCGGAAGAGGAGGGAATCGGACAGGGATCGGTCCGAAAGATGCTCGGCAGGACCCGCCCCGACCCTTCCGAGTACAGCCCCCTTCATCGCCTCCCGACCGGCACCGACACCGTGATGGCGGTTGCCGACGGCGATGAACTCGTTCCGATTTCTCACGGCAAGGACTACGCCGCTGCCGCCAGCGCGGCTTGCGACTCCGTCGAATTCATTGAAACCCCAGGGCTTCACAGTTCGTTTCTGGGCCCGGAGGCGGCAGCCTGGAAGGACGTGGCAGGCGCTGTGAGCTCCCGCCTTTCCCCGCCATAGCCCGGCCCACCCAGATTTGACCCCCTTCTGGCTTGCCGAGCTGATTGCACAATGTATAGCCTCATTAGACCCATGGGCACCGGTTGGAGCCGGCAGTGGGCGGAGTCATGAGTTTCCACAGGTTCGTGTACTTATGCGGGTGGACGGCGGTGATCCTTCTCACCATCGCCGGATTCGCCGCGTTCAACGCAGAAACCACCACCGAGGCGCCTGTCGCTTCCCGGTCCACTCCGACGTGGGGTGAAACCGCCGGCGCGGTGTCCGCCCAGGGATGGCTAGCGATGGCAGGCTCGCGCTCGACGGCTGCGATCGTTGTGGCGGAGGAAGGGTCGACGACATTGAGTTCGGCACCGCCATCCGCTTCGACCAGCGCCGCCCTCCTAGACACTGGATGGCTGGACTCCCTCGCAGTCCGCGGCCTGGTCGAGACTTACTTCGGTTCGGGCGACGTCAATCGGGCGGTTCGCCTGGCATGGTGTGTCTCCCGCTTCGACGTGGATGCCATCAATCCTTCTACTGGGGCCGCAGGTTTGTTCCAGGTCGATCCGGTCATGTGGGAGACGGCCACCACCGAGATGGGGCTCAATTCCCCGGATCCCTTCGACCCGGCCACCAACGTGGCAGTTGCCGCCCATATCATCTATCAAGGCGACGGCTGGACCGCCTGGGACTGTCTCTAGGCACGTTTTACGTTCTACGTAATACGTTCTACGTCGAACCCGCTCCATACCGGCTGCGGACAGTTTTTAGCGTAAAACGTAGAACGCTCACCTGAAGTCCCTCGACTTCAGGGCATTCACTCCTAACGGTTGGAACCGGTGGGCTACCAGGTTGGTCACTCCGTCCTTGTACTCGAGCCTCCCTCCGATGATCACCGCCGGGTAGCGCCGGGCCTCTTCCCGATACTTCGACCAGACCTCGGGCAAGACCACCACGTTCAAAAGGCCGGTTTCATCCTCGAGGTTGAAGAAGATGACTCCTGCCGCCGTGCCCGGTCTCTGCCTGTGGGTCACCACTCCTCCCACCTCGACCGCCACGCCGTTCTTCTTCAGCTCCAGCGCCTCCATGGCTGTGATGCAACCGGAAGCCGTGAGCTCTTTCCTGATGAACTGGATCGGGTGGGTGTTGGATACTCCCGTCGCCCACAGATCGGCCCGATGGGTTTCCTCGCTTGTCATCGGAAACAAAGACGGTGCTTCGACTCCCGGAGACAGAGGAAGGCGCTCAGGCCCGATCTCGGCCAGGGCGCCCGCCGCCCAGATGCCGGCCCGCCTTTCGATGCCGAGATCGCTCAGGGCGCCGGCTGCGGCCAGCCCTTCGAGGGCGTCGATCGACAATCCCGTCCGATAAGCCAGATCTTCGGGCCTGTTGAAGGGTCCCCCGAGCTGGCGGGCGGCTTCGATGCGGTCGATCTCGGCGACCCCCAGATTGCGCACATATCGCAACCCGAGCCTGACCGCCATCGCCGCTCTGACCGGATCCTCCAGGGCACCCCGACCCCTCCTCCAGGAGGCTCCGTAGTAGGTAAGGACCTCTTCCGGATCGGCCTGCCAGCCTTCGATCGTGCAGTCGTGAAACGAGCGGTTGATGCAGGGCTCGAGCACTTCCACCCCGTGCCGCCTGGCGTCCTGCACCAACGAGTTGGGGCTGTAGAAACCCATTGGTTGGGCGTTGAGCAGACCAGCCAAAGTCTCGGCCGGCCAGTGATACTTCAACCAGGCCGACATGTAGACGATGTAGGCGAAGCTGACCGAATGGCTTTCGGGAAACCCGAAGTGGGCGAAACCCTGCAGCTTCTCCCAGATCTCGTCGGCGGCCGCCCCCATCACCCCCTTCGATGCCATCCCGGCGAAGACCTCCTCCCGCAAGCGCTCCATCGCCTTCTCCGATCGCTTGTGGGTCATCGCCTGCCGCAGTCGATCCGACTGGCCGCCATCGAAACCGGCACACACCCTGGCCAGTTCCATCAGCTGCTCCTGGAAAATGGGCACCCCCATCGTCTTCTGGAGGATGGGCCGGGTGAGCGGATGGGGATAGCGAACCGGTTCCTCACCGTTGCGCCTGCGCAGGTAGGGATGAACCGATTGGCCCTGGATCGGTCCCGGGCGGATCAAGGCCACCTCGACGGCAAGGTCGTAGAAAGTCCGAGGCTTCATCTTCGGCAGAGTTGCCATCTGGGCGCGTGACTCGACTTGAAAGAGGCCGACGGTGTCGGCTCTGGTCAACATCCGGTAGATCGCCGGCTCCTGGGGAATGGTTGCCAGATCGATCACCACGCCGTGGGCCTGCTCGATCAGGTCCGCAGTCAGATGTAGGGCGTTGAGCATGCCCAGGCCGAGCAGGTCGAACTTGACGATTCCAATGGCGGCACAGTCGTCCTTGTCCCACTGCAACACCGTGCGATCCTCCATGCGGCCCCACTCGAGAGGGACGACGTCGGACAGAGGACGGTCGGCGATCACCATGCCTCCGGAGTGGATGCCGAGATGGCGCGGAAAGCCGTCGAGCCGCCAGCAAACGTCGTAGATCAGATCGGCGGTGAGCCCGGTCGGGAGCGGAGCATCCAATCGAAGCTGGGCAGGATCGTGAGTGTCGACGAACTTGGTGAGGCCGTCGACCTGGGCCTGGGTGAAACCGAAGGTCTTACCCACGTCTCTCATCACCGAACGGGCCCGGTATGTGATGACGTTGGCCACCATCGCTGCCCGCTCCCGCCCGTAGCGCCGGTAGCAGTACTGAATCACCTCCTCTCTGCGATCGGCCTCGAGATCGAGATCGATGTCGGGGGGGCGGCCCCTCTCCTCGGACAGGAACCGTTCGAACGGAAGGCCGAGGCGGATCGGGTCGACCCTCGTGAGACCGAGACACCGGCACACCGCCGAGTCTGCTCCCGACCCCCTTATCTGGCAGTAGATCTCCTGGCCGCGAGCGAAGTTGACGATGTCCCAGACGACCAGGAAGTAACCGGCAAAACCCAGCCTTTCGATGATCCCCAACTCGTGTTCGAGGCGGGTCCTGGCCCCGGGCTCGATCAGGCCTTCTCCATGCCCGGGATAGATCTCCCGGGCCGCCTCCCAGGTCAGGTGGCGGAGATACTCCATCTCGCTGCGGAAGTGGCCCGGCATCGGAAAGTCGGGAAGCCGCGGAGCTATCAACCTCAAGTCGAAGGTGAGGTCCAGACCAAGCCTGGCGGCAGCCTCAACCGGCCCCTGAGAGATGTATCTCCGGAACCGCGCCTCCATCTCGGCCGGGCTCTTCAGATATCTCTCGTCGGTAGCCGGCCGGAATCCGTCGGCGCGGTCGAGGGAGCGCCGTCCGTCTATTGCCGCCAGCACCTCAGAGAGATCGGCTTCGGACGGCTGGTGATAGTGGACGTCGTTGGTCGCCACGGTCGGCAGGTTGAGACGTCCGGCAACCTCCATCATGAGATCGTTGCGTGAATCGTCTTCCGGCATGCCGTGATGCCAGACCTCAAGATGGAATCGCCTTCCAAAGAGCTCGCGCAGGCGAATGGCCGCTGACATCGCCCCAGCCAGATCACCGCGGGCCGCCGCCCCGGGAACCTCGCCACTGTGACAACCGCTGAGAGCGACAATGTCGGGAGTCTTGGCGAGTTCGATCAAGTCGGCCCACAGGTAGACGGGGCGATCCTTCTCGCCCCGGAACTGGGCTGTAGTGACCAAACGCGACAACGACCGGTAACCCGCGGGCGAGCCTGCCAGCAGGATCAGATGATCGGTGGGTGGAACCTCGATCGGCTTGGAGCCATGCATCTTTTTGTTGCGGCCCCTGCGGAGCCGCAACGTGGTGCGTTCTTGATCACGTTCCTCGGCACGGGCGATCGGATCGACTTGAGGCTTGAGGCTTGAGGCTTCCGTCTTCTCCAATCCAATTTCAACTCCGTACACCGCCGGGAGACCGGCTTCTCTGGCGGCCTGGGAGAACCGGACAGCCCCGTAGAACCCGTCGTGATCGGTTACCGCCAGCGCCTGATAGCCCAGCTCGACTGCCCTTTCCACCAGATCTTCGGGGTGGGAAGCTCCGTCGAGAAAGGAGAAGTTGGTGTGGCAATGCAGCTCGGCGTAACGAAGATCCACATCCGGACTATATCGAACATGTGTTCGGTATGATTCTTCAGGTCTTGGCGCGGAGTCCTGCTCCCGCTGTCGATCCCCAGCCAACCCAACCTGCGCCAAAAGGGGGTACCTTTGCCCCATGTCAATCTCTAAGACAGTTCGACTCTCCGGGGGATCCTCGGAATCAATCGAGGATGCAATTCGCACCGTTCTCGCCAGGGCGGCCGTGACGATCCGCGATATAGAGCGATTCGACGTGGTCAATGTTGGCGGCAAAGTTGATGGCGCTGGAGCCCCGACCGACTTTCGGGTGACCCTCGACATCATTTTCAAGGTCCGCGAGGCCATACAAGGTGAGTGACAGCACCCTGGCCCAAGCCATGGGCCAGGGGGTGTCACTCATCACCCTGCCACTCCCCTTTCGCGCCCCGCCCTCGGTCAACGCCTATGTGATCGAGGGGGGCGAGGGCCTCACGTTGATCGATTGTGGAACCGACTGGATCGAGGGTTTCGAGGCGCTATCCACTGGCCTGAAGGCGGTGGGCCTCGACCCGGCCGGTATTCACACCCTGGTGGTCTCGCACCTGCACCCCGATCACGTCGGCATGGCTCCGCGACTCACCCGCGAATGGGGTGTCAAGACGGTCATGCATTCGAGGGCAGCCAGGTTGATCGACCGGTACAACGACACCGCCGGCTTCGTCCAGCGCACCCGGGATTTGGCCAACCGCCACGGGGTCCCCCCGGGCCAGCATGCCGCGTTCGTCGAGGTCGGTGCCCGGCCGGATTGGATGCCCCCGATCGACCAGCCCGACCAGGTCGTGGACGACGGCGACCTTATTGCGATCGACCATCACCGACGGTTCGAGGTACTTCACACTCCCGGCCACGAGCCGGCCCACATTTGCCTGCGCGACTCTCGCACCGGGGCTCTCTTTTCCGGGGACCACATCCTGCCGCGTATCACCCCCTTCGTCGGGTACGACGAGCTGTTCGAAGACGTCCTCGGTGACTTTCTGAAATCGCTAGCCCGTATCGAACAGCTCGAAATCGGCCTCACGTATCCAGCCCACGGAGCATTGGTCGAGCACGGTTCGGCCCGCGCCGAGCAGTTGCTCGCGCACCATCAGCGGAGGTTGGCGGACATGCTCGAGGTGATCGACCCAACGGGGAGCAGCGCCTGGGAAGTCATGGAGAAAGTCTTTCGGCCCAACCTCGGCCCCAACGAACAGCGGCTGGCATTGCGAGAGACGATCGCCCATCTCGAGCACCTCCGGCTGCAGGGAAAGCTGGCGCCGCTTGATCACAACGGCAGTACGCGTTACCGCCGCCCAGGCGCAAGTTCTCCCTAGGAGGCCAGGTCGGCGGGGTGCTTCCACGGCGTCATGACGCAGAACTCGTTTCTTTCGGGGTCGGCCAGCACGGCCAATAGGCCTCCTCCCAAACGACCTTGTAGTCGAGGACCCGGGCCCAACAGCGCGACAACTCGGCCGGATCCCGGGCATCCACGTCAAGCGAAAACCAACAAATTGCCGTGCCTCCGTCCTTGCCTACTGCACACAGAACTCGTTGCCCTCAGGGTCGGCCATAACCCGGTGGTACTCCGGGTAGGGGCCCCACGATTTGTCGTGGTGCCTGATGGTCGAAGCACCCAGGGCCAGGAGGCGCTCCTTTTCGGTGTCCACTTCCTGGGTGGTTGCTCGGCGTCCAGGAGTTGCATTGAGGTCGAGATGAACGCGGTTCTTGACCGACTTGGCTCGGGGACTCTCTGGAAGAACAACCGGGGACCTTCACCTGCCGGATCCTCGGCGATTGATCGATCCGCCAGCTCCGCTTCGTTGAGCCCTCCTTCGAGGAGCTCCTTACGCATTTCAGGGGGATACCCCCCCGTTTCGTAACCGAGGGCCGCCGCCCAAAAGGTCGCGACTCGATCGGGATCGGAGCAATCGAAAACGATGTTGCCGATTTTCACCCGGTACCTCCACGTTTCAGAGACTCGTAGAACCGCAGTGAACGGTATCCGATACTGCGGACACATAACGTCCCCCGTCCCCTCGCTCGGCGAGAGGGAAGTGCTGTCCCCCTGCTTGCGGGGGAACAGACCGAAACGAAGCGAGGTCGAGGGGGGTGCGCGAACTCCGACCGCAGCCCAACCAGAGAGCGCCGCCGGTTCGTCTCGTTTCTTCTCCATGCGAACCCAACGATCCCAACGAACCACCGGGGTCTCCAGGGAGACCTCAGCGCTCCCCGACCTCCCAGAGCTCGCGCATGAGAGGCGAGCGGTCGAGCAGGTCTGACAAACGCCCCTGATCGATTAGCCGGCCCCGATCCATCAGAAGGATCTGGTCGGCGCGGGCCAGAGCCGCCTTTCGATGCGACACCACCAGGCAGGTCGCCTCGCGTTTCTCGAATAGGCGTCTCCAGAGCTCGGCTTCGGTGTGAAGGTCGAGGGCCGAGGAGAGATCGTCGAAGACGAGGAGTTCGGCTTCGGTGGCGAGCATCCGCGCCGCCGCCGATCGCTGCACCTGGCCCCCGGACAGCTTCACTCCGCGAGCTCCGACCATTGTTTCGAGGCCGTGCTCCATCCGCTCCAGATCGGGATCGAGAACGGCCAGCTGCACTGCCTCGCGGAGGCGCTCTCGTGTGGCTCTCTTTCCGAGAGCAATGTTGTCGGCCAGCGATTCCGAGAACAGTCGCGGCACCTGAGCGGTGTACGCAGAACGGGGCGGCACAAAGAAGGACGCCGGGTCCTCGACTAGCTCCTCGTTCCAATAGATGTCACCAATTGCGGGCACAAGGCCAAGCAGGGCGCGAACCAGGGTGCTCTTGCCCGATCCGATCTTGCCGGTGATCACGGTAAAGCTCCCTTGCTCGACGTCAAGATCGACGTCCTCAAGTCCCTCCTCACCGTCGGAGAACCGATGGGTGAGTCCGCGCACTCGCAGGCTCTCGAGCGGCTTCCCGATCGCGATGGCATCCTCGATTTCGGGATGCTCTCCCAGCAAGGGGACCCGGGTTCGATCCAGCAGGGCCTCGAACGGTGCGTCAACCGCGAGCGCCTGCATCCTCTCGTAGGCAACCCCGGTCCGTCGATGCTGGGCGATGATGTCACCGACGAAGGCCATGTAGTCGGTCAACCTCGGCAAGTAGGTGAGAAACACCGTCAGCTCGCCGAGGGACATCTCGCCCCTCTGTATGGCACCCGCCGCAAATATGAGGACGAGGGCAATGCTGACGGTGGACATGTTGCGGTTGATGCCGCGCAGTACTTCTGTGAGGAAGGTGTCTGCCAGCGCGGCGCGGTGCCGGATCCGGTTGAGGTTGGCGAAGCGCTCGAGAACGGGCTTCTCGGCTCGGAACAGCTTGATCGCCTGCACCGCCCCGAAAGTCTCACCGATGAAGCCAGTCACGTCATCGGTGGCTGCCCGCATGGCCCGCCGGCGCTTGCGAATCTGGGGACCAACTGCCTGGGTGAGGATGCCGGTGAGCACCAGCGGTATGAGGAGCAGGCCCGTGAGCCTCAGGTCGATGGCGCCCATCACGATCACCGCGCCTACGCCAAACGTGACCAGGCCGCCCATGTCGACCCAGTTCTCGAGATATTCGAGAAGGTCTTCGACATCATCGCGGAAGGTGCTGACTGCCTCGCCCGGCGATAGTGGCATGACTCGCGCCCGCGGCGCCTCCAGCAGCCATCGGAGGAGATTTCGTTGCAGTTGCAATGCGTGCTCGTTCCAGTGGGAGATCCAGACGATGTCGCCGAGCCAGATGATCAGGTTGCGGCCGATCGCGAGGATCGCAAACACGATCACAGGGCCCCAGGCGGTCTCGGCGAGCGGTTGTCCGACGGCCAGGCGGTCAAAGACCTGTCCGATGAGTATCCCGAATAGGAGCGGTGACCCGTGGACCAGGGTCCACATCGACATGCAGAACAGGAACCGCCCCGGCCGGTACTTGACCATCTCCCACAGGATCCGAAACGTGCTCACCCGGGTCGCGGTCATGAACGACCCTCTTCCAGGAGGTCAAGCCAGCCGCTCGAGTCTCGACCGGCCGCCAACAAGAGCGAGTAGCGGCTGTCCGGATCCGAGGCCAGGGCCTGCCTCGAGCCGTGTTCGGCCACCTGTCCCGCCTCGACCACCATGATCTCGTCGGCGGTGCGCACGGTGTCCAGCCGGTGGGCCACGATGACGACGGTCCTGCCCGAGAACAACCTCTCGGTAGCGACCGCGAGCAAGCTCTCGGTGGCCGGGTCGAGGCGAGACGACGGCTCGTCCAGTATCACGACACCGGGGTCCTGGAGGAAGACACGGGCAAAGGCCAGGAGTTGTTGTTCGCCGGCCGACAATCCCTGCCCTCCCGAGCCGAGCTCGGAGTCGAGACCCATCGTCCTGATCCAGCTTCCCAGGCCGGCCAGGTCGAGGATGCGCAGGATCTCGGCGTCGGACATGTCTCCGAAGAGGGTGAGGTTGTCCCGGACCGAAGCGCGGAAGAGCTGGACATCCTGGGTAACCACCCCTAGTGCCCGCCGCAGCGAATCGAAGCTCGCCTCTCGCAGGTCGATCTCACCGATCCGCACCGACCCGCCGTCGGGGTCGTAGAGCCGGGCGATGAGCCTGGTAATCGTCGTTTTGCCGCCTCCGGTCCGTCCCAGCAACCCGAGCACCGTTCCCGGCTCCAACCGGAAGGAGACGTCGTTGAGCACCACCCGGTCCTCGTAGGAGAACCGGACCGAGTCGAACTCGACCGCGAGTGGTCCCAGCGGGAGGCTTCTCGGACCGTCGACCAGCCTCGTGCTCAAACGACGAAGGTGATCGACCCTGATAATCCCGCCGGCTGCCTTCTGCAGCTGCTGCAACTCCTTGGTGACCTGCTCGATCGGCCGCCTGACCAGCTGGGCGTACTGCAGGATCAGGTAGGCGGTGCCAACGGTGATCGATCCCTGGACCGTCAGCCACGTCCCCACCGCCAGCGCCAGGGCATCCCCGGCCCAGAACGCCGTGTTGGCAGACACCCAGACGATGACCCGCTTGCGCCAGGCGGCGGTAGTCCTTGCGAAGAAGTCCCTCATGACAGGTATGAACCGGCCCATCGTGAAGCGGCCGGCTCCGAGCGCTCGGATGTCCTCGATGCCAGCCAGTCGCTCCTCGATGAACCCGTAGAGTCGGGCTGAGACCTCGCGCTCTTCTTCGGCGGCCTTGATCGCCAGATTCCGCAAGCTCACCAGGAGCCAGGAAACCGCGACCACGTAGATAGTGATGGCGATCCCCAACCGGGAGTCCTCCAACCAGCACACCACTAGGACCCCGAGCAGGAGCACAGCCGCCCCGACGAGTCGCACCAGGAAGCGAGATATGAAATCCGAGATCGCCGTTACATCGCCGTCAACCCGTTCGATCATCTCGCCCGGAGTGGTCTCGTTGTGAAAGCCCATGTCGAGGGTCAACAGGTGCTCGCCGAGTTCCTCACGCAACCGGTTGGTCGCCCTCCAGCCGATATCCGCTCCCAGATATGACGCTCCGGCATCGAGGACCTGGTTGACGACTCCCGCTGCGAGGTAGGCGAACCCAATGGCGATCATCCCCGAAACGGCCTCGCGGGCGACGGCAGCATCGATGAACCGGCTCAGGAGCAAAGGGACAGCTAGCTGGAGACCAATAGATCCCAGCATCAGTAGGGTCAGTACGACTACGCGGGGCCGAAGTGGCCGCAAGTAGGTCGTCAGCGTGGCGCGGTAGGACGGGGCGGTCATGTCCGGATTTCCTCACCCTATCGTTGAGTCCGCTCCCTATTCGCCGATTATCCATAGGCGACCGGAGCCCAAGACATGTCAACCAGAAAACCATTTGCACTCCTCACGACCGCTGCCCTCCTGATCGCAGCGCTTCCGATGGCGGTCCCGGCCGGGGCCGATATCACCGACATCCCGAGACCGGTCCGGCCTATTCCGGGCGAGACCATCAGCAACCCTCCGCCCATGGACCTGGTGCCTGGGTCGAGCGGCAGCCAGGTCACCGTCTTGCAGGAAGCGCTCACCGGGGCCGGCTTCTTCCCCGGAAGAATCGACGGGGTATTCGGAAAGGCGACACTCGGCGCCGTATACGCCTTCCAGAAGTTGTACGGAATGGAGCGAACCGGCACCTTCCGAACCGGGGACTGGCTTTTGCTCGACCGGGAGATCAAGGGTCCTGGGCCGGGGCCTGAACCCGATCGCGTCGAGGTCGACCTGTCGCGCCAACTCCTCTTTCTCATCGAGGCTGACGAAGTCGCCGGCGTCTTTCCGATCTCGTCCGCCAACGGTGGGTCTTATCGCAACGCCACCGGCCGTACGGTTCGCGCCAGCACGCCCGAGGGACGATTCACATTCCAGCGCAATCGGGGCGGATGGTGGGAGTCCTATCTCGGATTCCTCTATCGCCCCTATTACTTCTACGGCGGCTATGCCATACACGGGTCGTCATCCGTGCCTCCCTTTCCGGCCTCGCACGGTTGTGTCCGGGTCCACATCGAGGACATGGACTATTTGGCCCCTCGCCTGCGACTTGGCATGCCTATCTATCTCTACGGAGACGACATCGGCCGCGACGCACTGATCGCTCCTCCACCTCCTCCGCCACCAACCGAGGCGCCCAACGTCGCGCTCGTCTGAATCCTTCTGCTTTAACTAGCCGGCGTCGATCAGCAATCCCTCCAGGGCGATCGCCACCATTTCATCAAAGGTTTGCTGGCGCTCGTCGGACGAAGTGGCCTCGCCGGTGCGAATGTGATCGGAGACAGTCGCGATGGTGAGTGCCCGGGCACCTCTTTCGGCGGCCACCCCGTAAAGGCCTGCTGCTTCCATCTCGACCGCGAGAACGTTCATGCCTTCGAGCACGTCCCAAACCCCCGGGAAGGGATTGTAGAAGAGATCGGCCGAGTGGACGTTGCCAACCCTCACCGACACCCCCAGCCTGGCGGCGGCGTCGACTGCGGCCCTGGCGAGATTGAAGTCGGCAATGGCGGCGAAGTCCCAGCCGTGATACCTGGCACGGTTCACTCCGGAGTCGGTGCAGGCCCCGGTCGCAACAATCACATCACGCAGCTTCACGCTGGTCGAGATTCCCCCGCACGAACCAACCCGGACCAGGCGCTTGATCCCATACTGGGTGATCAACTCCGTTGCATAGATCGACGCCGACGGAATCCCCATCCCGGTTCCCATCGCCGAAACCGGCATTCCCTTGTAAGTGCCGGTGTACCCGAACATGTTGCGCACAGCCGTCACCTGGGTGGCCCCCTCAAAAAACCTTTCGGCGATGTGCTGGGCCCGAAGGGGATCGCCCGGGAGGAGGATCGCCTCGGCAAAGTCGTCTGGCTCGGCTGAGATATGGGGCGTCGGCAAGGTTCCTCCTGTTGGGCGTCGGCCCGACAGTAGATGGCGGAGGCTGCCCTCACCGCTAGGGGCCACCGCGGGCGAACTTGGCCGGCATTCCCAGGTTCCCTCTTGCCGACATAGGTCGGTCGGCCTAGGCTTGCGTTTCAAGGAGGTGGGGACGATGGCCACATTTGACGGCCAGCTGTACAGGGGTGAGGACACCCCGCCTGAACGCGCTCACGTTCAACTCGAAGACGGCCGTTGCCGTCTATTCACCGATCGCCGCCGGCTCGGCTCATGGGACCTGGCTGAAATCCAGGCAGAGCGAGTAGGCGTTCTCCGCTTCCACATCACCGCCGGCGAGTCTTCGTTCTCCTTCCAGCCCAACGACCCCACCGGATTTTCGGACGCCATCGGGGCCACAGTCGACCTGCGTTCGGCCAGGAGTCGCTTCGGGTTGGCTGATCGAGTCCGGGCCGCCACCGGTCGCGACTGATCCAACCAGAGTCAGCCCTCCCCTCCTTCCCGGACCGCCGGTCCGAACCCGGCAGGCGTTCCTGGCGTGGAGTCAAAGCCGTCGCGGCAGTCGGAATCGGCACTCTGGCCGCGGAAGCCGCCTACGCAGTCTTGCGAAAGGTGCCGTTCCAGGAGCAGTTCGATGCCAGCGGGAGCGCCGGGCCGGCTAACGGCCCACCGCTACTGATCGTGGTGGTCGGTGACTCCTCGTGCACCGGCCCGGGCGTCGGGGACCCATCGGAAATCTGGTGCCGTTTGATCGCAGCCCGGATCGCTGAACGGGGCTACCAGGTGACACTCAAATCCTTTGCTCTGGGTGGGGCGACGAGTTCCACTGCCCTCCAGACCCAGGTGCCCCAAGCCGAGACCCTGAACGCCGACCTGACCTTCATCGCCGTTGGCACGAATGATGTGATCCATCAGGTTTCTCTTTCCACGCTCCAGAAGAACCTCGACGAAACCGTCCGGCGCCTGAGCCGGGCCAGCAAACAGGTAGTCGTCGCCGGGATCGGTGATCTGGGTACGGTACCCCGGCTGTTACCGCCCCTCCGGCAGCTGGCTTCCCGGCGGGGTCGCAGCGCCGATGCGGTTCAGGCCCGGGTCGCCGAGCGCCACGGAGCGATCAAGGCCGATCTCTGGGGGGCCGCGGCTGAGGCTTTCCGAACCGATCCGTCGATCTTCTCGGCCGACCTGTTCCATCCGGCGGCCCCGGGCCATCTTGTCTGGGCCGACGCCGCCTGGGAAGCGCTCGAATCGCACCGGGCTGGTTGATGGACCAACGAGCCGCCCGCCTGCTCGAACGGATGCGGGTCGCGACCCTCGCCACTGTCTCGGCTGACGGACGCCCTCACCTGGTGCCGGTGGTGTTCGCTCTGGATGGGATCAACCTGGTGACCGCGGTTGACGGGAAGCCCAAGAGGGGACCGGTGCTGGCTCGAATCGAGAACATCGCCCGCGATTCGCGGGTGACGCTCCTTTCCCACCTCTACGAAGAGGACTGGTCGAAGCTGTGCTGGGTACGGGTCGATGGGACGGCTGCGCTCGAGGGAGGGGGCGCGCGCTTCGAACAAGCGTTGACCGCCCTGCGCAACCGCTACCCCCAGTACGAGTCGGTCGATCTCACCGGACCCGTCATTCGCATCACCGTTGAAGACACGACGACCTGGGAAGCAACGCCGGGGTAGCGATCCTCCGTTATCGCGAAACCTCCACCAGCCCTGTCTCGGTCGCGATGGCATCCATCGAGACATCGTGGTGGGTCATCGGCAACACATCCATCACGCGCCGGTCGACGGTGGTCCCGATGAGGTAGGGGCGGTGATGGAATGACGAGAGCAGCTTGTCGTAGTAGCCCTTGCCGTGACCCAGGCGCCCGCCGTCGCGGGCGAAGAGAAGGCCGGGCACCAGCACCACCTCGATCCCGTCCGGTGTGATCGGGCTGGCGTTGGCCCGCGGTTGCAGGTAGCCGAAGGGATGCCGCTCCAACGGATCCTCGAGAGTGTGAATGGTCAGCGGGCCGGTTTGGGGAGTCCTGGTGACTGCCAACATCAGCCCAGGGTCGTTGCGCAATTCTCCCAGATCGACCTCCCCCGGCATCGCCAGGAACGTGAGCACGATCCTCCATTCGCGAACACGCAAGACTTCACGCACGTTCGTCGTGATGGCTGCGGATTCCTCGGTGGTCGTCGGCGTTATCGAGGATGCGAGCGAACGCAGCTTCTCCTTTTCGCTACTGACGTCGTCGGCGCCTTCCGATTCGCTGTTGGTCACCCGGTCACGATAAGGGGCGAATCGCTAACGTCGAAGCCATGAGGCTGCTGCATACGCTCATC
>DATLEZ010000022.1:0-51351 GCA_035525055.1 Acidimicrobiia bacterium | reverse complement strand
GGGGTCGTAGTACCTGGGATCGCTGGGAGGAACCCAGCAGGAGGGAAGGGCCCCGACTTCGGTCGCGCCGACCGAGAGGGTAAGCGCAAGGGCATGGCCGGGACTACCCGGCCCAACCACCCCGGCGGGCGTAGGGTCGCCATCAACGTGCCACAACCTCAGGGTCGGCTATGGGCTAGGGCCAAGCCGTCTTCGTCTCGGTGCTGTCACGCCGGTTCGGTTGCGGGGATGACTTCTCGTGATTGGTGTGGTGGGCATCGTTGGTCGGAGGAGGCGTAACCATGTCCAGAAGACCGTCGGTAAGCCGTATGCGAGAAAACGGCACGTACGGATTGAAAGGAGAATGGGGAAACAGACCCGCGATGCGGGCACTACGCCCCTGACTACCAATGGCCACGGCGTCAGCACCGGCTTCATCGGCAAATCTCGGACCGGGCTTCGACGTGCTTGCCCTGGCCCTGGAGCTTCGCTGCGAGGTCGATGCATCCCCTGACGAACTCTGGAGCGTTCGCCACGTCGGACCCGAATACCCCTCGGGCCATTTCGACAGCGTCCTCGAGGCGGCTCGTCGGGCGGTGGGCGAGGATCGGCCCCTGGCGCTGGTCGTCGACAACCGGATCCCCATCGGTCGCGGCCTCGGATCGTCAGCCGCGGCGGCCGTGGCCGGAGCTGCGGCGGCCTGGCGGGCGGTGGGGGACGAGGTCCACGATCGGGCGGTGTTCGACCTTGCCGCCGACATGGAGGATCACCCTGACAATGCTGCCGCAGCCGTCTACGGGGGGCTGGTGCTCTGCACTCCAAACGGGGAAGTCCATCGGCTCCCGCTCTATCCGGGTTTGGTACCGATTCTGGCCGTCCCCGATCGAGCACTTGCCACCAGCGACGCCCGAGCGGCCCTCCCGGCCGTGGTTCCGAGGGAGGTGGCAGTTCGCAGCCTCGGCCGGCTGGCAGCCCTGGTCGGTGGCCTGATGCTGGGCGACGGGGTGCTCCTTTCCAGCGCTCATGGTGACGAGATGCACCAGTATCCGCGCAACCGGCTCCGGCCCGAGGTGGAACAGCTAATCGAGACGGCTCGTTCTGCCGGCGCCCTTCACGCATGCTGGTCGGGGGCAGGGCCATCGGTTCTGGCGTTGTCCGAACCGGACACGGCCGCCAAGGTCAAAGCTTCCCTGGAAGCCAGCCTGCAAGCAGGGAGAGTGCTCGAACTGCAGGTGGCATCGTCGGGCCTCGTTTGAGCCCGAACGGCAGTGGTGGAACCCCGTCTAAGCTGAAAAGCTCAATAACACTGACTTTCCAGAGGTTTTCATGGGTTCATTGATCAAGAAGAGACGCAAGAAGATGTCCAAGCACAAGTATCGCAAGCGCCTCAAGGCCAACCGCCACAAGAAGAAGTAACCGTTGAGCGGGCCGGTGAGGCCCTCTCAAGCGTTGGCCCTCAAGCGTTGGTATCTCCGATCGCCGTCGAGCTGTTCGCGACCCGGGTCCCGTCGTCGAACCGGGCCAACCACACCGTTGCTTCACCGGCCTCGGCATCGCGCTCCTAGTGGGCCACTACCTCAAAGCCGCTCTTGGCCAGCAGATGCCGGTACTCGTGAGGTTCGAGACTGGCGTGGTAGAGCGGTTCGCCCTGGAAATCCCCGAAGGACTCGTCAAGTTGCCAACCACTGGTGAACAACAGCACCGTGCCGCATCGGCCGTGGCGGGCGAGACGCGGGAACAGCTCCCGTTGATCGTCGGGTCTGAGGTGGAAGATGCTGTGCCAGGCGATCAGGCCATCGAAAGAGCGGCCAAGGGCGAGATGGCTTATATCGCCGACCTGCCAGACCGCACTCGGAAACCTTGGTTTCGCTACCTCGATCAATGCTGAAGAACTGTCGATCCCGGTCAGGTGGAAGCCGCTGGAGAGCAGGTGCCGGCCGATCGGATCACCGGTGCCGCACCCGATGTCGAGGATCGTTCCTCCGGCGGCAACAATTCCGTGAAGCGATCGATCCACTTTTTCTCGACCCCCAGGCTGGGACCTCGTGATGCTTCCCAGGCCCGGGCATGGCGGTCATAGATGTCGATCACAAACCCCCGCGTAAGGAAAGGGACTTGAGACTTGAGTCGTGCTTCAGGTGTCCCGAAGAAACCGCTCGATCTCTTCGACCAGGTCTTCAGCCGGGTCCTGATGGACCTCCTCGTCGTCCTCGTCGCCGACGGCTGCTTCCAACTTCTTCACGTACGCGGAGAGCTCCTCGTTGCCCGAGATGACGGCGTCGACGTTGAACTTGTATTCGGCCGCCGCCACCGCCAGTTCCGAAGTTTCCAGGGTGAGGCCGAGGATCGCCATTGCCTTTCGGACGAGGGTGTAAACCGCCGGTGGGTAAGGCTGATTGGAGAGGTAGTGGGGGACCGCCGCCCACACCGACATCGTGGCAATGCCTGCTTCGGCGAGTTGATGGGTGAGGCTGCCGACGATGCCGGTCGGTCCCTCGTAGCGGCTGCTGCCTACCCCGTTCTCCGCCAGAAGCATCGGATTGGGGCTCGACCCGACGAGCGGGACCGGCACCGTGTGGGGGACCTGACCTAGGAAAGCGCCGAGGAGGAGTGCCCGCTGGACTCCGAGCGTGTTGAGGGCCTCCGAAACCGCCGACCCAAAGGCCCGCCATTTCATGTGAGGCTCTTCACCAAGAACCACCACGAGATCGCCATCAGGGTGATGAAGCGCATGAAACTCGTTGCGGGGCCAGTGAATGGTCCGGACTCCCGCCTCGGTCATCTCGACTTCGGGTCTCCGGGTCTGGAATTCGTAGAACTCGTCCGGGTCGATCCGGGCGAAGGCGTCGCCTTCGAACGACGCGATGAGATGGCGGGCCGCGTCGGTCGAGGCATCGCCGGCATCCCCCCAACCAGCGAAGGCCAGCACCGCTACGGGGTTGCGCAGCTCTGGATGGCGGACCCATTCAAGGTGCGTCATTCGGACACCCTATCCGATCATGGGGAACGGAGGAATGGCAAGCAAGGACCTATCAGCGAAGCCGGCTATTGAGGAACTCGAGGGTCCGCGCCCAGGCGATCTGCGACGCCTCGGCATCGTGGTCTTCGGGCCTGTCGTCATTGAAGAAAGCGTGCGTGGTTCCCGAATATACGAAGAACTCGGCGACCAGCCCGAGTTCCTGCAATTGGCTCTCGAGTTGCCGAGCCAGATCAGGTCCGGCCCAGTCGTCGTGCTCGGCGTAGTGCCCCTGGAACGCCGCCACGGAAGCCTTGAAGTTCGGCGACTCCTCGGGCCAGGGCCCCCCGTAGAAGGGAACCGCCGCTGTCACCTTGTCGGAGAGGCACGCCAGCCATAACACCAACCCTCCTCCCATGCAGAAACCGACGGCTCCAACTCCCGGTCCGGTAACTGCCGCATGCGCCGCCAGAAAATCGACGGCCCCCTTCATATCGCTGGCGACCCGCTCGAGGTCCATCGCCATCATCAACTTTTCTCCCTCGTCGGGTTCGGCCGTCTCCTCGCCGTGATAGAGATCGGGAGCGAGAGCTACAAACCCCTCAAGGGCGAAACGCTCGACGACATCCTTGATATGCGGATCCAATCCCCACCACTCTTGAATGACCACGACGCCCGGGCCGCGACCTGACTGTGGCAACTGCATCCAGGCTGTGGCGGTCTTTCCGTTGGAGGCGAACTCAACAGTCTCACCCATGGCTCCAGCGTATGCGAGAAGCCCGGTGACCGTCTAGCCGACTGGTTGGTTGGAGCGCAGACGGAGACTGTTGGCTAATACCGAAACCGACGAGAAGGCCGTGGCGCCGGCGGCGATCCTGGGATCGAGCAAACCGAATGCTGCCAAAGGAATGGCGGCCAGGTTGTAGGCGAACGCCCAGAAGAGGTTTCCCTTGATAGTCGCCAGAGTTCTCCGTGCGAGACGTATCGCTGCCGCCACCAGCAGGGGGTCACCCGACATGAGCACCACATCGGCGGCCTCGACCGCGACGTCGGTTCCGGTTCCGATGGCAATCCCGAGATCAGCAGCAGTAAGCGCCGGAGCGTCATTGATTCCATCGCCGACGAACGCGACAGTGCGTCCCTGGCGCTGGACGGATCCGACCTCGTCGATCTTGTCCGCCGGGAGCACGTCGGCGATCACGATGTCGACTCCTACGTCGCGGGCGACTGCATTTGCGGTCCGGAGGTTGTCACCGGTGACCATTCCGGTTTGCAGTCCCATTCCCTTCCTCGAACCGTCTTGAGTCGGTTGCGGGCGGACGTCTTGTGGACTTCCTTCACGACCAGAGCCAGCCCCACCCGGGGTGGGGCTGCAAATGAAAGCTTCACCTGAGTCTGCGAGAGAAACGAGGAGGCCCCGGCGGAGGGGGCGCCGGGGCCTCGTCTTCTAGGCGCTCGCAGTGTCGGGGGAGGGGGAGAGAACCTGACCCAGCGACGCTAGAAGGCCAACCTTCGTCGCCGCGAACTTCCTAAGAGCCACAGTTCGTTGAGCGCCACAGGTCGTTGCGTAGCAACTCGCACTGGGCCGCTCGGAATCAAGTGGTTTCGGGGAGGATCCGACCCCTCACACGGGGAAACTTGACTGGAGCGTGGCTGTAGCAATAGTCGCGGCGGTTGTATTGGCTCAAACGGGTTTCGCATTCAGGATCCGAGCAAACTCGATCTTGGCCGTAACGACGGGATGGCCGAGTCATGCCTCGAATCGCTGAACCTTTGAGTGTGTCTGACATGTTCTTGGGGCCTCCTTTCCTGGCGGCCGATACCCAGATTCAACCGCTTTTAAGCGCGGTTTCTTCCGAGTTGCCATCGGTCTCGACCAGGAGACCCGCTCTGCAGGCGGGCTTTATGCGGCGCCTGCTTCGGGCGGGGCCCCCGTTTCAACGGATGGCCCGGTTTTCAAGAGAGTCTTAGTGCCGGCGGGTAAACCCCCCGTAAAGGGCGTCCATTCGGCCGCCGCCACCGTTGGCTCTCAAGTATTTATACGCCTAGGAAGCCGGTTTGGTTCCAATCCCGAGACGCTTGAGAAAGGCCTGGTTGTTGGGCTCGCGGCCCAGGAATTCGCGCAGCATGTCCATACCGTCGACGGATCCACCCTTCTCGAGAATCGCCCGCCGGTACTCGCGTCCAACTTCGGGGTTGTCGACGCCTTCGGTGTCGAAACGGCTCCACATGTCGTCGCCGTAAACCTCGGACCACAGGTATCCGTAATAGCCGGCGTCGTACCCGCTCAGAAGGTGTCCAAAGCTGGCGGGGAAGAAGGTCCCCTCGTGCGCCGGGAACAGGCTCACGTCGGTTGCCCTCTGCTGAATCTGGTCGAGGTCCTTTTCTGGTGCTTCGTCGTGCAGCCACATGTCGAGCAAGCCGAAGCTCGCTTGCCGGAGGGTGAGCAAGGCGATGTTCAGATTCTTGGCCGCCACCAGTTGATCAACCAGTCGATCGGGGATCGTCTCGCCGGTCTGATAGTGACGTGCGAACCGGCGAAGAATCTCGGGTCGCCAGGTCCAGTTCTCCATGATCTGAGAAGGCGCTTCAACGAAGTCATTCTCGGTCGACGAGCCAGAGAAGCGGGTCGTCTCGGCTTTGGTCAACGTCTGGTGGAGGATGTGACCGAATTCGTGGAAGAACGTTTCAACCTCACTGTGCTGGAGCAGCGAGGGTCGATCGGATCCCGGTTTGGTAAAGTTGGCGACGATGGCCGAGAGGGGCTTTTGGTACGTCCCGTCGGAAAGGCGCCGGCCCGAGACCAGCGGAAACGCGGCTGCGTGGCTGAACTTGCCCTCGCGGGGATAGAGATCCATGTGAAAGTGTGAGATCAGATCGCCGGACTCACGATCGTGGAGCGCGTAGGTGAGCACGTCGGGATGCCAAACGGGTATCTCGACCTTGCGGTATTCCACTCCAAATACATCGCCCGTCAGATTCAGCATTCCATCGAGGACCTGCTGGAGGGGAAAGTAGGCAGCCACCTCCATCGGGTCGACCCCGTACTCGGTCTTGCGCAGCTGGGTCTCGTAGTAGCTTCGGTCGAAGATCTGGAGCGGAGTCGCGTGACCGTCGCTGTTGAGGAGGCCCTCCATGACCTTGATCTCCGACTCGCCTCCCTCGGTCAATCCCGGGACCAGAGCCGCGTAGAAGCCGCGAACGGCTTCCGGGGTCTTGGCCATCTTCTCTTCCATTTGATAGTGGGCCCAGGAGGCCTGCCCGAACAGGGCGGCTATCTCGGAGCGTGTCCCGACAGCCTCCTCCAGAAGTGGCCGGTTTGGTTCGACCGCCCGGCTGTTGAACTTGCGATAGAGCTGCTCGCGAAGGTCGCGCCGCGGCGAGTTCTCCATGAACGGGACGACATCGGGATATGAGAGACCGATGCGGTAAGTGTCGTCGCTGTCGCCGCGCTCCAGGTTCTCGATATAGGAGTCCGGCATTCCCTCGAGGTCGTCTTTCGTGACAACCAGATAGTCCTTGTGCTCGTCGATGTTGCGCTGAAACGCGATTCCGACTTCAACCATGCGCTCGGTAAGTCGCTTGACCTCGGCCCGGGTGGCCTCTTCGAGTTCGTGTCCGGCCCGACGCAGGTCGCGCAGCCAGAACTGGAGAAATCGGGCCCTCTCACCCGTGAGGCCGACCGCCTCGGGGCTTTGGCTGAAGTCTTTAACTGCCCTATAGAGGTCCGAGCGGAACACCAACTCGACGCCCCACTTCTGGATCTTCTCCTCGGCTGCATTGCCCGCGTCCCTCACGTTCTTGTCGACGTGGACATACCCCATGAAGGCGGTCTCGCCGAAAGCGCGCTGCAACAGGTCGGAGATGTCGTCGAGGGGTTGCATCACCGTTGCATAGGTGCGCGGACTGTTCGGATCCACTAGACCCTTGACCATTTCGTCTGCGGCTGACAGAGCCCGGTCGATATTGGTGGAAATGCCCTCGGGAGTCACTTTGGTGTAGTCGAACATGGGGGAAAGGTAGTAGGCAGGTAAGCGGTAGGCAGTAGGGGTAACCCGCCGGGGGATCGTTTACGTGTTGTAGGTCGTCTATGACCGCCTGGGGATCGTTTACGCGTGGTGGTAGATGCTGGCAGGTTGGGGTGTCTTGTAGGGGGTGGAGATGGGCTGGTGGATGGGGTAGTCGTGGGTGGTGATGGTTTGTGCTTTGTGGCGGAGGGTGAGGGTGGCGTCGCTGGTGGTGATGGAGGCAACGACGAGGGCGTGGTCGGGTAGGTCGATGTGCCAGGGCCGGTGGGCGATGGTGATGTGGCGTTGTTTGACCCGGCGGAGGAAGGTGAGCCGGCCGGTGGTGAGGGGGATGTTGAGTCGTCCTTTGGAGTCCTGGTGGTCTGTGATGAAGAGGTCGGGCGGCCAGGTGAGGTCGGTGCGGTGTTGGCCGGTGAGTTCTGCTGGGTAGCGGGTGCCGCAGATGCCGGGGTCGAGGATGGGCCGCTGGTGGTTTGCCCACGTGTTGAAGAGGGTGCTGTGCGCGGCGAGAGCTTCGAGGGTGTCGTAGCGGTGTTGGGCGATGGTGCGGGCCTGCCACAGGTTGTTGAACCCTTCGACGGTGTTGGTCCAACCCAGCTCGTACGGTGGGGAGATGACGGGTTCGACCCCGAAGAACAGACAGGTCCGAATGAACAGAGTCCATGGGTTGTCACGGTGGGTCGTGCTGGAGAAGGCGTTGTCGACACTGAACGCGTACGGGATCGACAGCACCGGCCACACGTGTTCGATCAGGCATTCGACCACGTTGAGGACCTTGCGGTCCCGGGTATTGGCGGACGATTCCCGCCTGTGATCCGACGTCGATGGTTTGCAACGAGTCGTAGCGGACTCCACCGGTGAGGTAGCGGTTCTGGACCCAGTCGCCCTGCTGCCACACCCCTGGCCGGCCTTTCACCTTGGGAAGCGGCAGAACCGGCACCGTCGACCGTGATCGTTTCTTGGTCGAGGGCCGGGATCTCCCATGGACAGTCACGATCCGCTCGATCGAACGCAGCGCCGGCGGCACGAGCCGTCTCGTTCCATCGCTGCCAGGATCGCTAAACCACCCGACGACGCCATAGGATCAGCCTCGAGCCGATTCCGATAGTCGAGCACCAGCGCCACGACTTCGTCGCCGAGTGGTTGAAACGATGTCGACGACACCCGGGACCGGTCTCCCAGCCCCTCACCGGCATCGACTCGGTCGAGCCACTTCGCCAACCACTGACGGGTTCGACCCACCCGGGCCGCCGCCGCCACCACCGTCAACCCTTCGTCACGGACCAGCCGTACCGCCTCGGCACGACGCTCCACCTCCGCCCCGAACCCGACCACTGATCCTCCCAATCCAGTGGGAAGGATCATCCAGATGTAAACGATCCCCCGGCGGAACCGCGTAAACGATCCCCTGGCGGTTCTCCAGTAGGTACTAGGCAGGCCCTACGAAAACGGCAACTCGTCAATCAAGTCGAGCGGTTGGCCGCTGCGATAGGCGGCGACCACCTTCGTCGCCCCGATATCAGGTGACGCAATCGGGTCGCGATCGATCACGAGAAAGTCGGCCCTGTCTCCCGCGGCCAACGCCGCGCCGAAGAGGTCGATTGCAGTTCGGGGACCCAGCCGCCCGGGACCGGCGGCGGCGCTGATACCGACCCACGGGTTTGGTGGTTCGACCGGGCAATCAGAACCGCCCACCATCGGGACCCCGGCCGCCAACAGGGCCTTCATTGAGTACGTGCGCTCGACTCTGGGGCCCAATCGCTTGCCGAGCCACTCCACCTCCGAAGCAAGGAACGCCGGTTGCACCGAGGCGGTCACCCCCAGGGCGGCCATCCGGTCGATGGCATCGGGGGTCAGCACGGAAGCGTGCTCGATGCGGAGCCGAGTTTGGTCGGCACCGTTGCTGACCAGTGACCCCATTAGGTCGAGCACCTGATCATTGGCCCGGTCGCCGATGGCGTGGATCGCCACGGTCCCGCCGAGGCCGAGGCAGGTGTCAGCCATCTTCCGGGCGTTATCAGCGTCAAAGCGCAGTATCCCGGTGTTGCCGGGATCGTCGCTGTAGGGTTCGTACAAAGCGGCGGTCCGACCCCCCAGACTGCCGTCGGCGAAGTCCTTCCATCCGAAGAAGCTGACGTTGGGGGGACCGTCCTCCAGCCGTTTCGCCGCCACCTCGAGTTCGCTCGGGGTCGAAGCGATCACGAGCGTCTCGAAGTCGATCGGCAGACCTGCCGCGACCGACAGCAAGGTCTCGATCTCATCGGAGACCCCACACCACAGTGGCTCGCCGACCGACACGATGGCTGTGATCGTCCCGAGTCCCAGGCTCGGGAGGCCGGCGAGGGCCCGGTGTACCGCTTCGGGTTCGAGGATGGGCTGGACTCCGGCCAGAGCATTGGAGACCGGTTGGATGGAGTCCTCGCTGAGGATCCCGTTGCCTTCGAGACCGGCCAGCTTCAACGCAGCCGTGTTGGCGACCGCAACGTGGCCGCAGTAGCGGTAGAGCAGGACTGGGTGCTCGGGGACCGCACGGTCGAGGTCGAGGCGAGTGGGCAGGCGCTTCTCGGCCATGCGCTCTTCGTCGAGCCGGTTGCCAATCAAAGCCTGGTTTGGTTCGAGCAGATCGGCCGCTGCTTGCAGCCTCGAGGCCAGGTCATCGAAATCGACGGCGTTCTTGAGAGACAGACCACCGACGGCCGACGCATATCCAATCGGGTGAAAGTGATGATCGTGCAAAGTCGGGGCAAGGATTCCGGTCGCGTGATCGAAGGTTGCGATCTCACTTCGCGCCAGGTCCGCCGACCGGCCGATGGCTGCGACGAATCCGTCATCGATCAGAAGGGCGTCGGCTCCGTCGTGGCCGAGCACTGCCTGGGCCCGAACGAGCTGCACCGTCACTGGATGTGGTCCGGTGGTGCGATCTGCACGGCGGCAAGGAGGTCGTCGTGAATCCAGCCGTTGCTGGCGACTACTCCGGGATCACCTAACCGGAACGCACCACCGCGATGGTTGGTGACCCGGCCCCCGGCTTCAGTCACCAACAGAATCCCGGCTGCCGCATCCCAAGGCTGCAGTCCGAATTCCCAGTAGCCCTCGTACCTGCCGGCCGCGACCCATCCGAAGTCGAGGGCTGAACTTCCGAGGCGTCGGATCCCTTGTGCCCGCGTGAGGACATGACCCATGTTCTCGGCGTAGGCGTGTCCATGAACGTTGCGGTCGTAAGCGAACCCTGTGGCAATGAGGCTGTGCGAGAGCTCGAGCTGCGTCGAAACCGCTATCGGGTTGCTCCCCGAGAAGACGCCACCGCCCTTGCTTGCGGTCAGTTCTTCACCGCGCATCACGTCGATGACGACTGCAGCTGTGGGACTTCCGTCGCACCACAGCGCGACCGACACCGAAACGTGGGGAACGGCGTGGATGAAGTTCACGGTTCCATCCAGCGGGTCGACGAGCCAGACGCGGCCCGACTCCCAGGCGGCCCCACCGCTCTCCTCGGCGAGCACGGAATCCTCGGGGAAGTGGTGTTGGATCACATTGAGAACGTGCTCTTCGGCGGCGTGATCGATGTCCGTCACCGGATTGGCATCGCTCTTGAACTGGGTGACAAGGTTCGTCCCAAAAGCCTGACGAACGACGGCTGCCCCGGCTCGGGCCGCCTTGAGTGCGACCCACACTTCTTTTTGGTACATGCCAGGGGAACAGTAGGCAGTAGGCAGTAGTCGGCAGGCAGTAGGGGTTCTGGCGCGGACAATCGACACCGGGGGAGCACAACTCCGCGCCAAAACCGTCTGGGAGGTGTCGGCTCGGAGGTGTTCGTACAATTCCGGGTGTGCGGTCTGTCCTGGTGGCCCTGGCGGCCGCGGCTCTCATGGTTCTCGCCTCCCCTCCCTTCGGAGTGGGAGTGCTCGTGGTTCCGGCTCTCGGTTTGCTGCTGTGGGGATTCCGCGCCAGCCCGCGCCCGGGCGTGGGCGGTTTGGCTTTCGGCTGGGCCTTTTTTGCCGGATTGATCTGGTGGGTAGGCGAACTTGGACTGATCGCCGTCATGCCTCTGGTCATTGTGTTCGGGGCCTTCTTCGGTCTGTTCGGCTGGCTGTTGGGCCGAGCCCGGGCCTGGCCTGCCTCGCATTGGTGGATCGCAGCGGTGGGGGGTTGGGCCGTGATGGAGGCGATCAGGGTGCGATTCCCCGTCGGCGGCTTCGAGTGGGGACTAGCCGGTTATTCGATCGCTCCCTATTCCTGGCCCCGGGGCGCCGCCCAATGGGTTGGCGTCAGCGGGTGGAGCCTGGTGTTGGTGGCGCTCGCGGCGGGAGCGGTCGTGGCGGTCGAGCAGCGCCGCCTCCGGGTCGAGGCGATCGGGCCAGCGATCGTGGTCGCCATGATGACGGTCGGAGGAGCAATCTGGCCGGCCATACCTGAGGGTCCCCCGATCCGGGTGGCAATCGTTCAAGGCTCGACACCGTGCCCGCTCACCCACTGTTTCAACGAGCGCCGTGTCACCTATGAAATGCACCTGGCGCTTACACGCACGATTCCCACGGGTTCGGTTGATCTCGTTGTGTGGCCCGAAGGTTCGACCGGTGGCCTCAACGCTGATCCCGTATTGAACCCTGACGTTGCAGAGGCGATCGGAGCCGAAGCGGCGAGAATCGGTGCCTATCTTCTGGCCGGTGGGGACCGGCCGATCTCGGATGAAGAGTGGATCAACGCCAACGTGGTCTTCGGTCCCGATGGTGAGATCGTCGGAGAGTATCGGAAGCGGCACCCGGTTCCCTTCGGTGAGTACATCCCGGCGCGTCCGTTGTTCGATTGGATACCGGCCCTGGATCAGGTACCGCGGGACATGATCCGAGGCGACGAGGCGGTCGTTTTCGGTCTGCCCATGGGCCGCGTCGGCTCGGTGATCTCCTTCGAGGCCGCCTTCGGGCGCTACGGGCGGGACGAGGCGAACGCCGGGGCGCAGTTGCTGGTCGTCGCTACCAATGAGGGCAGCTACGAGTTCACGCCGGTCTCCGACCAGTTCATCGACATGACGCGGATGCGATCCGCCGAACTTGGCCTGGCGGTGGTGCACTCGGCGGTGACGGGCAAGTCGACCTTCATCACTGGTGGCGAGGTGGGAGAGGTGGCCGGGTTTCTCGAGGAGAGGGTCATCACCACCGAATTAAGGCTTTCCGACGGCACCCGGACCCTCTACACCCTTTGGGGCGAGTGGGTACAGGGGTTGGCCGTCGCCAGTCTGGGTTTGTTGCTCCTCCGCCGCTGGCGAGCGAGCAGCTAGGTCCTTGCGACCGAGGCAATCTGGCGTCTGGCGTCTGGCGTCTGGCGTCTGGCGTCTGGCGTCTGCGACCTCCGGACGCACAGTTCCTCGCACCGTCGCCAAAGACATAAGATCGGGTGATGCCCAAATTTGCTTGGCTGGCATCACATGAGTCATATCAACCCGAAGTACTGATCGATCAGGCGGTGCTGGCCGAAAAGGCCGGGTTCGACATGGTCACGGCCTCTGACCATTTCCATCCCTGGGTCGACGACAACTCCGCCGCCGGGTTTGTGTGGACTTGGTTGGGAGCCGCTGCTGCCCGGACCGAGTCATTGATGTTCGCAACCTCGGTGACCTGCCCGCTTTTTCACTATCACCCCGCCCTGATCGCGCAGGCGGCGGCAACGGTCGATCGTCTTTCAGGCGGAAGGTTCGTCCTCGGTGTCGGCACCGGCGAGAACATCAACGAAGGGCCCCTGGGCTATGAGTTCCCCGGCTACGCCGAGCGGATCCGCCGTATGCGCGAAGCCCTCGAGATCATGCACCGGCTTCTGGCTGGCGAGAAACTCGACTTCGAGGGAACCTACTACCAGTGCCGCAAAGCGAAGCTATACAGTCCGCCCACCCATGGTGTGCCGATCTGGATGGCGGCGGGGGGTGAGCAGTCGGCGACGTTCGCAGGCAAGAACACCGAGGGTCTGATCGCGTCGGTGAAGGAACCCGAGGAAGCGCTCGCAAAGATCATCAAGCCCTTCCAGGGCAATCGAGACTCACGCGGTTCGGTCATGGCCACGCGATGGGTCGTGTTAGCCGGGTCCGGCGCCGAAGCCTGGGACGCTCTTGGCTCGATGCGGGGTCTCCGGGCACCGGGCCGCCTGGAAGAGGTAGATCCCATGGTCCTCCGCCAGAGGGCCGACGAGATGGATCGCGGCGAGATCCTCTCGAAGTACGCCGTGGTCAAAGACGCCGCCGGGCTCATCGAGGCCTACCGGCCGCTGGTGACCGATGTGGAAGCCGATGTGGTTTCGATTCAGGTCGCTTCGACGCACCCCGACCGCACAATCAGCATGATCGGCTCCGAAGTCTTGCCGGAGTTGCGAAAGCTCGGAGAGGTTCCGTAACGATCGCGTCATGTCCTTGCATCAGGATGAAGAGTCGAAACCTCAACCAGCACCCGAGTCCTGAGGTGGGCGTGGCCGCCAGTCATGCTGGCGGCGGTCGTAGCCAGCACGGTCGGCTTCCTGAGGGTTCTACGAACCCCGGATCTAGTTGATATTCCATCCTTCACCGTCATGTTCACGTCGCGGGGGATCAGCAAGGAACTGCTCATCTGGACGCTTCTGATCCTGCCCACATCGCTGGCGGTCGCTGCTTCGGTCTGGCTCTACCTTGGCACCAAGGGCCAGGCGTTTCCGCTGTTCTTCGGGTGGGGCTTGGTCGGTCTTTACATGTACAACGGCGGGGTGACCATGGGACTTCGGGCGACGCCGGGATGGGCACCGTGGGCGGAAGCGATCGAGGTCTTGTGCCTCGCCGGTGCAGTCACCACGCTGCTCCTGTTTCCGAACGGAAGGTGGGTACCTTCGTGGTCGCGTTGGGCAGGCCTCGCTGCCATTGGTGTTTTTGTCGCAGTTCCAGACGTCGGCCTCAACTTGAGAAGCCTGTTGGTTGATCCGGACTCGATCGATGCCGGTGGCCGTCCAGGTGCGTTGGTCGCAGGAATTGCCCCACTAGTTCTTATGCTGCTTGCCCAGGCGATTCGCTACCGGTGGCATGCCACTACGACGGAACGTCAGCAGACCAAATGGATCATGTTCGGAGCCGGTTTGATGCTTGTCCCGGCCTCGATTGCATTAGGGCTTTCGATTGTTTTCTCTCGTGACCATCCGGCTGTGGGCTGGCTGGTGGCGGTGACAGCGTTCGCCGGCTTTGTGATTCCGATTGCCTCTGCGATCGCGATTACCAAGTACCGGCTCTACGACCTCAATCATCTTGTTTCGAGGACCGTCAGTTACACCGTCGTTGGTGGACTGTTGACGTTGATGTTTGTCCTGGGTGTGGTCGCCGTGCAAGCGTTGCTCCCGGAGGCAGGATCGCTGGCCGTCGCCGCCTCGACCATGGCTTCGGTCGCTGTCTTCAGCCCTCTCCGCAGGCTCGTCCAGCGAAAGGTGGACCGGCGCTTCAACCGGGCCCGATTCGATGGCGAACAGGAAACGGCGGCGTTCGCAAGCAGACTGCGGGCATCGGGTGACCTCGATCTCGTGACCAGCGGTCTCCTCGATGTCCTCAGCAAGACGGTCCAACCGGCGACGGTCGCGATCTGGACGAAAAAGGGCTCTAACCCGACCGGATCGTCGAGAGATACGCCTCGCCGCGGGGAGAGAGCCGATATCCGACTTTGAGGCTAAGGGTGAGACCGAGGTTCTTCAGCTTGCGGACGTCGGTCTTGAACGGCTGGGTTTCCCGCCCAAAGTGAGCAGCAAGGTCGGGCGCTCTCCTGCCCGGGTGACTCTCGATCATTTCGAGAACCGCGATAGTCCACGGCCCGTGCGGTGACGCCCGGTCGAGTCGGTGCAGCCTCCGGGAGATTTCGACGATGTCTGCTGGAGTGAGGTCGGCGCTCGCTGCCAGTTCCGCCCGTGGATCGGGATCTTCAACGACATGGAATTGAATCCGATAGAGCGGCAGGCCGGGCCGCACCGGAAGGTCGGCTAGAAGGCTTTGGACGTCGGCGTGACCCGCCCGCCGGGCATCGGCGTCGGTGACGTTCTCCTCCGCCCAGGTCGATACCGACTCGATCTCGATGATCCCCGCGGGCGTGCGGTACCTGCGCCCGGCCAGCACTTGCTGGCCTTTCCATCGTCGGAAAGTAACGGTGACTTCACCCGTGGCGACCGGTTCCCAGAACCGCTTGAGAAACAGCATCACGGTACCCGGACAGGGGGGATCGAGAATTCGATCGTTGTTCCCTGTCCGACGATGCTCGAGGCTGTCATCTCGCCGTCATGGGCCTGGACCAATTCCCGGGCTATAGACAGCCCCAGGCCGGTTCCGTGCGAGTCTGCACCCTTGGCGAAGCGCTCAAAGATTAAGGGGAGATCCTCAGCGGGGATGCCGGTCCCGGTGTCCCGGACCGAGAACAGCCAACCTGTCGGAGAACTTGTCGCAGTCAAGGTGACAGTTCCGCCAGCCGGAGTGTGACGGATCGCATTGGCGATGATGTTGGCCAGGACCTCGTGCAGTCTCAGTGGATCGGCGAGAAACGAGCCGGTGTCGGCTGTCGCCGTGAGAGTGATGTTGGAGCGGGCAGCCAGGGCCTGGTACGACGCTATTGCATCGGCCACGAGGGTTCCTCCCTCGATCAGTTCGATGTCCAGCTTCAGTTCTCCGGCTTCGCTCAACGAAAGAATTCTGAGATCGTCGATCAGCCTCGCCAGCAACCGGGTCTCGTCGAGGAGCATTTCGATTTGCTCGGAAGACAACGGGTGCACTCCATCTGCCATCGCTTCGAGTTCGCCCTGAATGACGGTGAGCGGAGTGCGCAGTTCATGGCCGACGTCGGCCAGGAGGCGACGCCGTTGCTCGGAGGACTTCTCGAGCCGCTCTGCCATCCCGTTGAAGGATCTGACGACTTGGCGCATCGGACCGCTTTCGACCTCGGGGACTCGCGCCGAGTAGTCACCGTTCGAGAGTTGGGCCGCGGCTTCCACGAGTCGGCCGACGGGGAAGAGGCGGGGCCGGCCGAATCGGGCAAAAAAGACGAATGCGATTACTCCCAAAGGCCAGAGAAACCAGGGTCGATGGAAGCTGGAGCCCAGTGCGAAACCGAAGCCAACGAACCCCCCGACCACGATCAGGACGAAGACCAAGGAGCGCCGCCGTCTGGCCCGGCGGGGCCAGTCCTTCCCCTCCGGCCACCACGGCGGTTGCCCGTGCCAGGCACCCCGGTCAGGCATCGGCCAACTTGTAACCGACTCCGTGAACCGTGAGCAGGAACCGGGGTCGTTGGGGTTCGGGCTCGAGCTTGCGACGGATGTTCTTGACGTGGGCGTCAATCGCCCGCTCGTAGGACTCGAAGGCGACGCCGTGAATTGCTTCGAGGAGCTGTCCCCGGGTGAACACCCGACCCGGTTGGCGGGCCAGCGCATGTAGAAGGTCGAACTCGGTGGCGGTGAGGACAATGACTTTGGCGTCGAGTCGAACCTCTCGCCTGGGAATGTCGAGGGTCAGGTCTCCGGTCCGGATGATCTCTGCCCCGAGTCGAGCCGCCGCTGTTCGACGAAGCACCGCCCGGACCCTGGCCACCAATTCCTTGGGACTGAAAGGCTTGACGACGTAGTCGTCCGCACCGAGTTCGAGGCCGACCACTCGATCTGCTTCGTCGGCCCGGGCCGTGACCACGACCACCGGGACGTTCGACCCCATCCGCAGAGCCCTGATGACGTCGAGGCCGTCGAGATTCGGGAGGCCCAGGTCCAGGACGATCAAGTCCGGTTTCATCTGACGGGCCGAGGCGATCGCGCCCTTGCCATCGGACGCGGTTGCTACGACGAAGCCCGCCTGCTCCAGGTAGTCCCGGATCAGGCGGGCGATCTTCAGTTCGTCGTCAACTACCAGGACGGTTGGCATCGCCCTCATTGTGGGCCTGCTTGTGCCATTCGTTCATTCGCTCCTCCATCATTTCGCGAGAAGGTCCCCATCCGCTCCCGCCGTTCGATCCCCGGCGGGGCCCGCCACCCCAGCGCCAGGGCCGGAACAGACTGAAGATGAGGATGAAGAACAAAATTGGGAAGAACGGGAAGAACCCAAACCCGCCATGCCAACCATAAGGACCTCTGAAACCGCCGATCGGGACGACGACTGTGCTGGCTCCGTTATCCCCGGCAACCGTGGCCGCCACGGCCCCGTTGTCGAAGCCCGTCTCGTAGGCGGCGTAGATTCCGACCCCGACGATCACAACTGTCAGCAAGATCGCCAGTAGTCGCGCTGTCCTATTCATTGACTCTCCTTGTTCTGGACATAGCCAAACTGTGGCGGCCGGCTGTGAAGGAGATGTGAACGCGGTGTGGAGGTATTCATGAGGTCGGGTCTGGTCGTTGGGGCGGCAGTGCTTTGCGGGGTGGCGGTGGCGGTGCAAGCGCAGTTCACGGGAGTGATGCAGCGGCAAATGGGCACGCTCGAGTCGACCTTCATCACCTATTTCTCGGGCGGAGTCGTAATTGGTCTGGTTATGCTCCTCGCCCGTGGCGGCAGCCTCGGGACGGCAACCGGGCTGCCCTGGTACGTGTATGGCGCCGGGCTTCTGGGCCTTGTCATCATTGGCACCCTTTCACTATCCGTGGGCGACCTGGGTCTGGTACCCGCCCTGGTGCTGATTACGGTCAGCCAGTTCGTGGTCGGAGCGGTCATCAACCACTTCGGGCTTCTTGGGGCCGCAGTGGACCCGATCGACCTGGGCAAGGTCGTCGGGTTCGCCCTGCTCGGCGTCGGAACCTATCTGGTCCTGAGGTAAGCCGTTCTCCATTGCTGTAATACCGGCGTCCGATCAGGGAACCTGTCCCACCCAGCGCTATTCAGGTTCCTTGGGCATTAGGTTTCTGAACCAATCGGGGTTGGCAACAGGAATGAGGAGTCGCAACGTGAGCAGCAAACCACTCGAGAACTTATTGAGGGAGGATCGGGTCTTTGCTCCCCCACCCGCCTTTGCCGCCGCGGCCAACGCTCAGTCGGGCATCTACGAGCAGGCCGAGGCCGACTACGTGGCCTACTGGCTGGCTCAGGCGCTCGAACGTCTCAGCTGGGTTACGCCCCCGATCGAAGCCCTCGATGACTCCAATCCCCCATTCTATCGCTGGTTCCCGGATGGCGAGATCAACCTTTCGTACAACTGCCTCGATCGGCATCTTGAAAAATCGGGCGACAAGGTCGCTTATCACTGGATCGGTGAGCCCGGCGACTCCCGGACCCTCACCTATCGGGACCTCCACACGATGGTCGGCCAGTTCGCCAACGGCCTCAAGTCCCTGGGGCTGAAGAAGGGCGACACTGCCGCGTTGTACATGGGCATGGTCCCGGAATTGCCGGTTGCAATGCTTGCCTGCGCACGGCTCGGAATCGTCCACAGCGCGGTCTTTGGCGGGTTTTCGTCTGATGCTCTGGCCGACCGCATCATTGATGCCAGCTGCAAAGTCGTGATCACTATGGATGGAGCCTGGAGGGGCGGCAAGGTCGTGCCGCTGAAAGCCAACGCCGACCTGGCGGTCGCTCGCACTCCGAGCGTCGAGCATGTGATTGTGCTCAAACGAACGGGCACCGATATCCATATGGAGCCAGGTCGTGATCTCTGGTGGCATCACCTGACCGACAGCCAGTCGGGCTTCTGCGATCCCGAGCCTCTCAACGCCGAAGACCCGCTCTACATCCTCTACACCTCCGGGACCACCGGCAAGCCGAAGGGGATCGTTCATACCCAGGGCGGATACCTGACTCAGGTCGTCACCACTCATCATGAGGTCTTTGATATCAAGGCCGACTCTGACATCTACTGGTGCGCTGCGGACATCGGCTGGGTAACGGGTCACAGCTACATCGTCTACGGGCCTCTGGCCAATCGCACGACATCAGTCATCTACGAGGGTGCCCCCAACTTCCCCGAGCCCGATCGCCTCTGGCAGATCGTCGAGGATTACAAGGTGACCATTCTCTATACCGCCCCTACCGCGATTCGATCCTTCATGAAGTGGGGTGATGAGTATCCCCAGCGACACGACTTGACGTCGCTCCGCTTGCTTGGTTCGGTTGGTGAGCCGATCAATCCCGAAGCGTGGATGTGGTACCAGAGCCTCATCGGCGGTGAGCGATGCCCCATCGTCGATACCTGGTGGCAGACCGAGACCGGAGCCATCATGGTCTCGCCCTTGCCGGGAATCACCATCACCAAACCCGGATCGGCCACTAGGCCGCTGCCGGGCCTGTCAGCCGATGTGGTGGATCAGGATGGGAATTCGGTTCCGTTCGGCGGGGGAGGGTTCCTTGTCATCGATCAGCCCTGGCCGGCCATGGCCCGCACCATCTATGGAGACCCGGACCGCTACGTGGCCACGTACTGGTCACGCTTCCCCGGCCGGTATTTTCCGGGCGACGGTGCCAAACGCGACGACGATGGATACTTCTGGCTGCTGGGCCGGGTCGACGACATCATGCTGGTGTCGGGTCACAACATCTCCACGACCGAAGTCGAGTCCGCCCTGGTGTCGCACCCGGCGGTAGCCGAGGCGGCTGTGGTTGGGAGGAAAGACGACATAAGTGGTCAGGCCATCGCTGCCTTCGTCACATTGCGAGGGACCGTCATTGGTGACGAGACCCTGCTTCAAGAGTTGCGAGAGCACGTGGGCAAAGTGATCGGAGCAATCGCCAAGCCCAAGTCGATCGTGTTCACCAATGATCTGCCCAAAACACGATCCGGGAAAATCATGCGCCGCCTCCTCAAGGACATCTCAGAGAATCGCCAACTGGGTGATGTGACCACCCTGGCCAACGAGGCGATCGTCGAGGAGATCGCGTCAATGGCCGCGTCGATCCCATCGGAGGACTGAGGAGCGGCGTCAATTCTTGAGTCCCAAGCCTCCTGACGTGAGACGTGAGACGCCCCTGCGCAAGGGTCGGGCTTGGGGCTTGAGACTTGGGATCTAGAGAACTGCTTGCAGGAACCGCTTGGTCTCGTCGAAGCGGGGGGCGCTGAACATCTGAGCAGGCGGCCCCTGTTCGAGGATGATCCCCTCGTGGAAGAAGCACATCCTGTTGCAAACCTCGCGGGCGAATCCCATCTCGTGGGTGACCACCATCATGGTTTTGTGGAACTCGGTTGATAGTTCCTTCATCACCGCCAGAACCTCGCCGGTCAGCTCCGGGTCGAGGGCTGACGTGGGCTCGTCGAACAAGAGCACATCTGGCTCCATGGCGAGCGCCCGGGCTATTGCCACACGCTGCTTCTGGCCCCCGGACAGCCGGATCGGATGTTCGTCGGCCTTGGCGGCCAGCCCAACCTGATCAAGGTATTTCATTGCTTCGACCCTGGCAACCTCGGGGTCGAGTTTCTTCACGGTGACTGGCCCTTCCATGACGTTTTGCAACGTGGTCATGTGCGGAAATAGCTGGAAGTCCTGGAAGACCATTCCCGCGTGCACTCGCAACCTGCGGATCTGCTCACGCTTGGTTCTGGTCCGATGCCCACCGGTCAACCGGATACCAGCGACTTCGATGGTCCCTTCAGTGGGGTCTTCCAGGAAATTGACGCATCGGAGCAAGGTGCTCTTCCCGGAGCCCGAGCGACCGAAGATGACCACCACCTCGCCTTTGGTGACTTCCATGTCGATTCCCTTGAGGACCTCGAAATGGCCAAAGGTCTTTCGTAAACCCTCTACTCGTACAACTGCGTCAGCCATTTGCGGGGATCCGATCAGGGGTACCGCCCGTTCGCACGTAGCCGGTCGAAATCCGTTTCTCCAACCGTCCCTGGAAATAGGTGAAGATGCTGGTCAGCAGCCAGTAGATCGCCGCCGACACGATCAGTGCTTCGAGATTGCGGTTGTCGGCCCGACCCAGCAGTTGAGCTCGCCGGAAGATTTCGAGCTGGCTGGCGGTCGCACCTAGGAAGCTGACGAGAGCGGTGTCCTTCATCATCGCGATGAACTCGTTGCCGGTAGGTGGAATGATCACGCGCACTGCCTGGGGAAGAATGACTCTTCGGAGCTTCTGGAAGTAGTTCATCCCCAGCGCTTCGGCGGCCTCTGCCTGACCGCCGCCTACCGATTGAATGCCGCCGCGGAAGATCTCGGTCATGTAGGCACCGTAATTGAGGCCGAGGGCGAGGATGCCGGCCGGCACCGCATCGAGAATCAACAGGTCTCGGAGCCACGGAGGCCCGTTGCGACCGATCTGCGGCAGGGCGAGGTAGATGAGGAACATCTGAACGATGAGAGGGGTGCCTCGGAAAAACGAGGTGTAGAACCCGGACACGCCGAAAGCGATCGGGTTGTTGGAAAGCCTTCCCAGGGCCCCGAGGAGAGCCAGGGTTATCGCCAACGCGATGGCGACCACCGCGATGAAGACAGTCACCCGCAGCCCGCCGGCGATAAACGCGACGTTCTCCGACATCCAGGCCGTGTCGAAGCCGGAAAGGGCGAAAAGCACTGCTACCAGGCCGAACAATGCCAGCCACACCGCTGCCAGCTTGAACTTGAAAGGCACGGAGGCGCTCGCCATCGCGAGCGCCTCCCTTCTGCGCCTATCCACCTTGGGGTCGGTCGGATTCATTATCCGGAGATTGTGAAGTCGACGCCGAACCACTCCATCGACAACTCCGCCATGGTCCCGTCGGCGTGCATCTCATCGACGATCTCACTCACCCGAGCCAGGAGCGATGTGCCATCGAGGGTGGAGGCCTTGTCGAAGGCCGCAGCCAACGGCTCGTAGAAGATTGGTTCCCCGACAACCTTGATCGGGACACCATCGGCTATGGCACCCTCCAGCACCGTTAACGACGAGATAGCTGCGTCGAGACGATCGCCGTCTCCGATGGCGAGGTCCGATACGACCGTGGAGTCGGTGTCGTAGGTCACGATCTCGGCGTCGTCGATGATGAAGTTGAAGGTGTAGCCGGGGATCTCGAGCGTCTTCTGAAGGAAGAAGTCGTAGGTGCATCCTGCGCAGGCGCCAACAGTGGCGCCATCGAGGTCAGTCTCGAGGTTGGTGATGGTTGTGTTGTCCGCGTGGACCGCTACCGCGGCGGGTGTGTAGTAGTAGGCAGGTGCGAAGTTGAGCACTTCGGCTCGTTCGCTGGTCACTGTCATCGAGCCCACGCTCATCTGCCACCGATCCTGCCAGTTGCCCGAGGTGATTGCCTCCCATGCCGGGGTTTCCCACCTGACTGTCACGCCCAGCCGGCTGGCGATCTCGTTGGCGACGTCGATGTCGAATCCCTCGTACTCATTGGTTGCGGGGTTCAACTCCGACTGCGGCGGGTAGGCGGGATCGGTCGAAACCACGATTTCACCGTCGGCCACGATCTGCGCCAGCAGATCGTCCCCGCCGGTGCCGCCATCGGAGCCACCACAGGCTGCCACGACAAACGCGGTTAGCAACAGAATCGTCCAAAGACGGGCTTTCATGCCGTATACCTCCTATTGGGCTCCCGGTTCGGGAGCAGTCCGACTCTATGAGGCCGAGTCGATTGAATGTGCCAAAAGTTACCCATTTCGGCGTGTCGCCCTCGTCGAAGTGATCCAGTCCAGAATGACCGGATGATCGACTTTCGGCCCGCGACCAGCGATGATCTCCCTGATGTCCACCGGATCTGGTGGGCCGCCGATTCGTGGGACGCATTCAACGACAACCACTGGTTCGGTCACGTGCTCCGAACCGGGTCGATGATGGTGGCGACGATCGACGACCGGCTGGTCGGATTCGCCGGAGTGCGCCAGGTCGGAGAAACCACCGTGGTGTCGGACTGCTTTGTCGACCCCGACCATCAGGGTCAGGGAGTGGGCACCGGACTTCTGTCACGATTGGTGCCCGGCGATCGTCCGGTGATGACCCTCGCTTCCTTTGATTCCAAGGCGAGAGCCCTCTACGCCCGCTTCGGCATGGAAGTGAAGTGGGACTGTCACTATCTGGAAGGAGATCCGGCCCGGATCGATCGAGGCGAGGGCCAGGTGTTCGAAGCAAGCGGGTATCCGGTGGAGGAATCCGACCTTCCGCACCTCCGCGACGACCTGCGTTGCAGATTCCTCGACTCGGGAGGAGGACATGCAGCAGTCGCGGCGGATGACATCGAGTCGAGCGTGGTGCCCCTTGCCGGCGACCCGATCGGAGTATTGACCGCGGTCGTGGCTTGGACGGCTGACCGGGGAGACCGCCGGATGAATCTCCACCTCAGTGACCTTCACCCGGTGTTCCCCCTGCTGATCGACGCTGGATTCGTCGTGAAGGCTGCCGACAGCCTGATGGCAAGTCCAGGAGCACAGGTGCCCGATCCGACCAGGGTGACGTTCAACGGCGACATCCTCCGCCTCGCCTTGCCGTAGGGTGAACCGACTCCCCACCCACCGCAAATTTGGCGCGCCACGGACAGGTCTACGGCCAATTCGTCCAGGACGAACACCTGTCGTTCGCCTTGCGCCAGATTTCGGGGATCGTGATCGCCGTCCGCCAAATTACGGACCGAGTCGCCATCGACCAACGGCCTGTTAGCTTCCAGATATGCCCGATGTGTTTGTCGTATCGGCAGTGCGGTCGGCTATTGGCCGGTTTGGTGGTGCCTTAAAGGATCTCGTGCCTCCTGCTTTGGCGGGTCCGGTCATGGCCGCTGCACTCGACAGGGCGGCAGTCGACGGACACGATCTCGACCTCGTGATCATGGGCCACGTCTTGCGGGCTGGCCACGGACAACTGGTGCCCCGACAGGCCGCTTTCGCCGCCGGGATCCCTAGGCACGTCGATGCCCTGGCGGTTGACATGGTCTGCTCTTCGGGCATGGCCGCGGTGATGACCGCCGCTTCCCAGATCCGGGCCGGTGAGGTTGACCTCGTTCTCGCCGGCGGGATGGAGACGATGTCTTCGACCGGCTTCTATCAGGATGCCGGAACCCGCTGGGGTCATAAGTACGCGCCGGTCGGGGTGTTGATGCTCGACGTGATGGCCCGGGACGGACTCTCCGATCCCGAGTCGGGAGAAGCAATGGGGGAGCAAACCGAGCGACTCATTGCCGAGGAAGGGGTCACCCGAACCGAGTTGGATGACATTGCAGCCTTGTCCCATCGAAGAGCAGCAGCCGCAGCCGAGTCGGGCGCGTTCGGCGATGAGATTGTTCCGGTCGACTATTTGGACCGAAAGCAGACCAAGCAGTTGACAGTCGACGAGGGAGTCCGACCCGACACGACCGTCGAGTCGCTGTCTGCTCTGAGACCAGCCTTCCGGTCCGACGGCACTCTCACTGCCGGCAACACCAGCCAGATCTCAGACGGTGCCGCCGCACTGATCCTGGCTTCGGAACGTGCAGTGAACGAGCACGGTCTGAAGCCGCTTGCCCGGATCACGGGATCGGCCTGGGCGGCCGGAGAGCCTTACCGTTTTGCCGAGGCACCGATTCCGGCTGTCGACAAGCTCCTGAAACGGCAGGGCAAATCGATCGCCGACTTCGATCTGTTCGAAAACAACGAGGCTTTCGCTGTCAACAGCGTCCTGTTCACGAGACGCCTCGATGTGCCCATCGAGAAGCTCAATGTCAACGGCGGCGCCATCGCTCTGGGACACCCGATCGGCTGCTCAGGCGCCCGGATCATGGTGACTCTGATCCATGCCCTTCGTCGCTGTCAGATGGGCGCGGGCATCGCGGCAATATGCCACGGTACCGGCGGCGGGACGGTGACTTCGGTCGAGTTGGTTTAGACGAAGTCGGACGGGTTCACCATGCCCCCTCCGGCCCGCCAACTAGTTGGCGGGCCACCTTCCCCGGCCTTCGGCCGAGGGAGGAAAGGACGTTTGCTTCAACCACCCAGTTAGTCGAAGAGTGTCGGTCTGAACAGGCGGTCGTGAGTTTGGATGGCGTAGCGGTCGGTCATGCCGGCTACGAAATCAATGGCGGCGGTTACCGGGTCGGAGCCTTCGACGGTGGTGCCCTCCGGTACTTCGTCGGGGTGATGCGTGAAGTAGTCGATCAGGTTGGAGATCACCGTGATGGCTCTCTGTTTCTGCTCTTCGGCCTCCGGTCGCAGATAGACGTTGTCGAACATGAACTGACGGAGGTCGTGCATGACCGCCATCGTCTCGGCGTCCATGCCGACGCTTCCGTTGGCAACCGTATGGTCAATGACGGCCCTGATCATCTGGTTGATCCAGTCCCTGCTCGTCGATCCGAAACGGTTGAGCGCCGCTGGCGGCACATCCGAAAGACCGAGGATTCCAGCCCGGATGGCGTCGGCCACGTCATGAGTCAGATAGGCGATTCGATCGGCATAGCGGCACAGGTAGCCCTCGGGAGTGGAGGGAGGCGGGTCGACCCGCCAGGAATGCGCCCTGATCCCGTCGATGACCTCGAAAGTCAGGTTCTGCGGTTCCAGCAGTGATAGCACTCGAACGCTGTGGGCTGAATGCAGCCAATCGTGTCCTACATAAGGAGTCAGGGCCTCTTCGCCCGTGTGGCCGAACGGGGAATGACCGACGTCATGACCGAGACAGATCGCTTCGGTCAGCGCCTCGTTGAGGCCCAGGGCCACCGCCATCGACCTCCCGATCTGGGTCACCTGCAGAGTGTGGGTCAGCCTGGTTACGAAGTGATCCCCTTCAGGGTTGATGAACACCTGGGTCTTGTGCTTGAGCCGGCGGAAGGCCTTGGTGTGAACGATGCGGTCGCGATCCCGTTCGAAAGCGGTCCGGTATTCGTCGGGCTCTTCGGGAACCTCTCGCCCCTTGCTGTTAGCGGATCGAGTGCCGGCCGGAGCGAGGAGATCGTTCTCCAGCCTCTCCCTTTCGATCCGTTGTCTTCGCAAAAAGTCAGCCATCGTCAAGCTCACACATATCGCTGACGGATCTTCGAACTGAGCCAGTCCATCGCCGACACCACTACCGCAATCGCCAGGATCTGGGCAGCGGCAGCCCGATAGTTGAGAAGGTTGATGTTCTGCTGGAGCAAGAAGCCGATGCCGCCACCTCCGACGAAGCCGATGATGGTGGACATGCGGACATTGATATCCCAGCGGTACATAGTGAACGAAATGTACGGCGGAATGATCTGGGGCACGACGGCATAGACGACGGTCTGGAGGCGATTTGCCCCGGTAGCCCGAACCGCTTCGAGCGGACCCGACGAAATGCTTTCGACCTGTTCGGAATACAGCTTGGCCAGAGCCGCGATCGTGTGCAGGCCCAGAGCCAATGCACCTGCGAAAGGACCGATGCCTACCCAGACGACAAACACGATGGCCATGATCAGTGGCTCAATGGCCCTGAGCACGTTGAAGACGGTCCGGGTTACGTAGTACGTGCCGAGGCCGACGTTTACGGCATCCTTGCGAATCGACCGAAGAGCGAGGAGCAGGCCGACGGTGGCCCCGAACGCGATGGGAATCCAGGTTGTCCTGGCTGGGTCAATCCACTCGTAGAACCAGGCGATTGCCCGGGCGACCAGCCACGCAAGCAGGGCACCGGCCGCCATGGCGAGGGGAACGTTGATCGTACGAACCACTCCTGGGGCAAGACTACGGCGGAGGTTGTGGCCGAGTCGGTTCGAGAGCATCACCAGGGCACCGGCTCCAAACAGGGTGGCAACGACAATCACCCCGAACTCCAGAAGCTCGCCAACTGTGGCGAAGAACTGGGCCATGAATCCGAACGGGCCGAGATAAGGCCGTGCCCAATTGCCCCCGACCTGCAGCAGGTCGGCGGCGAGATAGAGGGCAAGGATCGCCAGAAGAGCGGAGACGACCAGCAGCACTGTTCGGATGGCCCGCTGACCGGATGTAGGGCGATCGGTCTCTTCTGCGGGAAGGGCGATTCGAACGAATCGGAACGCGATGAGCGGCGCGACCACCAGACCGAGAAGGGCGAGGAGAGAGTTGTTCGTGAGGACCCCGGCAACTTCTGAGGCACCGCGGGCCGCGAGGACACCGGCTGCGACTCCAAGTGGCGCCGCGATTAGCCCGATAGCCACATTGGTGAGCGGGCTGGTGATGGTCTCCATGAGGTTGCGGGCCGCGAAGAACGAGAGCGGAATCGCCACCAGGGTGGCAAACGTTGTCGCGACCAGGGCCATGAAGACGGTTTCGATGATCTTCTCGAGTGTGTTCCGGGCAGTCGTTGTGAAACGAGGGCTCCCGACCGGCTCACTGCTGATGGCGCGAATGGCCTGAGCGTTCTCGTCGGGCCGGTTTGGCAGACGGACAATCGCGGAGAAGTGGCCATCGCCGTCGGACCGGACGTCGGCCAGGCGCAATTCGATAGCCGACCCTGGGACGAAGGAGAGGCGTACCAATTGGTTGGCCGAAAACCCGAAGCCTTCGATGGTCACTTCGGCCCTTGGCTCAGCGCAGGGAGGGTCCATTATCAGGTAGCGGCCATCTCCGGGTGGGGGCGAGGTCGTTGCGCCCTCCTGGCACGGGATCAGGACTGGCCAGTCGGTGATGGTGTCCTCGAGGTCGTACTCGATCAGCTCCGGCCGGGCCAGCGACCGCAGAATCCGCACCAGGCCCTCGCGTCGGGGTTCTGAGCGAATCTGGTCGAGATTGATTTCGGTCTCGGCGAAGCCGTAAGCGAACACGATGAGACCGGCGACGATGGCCAGACCCATCCACCATGCGCGCTTGCCACCGCCGGGATCAGCCAACCCGTTCTGCCTCCTGCCCGTAGATGTCTTTGAACCGAGCGTCGTCGATTGCCTGCGGAGCTCCGTCGAACACGAGCTCGCCCTGATTCAGGGCGATGGCACGATCGGCGTACTTGTGAACGAGATCGAGAAAGTGAAGGCTGCAGAGAACGGTCACGTCGTCCTCGTCGTTGATCAGCTCGAGGTACTGCATGATCGAGTGGGCCAGAACGGGGTCGAGGCTGGCAACAGGTTCGTCGGCCAGGATCATCTGCGGGTCCTGCATCATCGCTCGGGCGATCCCGACCCGCTGTTGTTGTCCCCCCGACAGCTCGTCAGCCCTGGCTCGAGCCTTCTCGCTGAGACCGACTCGTTCAAGCTGTGCCATGGCCTTGGCCACGTCGGCGCGGGGAAATCGATTCACGATCGCCAACGCAGGATTGACGTAGCCGAGCCTTCCCGCCAGGACATTGGTGATCACCTTCGAGCGGTGAACGAGATTGAAGTGTTGAAAGACCATGCCGATCCGACGCCGAATCAAGCGCAGGTCCTCCTGGGTGGCAGCGGTCACATCCTCCCCATTCCAGAGGACGCGTCCGGAGGTGGGTTCCACCAGGCGATTGATACACCGCAGCAGAGTTGATTTGCCCGATCCGGACAGGCCAATGATGGCGAGGAACTGCCCATCGGGAACCTCGAAGGACACGTCTCTGAGAGCGACGGTCCCGTCGTCGTAGACCTTGGTGAGATTTTCAACCCGGAGCATTGGTCAAACGAGCGATCAGTTCAGGCGCAAGCCTCAAGTCTCGAGCATTCGGGCTTGAGACTTGAGGCTTGCAGCTTGAGCTTTCCTAGATGTTGTCGAGGCTGATGCCGACCAAGTCGACGATCGTTCGCAGACCGTCATACTCGGCGTCGTCAGCCGGACTGATCCCGGTCCAGCCATAGAAGTCCTGGTTGCCGATCGATTCCTCCCACTCGGGCGTCTCGGCGAAGGCGACCAGGGCATCCTCGATCTGGGCCCGAATGTCGGCCGGGAAGTCGGGACCGAAGGACAGGGTGTCGTTGGGGATCCCCTGTGTGATTGACAGAATCCGCACCCGTTGGATGATGTCGGGAGCCTCGGCTCGGGCGGAGGCACGGGCGTCGAGCACCCGGTAGTCACCACACCAAAGCTGATCCTCCGCGGTCACTGCGCACTCCGACACGAGATCCGCGGGAATGTCGGGCTCGTCGCCTTCGGACCAATTGCCTTCCGGCAGCAGCGGCGGGCTGTAGAACGTGGTCGCGAAGTCAGCATCACCCCGGTAAACCGCCAAAGCAGCCTGAGGATGACCTCCCGCCTCGACGGTAGCTCCGGCCTCGACTCCGGCGTCCTGCAGTTCGAGCAGCGGGACCATGTAGCCAGAGGTCGATCCCGGATCCGGATAGGCCCAGCTGAGACCAGCCAGGTCATCGAGCGAATCGATTTCGGAGTCGCGCTGCACGAGGAACTGGGCCCAGTAGACGTCGAAACCGAAACGAACCGCCTTAAAGCCGACGTCGACACCGCACAGGTTGGCGGCTAGCACGTAACCAAGACCGGGGATGAAGCCCATGGTCCGGTCGGGGGCCGCGCACATCTCCTCGATGGTCGCGGCATAGGAGGTCGGTACCGAGACCTCGAAGACGAGACCGGTGGCCTCTTCTAGTGCGGCCTTCATGACCTCACCGCCCGAGACGATGACCTCAGCCTCGACCGATGGCACAAAAAGCACCTGGATCGGGTTCTCGGCCGTGCCGAGTTCGGGCTCCATTGCCTCGGTGGTCGTGGTTTCCGCCGCGGTGGTGGTAGTGGCTCCTGTAGTCGCGGTGGTGGCCGCCGTGGTCTCGGACCCAGACCCCCCACACGCTGCCAACACCATCGCTAAAAGCAACAGAATCGTCCAACTGCGTTTCATCGGGTTCTCCTTTGATGTTCTTGATCTGCTGGGAAGTGGGCGATGCCCCCGCCCACAAGCTCACGATACCCCTACTTTGGCTGCTGGGGGCCGCTGTCGACCTCGTTGACGAACTGTTCCCAGTCGAAGACATCCACGACCCCGGCAACCGGATGGTTCCAGGGTCGGACGAATCGACAAACCGTTGCCTGTGGTCTGTGCTTAACGAGCGAGTCGATCACATGGGGACCGTCGTCGAGGTAGAAGTCGCACTCCACTTTCCACTTGGCATCCTTGATGTGAACTTCGGAGGTTGGTATTCGGTGCTGGGCAATCCAGGCGAACGTGTCGTGGATGGCCCATGCCGGTTTCGTGGTGATGATGACGATCTCGTGCCACTTGCTCAGTTGCCGGAGGGCATCGACAGCCCCCGGATAGGTGTCGAGGTGCCTGAACAGGGTGTGTCCGTCGTGGTCCCGGGCCCACGTCCAGAATTCACTCATGTCTTCGAAATGGGTGAGGCTGGGAATTGCATCCCAGGCCTTGACCGCGTCTGTCGGCAGTTCGGAACCGTATTCGAGGTTGTACCGCCGAATCCACCCGGCGTTGAAATCAGCGACAACCCCATCGAGGTCGATACCCAATCGCATTGAGGAAGGTTATGCGTGGTACGTGGTACGTGTTTTGGATCGGACGTAGAACGTATGACGTACCACGCCCACTAGCCCGGTGAAGCCGGGCTAGTGGGTCTGCACCCAGTTCACAATTTCGGGGGCTCTTCGCCCCAGGAGCCAGCCGGCGAGGAACAAGGACCCGATGTACAACATGGCACCCCAGGCCGCTGCGAACAACGTCGTGACGAGCGGCGACAAAACCTGTCCGAAGCTGACGGTGAGGACGACCGCAACAGAGGGCGGAACCATCAGCAATCCGATCAGCATGAACGAGATCATCTGGGCCACCAGGGCGAGACAACCTTGTTCCGAAGCCTGGGCAAATACGTCGGTGCCCTCTCGCGGTAGACGCAGCGGGCTGAGGACCGAAACCAGGTTGCCTACGGCGAGTTGACTGCCGATGGCCGCAATTGCCAGCCCCGGGACCAGCCTCAGTACATCCCAGCTGTTGCTGAAAGTGGCGAGCAGGATGGAGAGAAACGCGGTTTCGATGCTTAGCCCCAGGACGATCGCCATGTTCTTGCCATGCAGGAGGTGGCGGGGTTTGATCGGCAGGGCGAACAGGTAGCTGGCGGCGTTACGTTCCCAACCGAACTGGTTGAGCGCGATCGGGAGCCCCACGAACAGGACCATGGTCGGGGCCAGCAGCGGGAGCCAGCTCGAATTCCGGAACTGGGCCATTGACTCCGTGCCAACGACGAGCACAGCCACTGCCAGGCCGACGAATATCACCGTCCCTGTCCAGACGAGTCGCTGCCTCGGATCCCGGATGTAGAACTTCAACTCCTTGCGAGCAAGCACCCAGCGAGGTCCCCATAGACCCCGCTCGGCCATTCCTCGGCGGTGTCGTGCGCGGTCCGGCCGTGGGGAGTGGTCGGGAGTGACCAGCATCCACGTCAACAGTCTTCCCCAGGCATTGCCCATGATCACGAGCCAGGCGCCCGCAGCCGCAAGCATGGCCAACGAAGCTCCCCAGTTGCCGGCTTGTGCTTCAACCACTGCCCTCTGCGCCGCCACTGGAGGGAGGAGCGCCGCCCAATCGGTGATCTGGTAGGTCGCCAATGCGCCCGATACTCCGATTCGATCGACCTCTCCGCTGACGAGTTGGTATCCGCCGAAGGTGAACAGGCCGATTCCGACCACAACCAGGACTGCCAGATCACGGCCCCTCCGGCTGCGGAGCATGGCGGAGATGATTCCCGTGAAGAGGTGGGAGGCCACCGCCATCTGGGCGATGAAGACCACTCCCGCCACCAGTGCGATGACCCGGGCCCACCCGTCTTGGAGCCAAACGTTGGATCCAACAAGGACTGTCGGCACCACTACCGACGGACCGATCAATGAGGCGATCGCCAACCCCAACAGGAGGCGCGGCCGGGGGATGGGGAACACAGCCAACTGAGCCGGGTCGAGGGTCTCATCGAGGGGGAATATCACAACCGGGAGCGCCACCCAACCGAAGAAGAAGCCGAGCGCGACCCACATCGAGAACTCGCCGGACTGCTGGGGAGAGAGGAGGCCGTGCTGGCTGATGAATCCGGTGGCGAGTCTCCAGGAGATCCACCCCATCGCCGTGACTACGGCAGGGAGGCCGATCCGGCGCTGCCAATCCTTTTTTAGGCCATTCCAGGTAAGGAGAAACTTCAGTCGGGCGAGTTCTGCAACCACGCAAGTCCTTCTGTGCTGGTGCCGCCGCCGACTGCGAGGATGAATGCGTCCTCGACAGTGTCGACCCCGAGGCGCTCACACAATCCTTGCGGTGTTTCCTCGACGACCAGGGCGCCCCGCTGCATGATTCCAATCCTGGTGCACAGCCGCTCAACCAGATACATCTCATGCGATGAGAAGACGATGGTTGCCCCCTGCGCCGTGTAGCGACGAAGGAGATCCTGGATCAATCGAGCAGAGACCGGATCGACCCCTTCGAACGGCTCGTCCAAGAACAGAACCGGGGGCCTGTGGATGATGGCCGCGGCCAGGGCCACCTTCTTGCGCATCCCTCTCGAATAGTCACCGACCAGTTTCCCGGCCGCTTCGGAAAGATCGAGCAACTCGAGCAGTTCGACCCGTCGGGCCACCGCATCCTCCCGATCAAGGCCGTGCATCGCCGACGTGAAATCGAGCAATTCGGAACCGGTCAGGCGCTCGTAGAGATTGAACTCCTCGGGGAGCACACCGATCCTCTTTTTCACTTCCAGGGGCTGTTTCCAGGTCTCGAATTCGCCGATCCCAGCGGTTCCTTCGTTGGGTCGGAGGAGGCCGACGATCATCTTGATCGTGGTGGTCTTGCCCGCCCCGTTCTGCCCGAGCAGCCCGTAAAACTCACCTGGCAAGATGGCCAGGTCGATCCCGTCAACTGCGGTTTCTTTGCCAAACCGCCGTACCAGGCCCTTAGCCCAGACTGCCGGGGGTGCCTGGGGAACGCCCTCCGCCTTGGGTTCGGCATCGATGGCGATTTGGGCGTCGTCGGACGAAGCAGTCATCAGGCTCACTGGTGTGTATCGGCGGAACGGACCAAAGAGTGAACCCTAGGTAAACCCAGGCGGAAGTCGGAAAGGCGGAAGTCGGAAGCCAAAGGCGTCCCTACTCCATGTCCCTCGCATGTCGTACCCTTGGGGTCAATGTCGTCTTCTTCCGTCTTCCGTCTTCCGTCTGATGGCCTACCAGGCTCTTTATCGCAAATACCGGCCTCAGTCCTTCGAAGACATTGTTGGACAGGGCCACGTCACCTCCACCCTGGCCCGGGAGGTCTCCGAGGGCCGGGTTGCCCACGCTTACTTGTTCGCCGGGCCACGCGGCACCGGCAAGACCACCACCGCCCGAGTCCTGGCCAAGGCTCTCAATTGCGAGAACCGGGCGCCCAATGGCTCCCCTGACAACCTCTGCGAGTCGTGCGTCGCCATCACCGAGGGAAGTTCACTCGACGTGATGGAACTGGATGCCGCCTCCCACAATTCCGTCGAGGACATCCGCGACATGCGGCTAAGCGTCACCACGGTCGCATCGTCTGCCAACTCGCGTCGTGTGTACATCCTTGATGAAGCTCACATGCTGTCGAAGGCCGCTGGCAATGCATTGCTGAAGACGCTGGAGGAGCCGCCGGAACACGTCATCTTTGTCCTGGCAACTACCGAGCCCTACAAGCTTCTCGACACGATTAGGAGTCGGACGCAGAGGTTCGACTTCCACCCCGTCGGGGTCGAGGCTCTGGCAGCACACCTTGGTCGACTGGCCGATGCCGAGGGCTACAAGGTCGATGCCCAGGCCCTCGTTGCCGTGGCACGACACTCCGGTGGGTCGGCCCGCGACGCTCTCTCCCTTCTCGAGCAGGTCGCCGCTCTGGGCGCCGGGACTGTCGACGTCACCGGGGTCCATCGAACGCTGGGTATGGCCGACTCCGAGGTCTACACGAGGCTGGCCGACGCGATCGCCAGTGGCGATGCCCGCTCCGCCCTCGAGTTGGTCGCCGAGATGGCCTCGCGGGGAATCGACCTGCGGCGCTTCATCGGTGAGGCGATCGGTTTCTTCCGTGGCGTATTCCTGGCCCATTACTCGCCAAACCTTGCAGAAGTGGTCGACGAGCCGGCCGAGATCCTCGAGGGGTGGAAGACAGCTTCCTCGCGTATCGGCCCGGGCGATGTTCTCCGTGCCGTCGACCTTCTAGGCGAGGCTCTCGTCAAGCTCCGGGAAGGGCGTGAGGAGCGTCTCATGGTCGAACTGGCCATGATCAAACTGACCCGTCCGGAAACCGCATCCGACCCCGATGCCCTGTTGGCGCGGTTGGAACGCCTCGAGCGCGGCCAGGCGCCGGGCCAGGCACCGGGCCAGACGCCAGAAAAGACGCCAGACGCCAGACGCCAGACGCCAGCCCTTGTCCCTCCTCTTGAGGGGGGACCGCTCGAGCGAAGCGAGAGCGAGGGGGGTGCGAGAACTCCAGCGGCAGGCAAACCGTCTGAACCGGCCGCGCTCGTCTCGTCCGAACCTCGAGCCTCGAACCTCGAACCGTCAACACCGACCGCGCGCGTCTCGACCGAACCTCAAACCCCGGCCCCGGTCTCCGCCGATCGACTCAACGAGATATGGCCGGCACTCTTCGGGGGCCTCCGTCAGGTCCTCGGGGCCCGGCGATGGGCCCTGTTCCGCGAAGCCACCCCGGCCGGTATCGAAGGCAATTCTCTGATCCTCCACGTCGCTCAGGATTTCCATCTCGAAGGGCTCCAGCGCGACGCTGCGACCACGGCCCTCGTCGCCACCCATGCTTCCGACCTGCTTGGTCAAACCATCGGCGTCGAGTTCCGGAAGTCCGGCGTAATTTCACCACCGGGAGAAGACGCCCTGTTTCGAATCGAGCTTGACAAGGACCGCCTCTCTGAGGCGCCCGCCGACGCCGGCGACCCCACCGCGCTTCTCGAAAGGGAACTCGGGGCGACGTTCGTCGAAGAGATCGTCGCTGAGCGCGACTGAACTACTCTCCTGATCCTCCATGAACCCACCTCCCGACATGAGCCAGTTGCTTCGTCAGGCGCAGCAAATGCAGGAGCAGATGCTGGCGGCCCAGGAAGAGCTGGCGAGCCGCACCTATGAGGGGCGCTCCGGCGGTGGAGCCGTCAAGGTGGTGGTCACCGGGGGTGGAAGGATCGACTCGATCCAAATCGACTCCGCCGTAATTGATCCAACCGACCCCGAGATGCTGGGCGACTTGATCGTGGTCGCGGTCAACCAAGCGCTGGAGGCAGCGGCTGCGGAAGCCAGCAAAGCCATGGGTGGCCTGACCGACGGTCTCGATCTCGGCGGCTTGCTCGGCTGACATTGATGTTCGACGGTCCTCTTCAGCGTCTCATCGACGAACTGGCGCGCCTTCCCGGCATCGGCAAGAAGAGTGCTCAACGAATGGCGTTCCATCTGCTGTCGGTTGAAGAGGCTGATGCACTTCGGCTTGCACAGTCGATCACCGATCTACGAGAGCAACTCGGCATCTGCAAGCGATGTTTCAACGTCACCAGTTCCGAGGAGTGCTCGATATGCCGCGACCCGAAACGAGATGCATCCATCGTTTGCGTAGTCGAGCGAGCCCAGGACATCGCGGTTATCGAGAGGACCCAGGAGTTCAGAGGCCGATATCACGTTCTCGGTGGATCGATCTCGCCGATCGGTGGCGTCGGTCCGGGCCAACTCCGAATTTCAGAGCTCGGCGATCGCATCGCCGACGAGGGAATCACCGAGTTGATCGTGGCCACCAATCCGACGGTCGAAGGCGACGTCACGGCCATGTATCTAGCGCGTGAATTGAAGCCGACCGGTGTTCGCATCACTCGACTGGCAATGGGCCTTCCGGTCGGTGGTGACCTCGATTACGCCGACGAGTTGACTCTGGGGCGGGCCCTCACGGGCCGAATGGAGATGTAGGGACGCCGTCCGAGCACGGCCGTTGTAATTGTTCTCGCCCTCGATTTGATCACCTCTTGCCTTCCGGAATCAGCGCGTTATGGTTCCTTTTGTCGATACACGGGAGACGGAATTGCACGGCCTCAACCGGCTGCAGAACGACTTTGGGACCAAGGCACTGTTCCTCGTTTTGTCCGTCCCCGCCCTCTTCTCTCTGGCTGCCATCTTCGCCCAGCCCGCTCGGGCGGATCTTCTCGACGCCGCCGGTGCTGTGGCCGATCAAACGAGCGATGTCATCGAGGACACCACAACCACCGTCATCGAGAATGATGCCGCTGGTGGTGAAGAGAACGCGGCGCCGCTCGAAGGGGTCGGGGCGGGAGTGATCCCTCCGGTCTCGGAGGAGGCGATCGAGGTCGTCGAGGATGTCCTGCCCGTGGTAGATGATGTGCTCGAGGTAGTGGCAGACACCCCGCCAGTGGTCGAGGTCCTAAGCGAAGTCGTCGAGGTCATTCCACCTGTCGTCGAGGACTTGTTAGTGGTGGTCGACGCGACACCGATCGTGGAGATCGTCGAAGACCTATCTACGGTGGTCGAGATTGTTGAAGAGGTTCGGCCGGTCGTCACCGATGTCGTCATCATGACTCCACCGCTTGTGCTGGATGTGGTTCGAGTGCTTCCGCTGTTCGTGCCGAACGCAGTGGTAAGTCCTGGGCCGAGCGAGGTTCCAAGTGTCCCGGTTCCATCCAGCAACCCGCTCGAGGTTTCTCTCTCGTCGGAGCCAGCCGCAGACAAACCTCACCAGCTAAACGGTCTCTTTATGCAGGAACTGGTCGCCGAGATGACATCGTTCCACCTCGCCGACTTGACTAGCTCGCTTGCCGCCGAATCGCCGGCGTCAACAGAGCCGGACGCGGATACGCCCGGTCTAGCGCCCTACAAGCCCATCGCCGGGTTGGTGGCGGTGGTCGGAGGCTCTGGATCATCCGCGTCGAGCACATCAAGCCACTCCGGGAGCAGCTTCTTCGGCGGCCTCGACGCCTTTAGCTTCTTTGCGGCCATGGCAGCTTTGCTCGCGCTGTGCCTCGTCGGTTGGATTCGTGACCGTTCTCGGTCCGGACGATCGATCTTCCCGAGCCACGGAGGCCGTCCCGGATAGTCCTTCGGTTCGTTCCCGACTGAGAGCGCGCAGCTCTCATTCGCAGGTTTACGAGCTGAGAGGATTTCCGTTGCATCGCTTCGAGAATGGCTCATCGTTAAGTGGTCGTGGCGACTTCGTTGACCGGGCCGCACGTCAAACGCAATTCAGGCTGACCGACCGGGTCCAGCCGCGTTCCAAAGCGATCCTCGACGGTGCAGGTTCGGAGTTTTTGAGCTCGCTGGGGGTCTCAGGTCGGCGGGAGCCGAAGCCGGTGGTGGGCGTGGGCCCAACCGGTTTTCGGGGAGTGGGGGGCCGAAGGGGGGGTTGGGGGGTGGGCGATCAGCCCACCCCCCAAGCCCGAAGGACCTTCTGAAACAAAATCAAGGTCTCTCGTCGTCGGAGTGGCGACGAGAGGGAGTGGGGAAACGGGGGGGCAGAGGCAAGGGGTGGGCGAAAGCCCACCCCTTCGCCATTTAAGGAGTGGTGAGTTATGGGTGATGAGTTAGATAGCCAAGAGTGGCCACAGCGGATTGACCCACCACTCACCACCCACAGCTCCTGGCCTTAGGCCACCACCACGGTCTTTTGGTTCACGAACTCACGAATGCCGAGGGCGGCCAGCTCCCGTCCGTAACCGGATGTCTTGATCCCACCGAACGGGAGCCGCGGGTCCGAAGCAACGAAGGCATTCACAAATGCGGCGCCGGCCTCAAGGCGTGTGGCGGCAAGGTGTTCGGCACGCTCCACATCCTTGGAGAAAATGGCTGAGCCCAATCCGAACTGCGAATCGTTGGCGACCTCGATGGCCTGTTCCTCGCTGGCGACGGCGATGATCGCTGCTGCAGGCCCGAAGGTCTCCTCGTGATAAGCGGCCATTCCCTTCTCGACCCCGGCGACGACTGTCGGCGGATAGAAAGCACCAGGCCCGTCGGGCACCTGGCCACCGAGGAGAAGCTTCGCCCCCGCCTCGACAGTTCGTACCACCTGATTGTGAAGCTCGTCCCTGAGGTCGTGACGGGCCATCGGTCCCAGCTTGGTCGTCTCGAGCAGCGGATCACCCATTGCCACCGAAGCCATCTGCTCAACAAAGATGCGCGTGAACTCCTCGACAACTTCTTCGGCCACGATGAACCGCTTGGCGCAGATGCAGCTTTGGCCACTATTGATGAGGCGACTGGTGGCGCACGTCGCGGCAGCAGCCGGAACGTCGGCGTCCGCAAGAACCAGGTAAGGGTCGCTGCCGCCGAGTTCGAGCACGGTCTTCTTGAGAACCGCCCCTGCTTTGGCCGCGACCGCTCGCCCGGCTGGATCGCTCCCGGTGAGAGTGGCGGCAACGACCGCCGGGTGCTCTATGACCCGGTTGACCATCGAAGAACCGATGAGCAGGGTGCTGAACAGTCCGTCGGGAATCCCGGCCTCGACCATCACCTCTTCTATTGCGAGGGCACTACCGGAGACATTGGACGAGTGCTTCAGGACCCCTGCGTTGCCTGCCATGAGCCCGGGCGCCAGGAATCGGAACACTTGCCAGAACGGAAAGTTCCATGGCATGACGGCCAGGACCACACCCAGGGGCTCGTGGTGCAGGTAGCTCCTGGTGCGATCGGTGGGTATCACAACGTCGGACAACATGACTTCGGCTTCGTCGGCGTAGTAGTTGCAGACCCAGGCACACTTCTCGACCTCGGCGCGACCGGCGGCGACAGGTTTCCCCATCTCGATCGCCATCAGCCGAGCAAATTCGTCCTTTCGGGCTTCGAGGCGCTTGGCTGCCGCCCGAAGTACCGCGGCTCGATCCGAAAAGGAGACCCTTCGCCAGTCGAGGAACGCCCGGTGGGCTGCCACCAGTCGCCCATCGACGTCGTCCCAGCTGTATTCCTGATACTCGGCGACTACTTCGCCACTGAATGGATTGACCGACTGCATGAGGTCGAAGTTAGCGGAGCCGACGGCCCGTAGGATCGGGGCTGTGCACATCGTATGGGACTGGAATGGGACTCTCTTCGATGACCTCGACGTCGTTGTTCGATCGGTCAATCATGGACTGGCGGGGTTCGGAGCCATCCCGATCGATCTCGACGGGTACCGCTCGCACTACACGCGTCCGGTCAAAGTTTTCTATGACAGGTTGATTGGCCGTGAGATAACCCCGGAGGAGTGGATCACGGTCGACCGGGTCTTCCATGATTCTTACCGAAGAGCCCTCAACGAGGCGCGTTTGACAGCAGATGCCTCCGAAGCCCTTGCCACCGTTGCCTCGGGAGGCCACACCCAGTCGCTCTTATCGATGTTTCCGCATCACGACCTGATTCCGTTGGTGGAGCACATCGGAATATCGGGATTCTTCGATCGCATCGATGGACTCGCCTCTGGAAGCCCGGGCGATCTCAAGGCCAGCTATCTGGAGGTTCACCTGCACAATCTGATTCTCGGGGAGGATCCCCGATCGGTGGTCGTGATCGGCGACACCCCGGATGACGCGATTGCGGCTTCACACGTGGGTGCCCGGCCAATTCTCTACGACGGCGGCTCTCATCACCGTGATGATCTGGAGGCCACCGGTGCCGAAGTGGCCTCGACCCTGATGGCTGCGGTCGAAATGGCTTTGCAGAGTCCCAAGTCCCAAGCCCCAAGCCCCAAGCCCGTCCCTGGCTCCAGCTTGTGACTTGAGGCTTGTGACTTGATGCCGTACTCGCCGTTGACGAACCGACAAGCCCCGCTCAGTACACATTCCAATGAACGAACTCGTCGAGGGGCTTGCGTCCGCCGAATCTTGCCGGCTGATGGCCCTCGCCCGGGTAGCCAAGAGCAATCCCGTAGCGACAACCGGCTCCCTCAGGTAGACCAAGCACACGGGAAGCATCGGTGGAGCGGTGAAAGGTGATTGGACAAGAGCCCACCCCTAGAGGATTGGCCGCCAGCATCAGATTCTGGGCGAGCCGTCCGATGTCGAAGTCGTTTCCTTCCGCTTCCTTGACGAGAGCAATGACTAACGGAGCTCGACGAATGGGATCGGTGAAGTCTCCGCATTCGGCCATGCGATTCTTCTGTTCCGGGTCGGTGATCACGACGATCGACCACGCCTGGTGGTTCTTGCTGCTCCCTGTCCATCGTCCGGCTTCGAGAATCGCATGCAAATGAGGATCAGAGAGGGGCTTGTCTTGAAAGTCCCTGACCACCCGAAGCTTGAGAACATTTCGGTAGGCCTCAGGATTGCTCGTAGGCCCGGGCATCAGTCCAACACCACGGCCGATATCTCCCGCAACTTGGCCAAATTGTGACGGGCCTCCATGTAGCGGATCGATCCGGTCTTCGACCGCATAATCACAGAGTGGGTGACGGCAGCGTCGCCGGAGAAGTCGACCCCTCTGAGGTAGTCACCGCCGGTCACCCCGGTTGCGGCAAAGAAAACATTGTTGGACCCGACAAGATCGTTGATACCCATCACCTGGGCGAGGTCCAGGCCGGCATCCTTTGCGGCAGCTGCCTCCGTGTCGTCGCGCGGCCAAAGTCGGCACTGGATCTCTCCGCCCATGCATTTGAGGGCGGCCGCCGACAACACCGCCTCTGGCGAGCCACCGATGCCGAGGAGGAGATCGATGCTGGTGTCCGAGCGGGCAGTAGAGATCGAAGCGGCGACGTCCCCATCGCGGATCAACCGGATCCTGGCGCCAGCCGCCCGGGCGGCTTGGATATATGACTCGTTCCGCGGCCTATCGAGAAGAACCACGGTGAGGTCGTTGACATCTTTGGCTTTGGCTTTCGCCACCTGGCGCAGATTGTGATCAACCGGAGCCTCGAGGTCTATCAAGCCGGCTGTTTCCGCTCCAACGGCGATCTTGTCCATATAGACAAGGGCGCCGGGCGAGTACATCAACCCGGTTCCTTCGGAAACGGCGATGACTGCCAGAGCGCCCGGCTCTCCTTTGGCGGTAAGGGTCGTTCCATCGACCGGGTCGACCGCCACCTCGACCTTCATGCCCCGCCCGGTGCCGACCCGCTCACCGTTGTAGAGCATCGGCGCTGAGTCTTTCTCGCCCTCGCCGATGATTACGACGCCGTCGATGTCGAGAGTGGCGAGATGAGCCCGCATCCCGTCGACCGCGGCTTGGTCGGCGGCCTCCTTGTCGCCGCGTCCCATCCACCGGGCCGCGGCCATCGCCGCGGTCTCGGTCACACGGACCAGATCCAACCCAAGATTCCGTTCGACGGGTTCGACCATGCGGCGGAGAGTAGTTGCGGCCCTTTGGGCCGTGAAGGTGGAGGTCTGGTTCGGGTCGATACGTGCCGGGGTCGATTGAGGATGCTTCATCGGCCAAGTGGGTCACTCCGTGCAGATGGAACGCGAAAACAAATCTTCGCTATAGCCCCCATTCGGCTTGAAACGGTTTCAGACTGGATTTGAAACGTTTCAAGGAGTGATCCGGTGATGCGAACCACCATCCGACACGTCAGTAATCGGGCCGGGGTCTCGGTTGGCACCGTGTCCAACGTGCTCAACGCTCCCCACCTCGTTTCGATCGATACCCGCTCAAGGGTTCTCGACGCCATTGCGGAGCTTGACTACCGGCCAAGCAGGTCGGCTCGAAGCTTGCAGGCCCAGCGCACCTACCTGATCGGCTACCGGCTGCCCGATCCGGGCGTGAGCCCCGCCCTCGACGTCTTCCTCCACTCACTTGTGGCCGGAGCGTCCGAGCACGGGCTTGAGATAGTGCTCTTTTCCCCCGCCGGCCGACAAACCGATCTGGATGCCTACCGCAAGTCGATTCGCAGCGGCGACGTCGATGGCTTTGTCCTGTCCGAGACCAACTACGAGGACCCCCGGATCGCTTTGCTGACGGAGACCGGGTTTCCCTTCGTTGCATTTGGTCGGGCGCTGGCCTCGAGACCCTTTTCGTGGGTCGATGTCGATGGCGCGGCCGGAATGATGGAGGTCGTTGACCATCTGGTCGGTCTCGGTCATCAACGGATAGCAATCGTTGGATGGCCCCCGGGGTCCGAGTCCGGGGATGCCCGAGTCGCCGGCTATGTCGAAGCCATGGCCAAAGCCGGACTGCCGGTTCAATCCGAGCTCATGGTTCGAGGGGAAGGTGGTTTTGAATCGGGGCGCGAGGCAGGTCGGCACCTGTTGAACCTGCGTCGACGACCAACGGCAATAGTGACCGTCCAAGATGATCTTGCCTTTGGCGTTATGGCGGCGGCCTCGGATCAGGGAATCAGGGTCGGACCCGAACTGGCCGTGACGGGATTCGATGATTCAAATGCAGCCGCTCTTTCCACTCCGGGCCTTACGAGTGTCCGCCAGCCGATGGAATCGGTGGCATCCACCATGATCGAGCTTCTGGTTTCGCAGCTGCGCGATCCAGAAACCAAGAGAAGCGGGACGCTGCTGGCACCCAATGTCGTTAAGCGAGCAAGCACGTTGAACTCGGCGCGGGCCGGTGGGGTCTCGTGACGACCTGGTCCTTGATCGAGGACCGGTTCGTTCCCTCGCTTGCTTCTACTCACGAATCGCTCTTCACCATTGGCAACGGGTACTTGTCAACCCGGGGCAGTTTTGAGGAATCGCTGACAGGTGAGATGCGGGCCAGCTTCATCCAGGGCCTTTTTGTCAACCCACCCGCTGAGCTACCCCTGCTTGGGACCGTTCCCGACTGGACCGGGCTCACGATCTCGATCGATGGGGCACCCTTCAACCTCGACCGCCGGCCGGCCGGCTACAAACGTAGTCTCGACTTCCGGAGCGGGGTACTGGACCGGGAGGTGCTGTGGCGAGGTCCCGAAACCGGAGTGATGAAGCTGCGTTTTCGCCGCTTGGTGTCTATGGCCGAACCCCATCTGGCCGCCCTCGAGGTCACTATTACCGCGCTCACCTCACATGCATCGATTCGGATCGAAACGGGCATCGATGCCGGGATCCCTAGCCCAATCACCCCAGCCTGGAACCCGACAGCCTGGCATCGGCCCAATCCCAACCGGATCAAACTCCTGTCCGAGAGCATCGACGGCGCTCAGACACTCGAGGTCGAGGCAGTCCTCTACGGCGCCCCAATCGACTATTTCAGGGTGCGGGTTCTCCGCGCCAAAACGGGGTTTTCGACCACGCCGACCGCTCGTCTAACTTTGGGATCCATGAAGCTCTACAACCTCGATCACGTCGGGATTGCGGTCAACGACCTTGACGCCGCCATCGCCGGTTATCTCGATCGATATGGAGTCGAGCCCATCCACAGGCAGGTGGTGGCGGACCAGGGTGTGGAGGAAGCGATGATTCCGATCGGAGGGTCCTTCGTCCAGTTGCTTGGTGCCCTGTCCCCGCATACGCCGGTGGGCAGGTTCCTTGGGAGGAAGGGTGAGGGTCTTCACCATATCGCCTATGCGGTGCTCGACATCGACGAGGCCCTGGCTCACCTGGCGGCGCGGGGTGCCCGCTTGATCGACGAGTTCCCCCGCGTCGGTGGGAGCGGTGCTCGAATCGCCTTTGTTCACCCTTCCGACCTGGCGGGTACTCTGATCGAACTGGTGGAACATCCCGATGGCTGAATTCGAGATAAGAGGCGGCGCCGGACCGTACGAGGCCGCCGCCATCGTTGCCGTGTTCAACCGGCTGCTGGCCGAAGCTTCTGCTGCCCGGTCGGCGCGTCCGGGCCCGCCCCGTTTACCCGTCTGGGTCAGGGCCTACCAGGGAACTGATCCCGACGATCCGATGCCCGATATCTCCCCGGAGTACCGGGGCCTGACCGCCCGCTGAGGCTCACCCCGGCTCGGGAGACTTTCGCCGCCATTCCTTCGGATTGGCTTCGGCGAATCGGAACAATCGGGCCAGAGCGACGAAGACAATCACCGCGACCACTCCCGTGATCGCCGCCGTCAACAGGGCCATCCCAATCGAGTCGAACGGCAGTTGTTGTGAGAACCACCTGCCCGCGACGCCGGCGGCGACGGCCGGCACGATTCCCCGGGCAATGGCATCCAGCAATGAGGACCGTCGATGGTCACTTCCGACGAACCAGGCGACGGCCATGGCAACGGTGTAGGTCCACATCACGGCCGTGCTGGCTGCCGCGACGCCTTCTGCTCCCCATCGGTCGGCGGCCAGCAGTGTCGCCGGTATCGCCACCGCGGTGGCGCCGGTTCCGATCAGGACCGGCAACCACATTCGCCGGTGGGCATAGAACCAACGGACGATGACCTGATGGATTCCCCAAGCAGGGATCGCCAGGGCGAAGATCGAAAGGAGCCCGGCGACCACCTCGGAGGCTGCCTCATCGAAGGCACCCCATTGATACGCGATCCGAACGAGGGGGCCGCTGGCGGCCCAGAAGAAAGCGGAAGCAAAGAGTGCCACGGCGACAGTTGTGCGGAGGGAACGGATCGTGACGGTGTCGACTTCCTCCGCCCTGGGCCCTGCTGCCAGCCTCGCCAGGAACGGGTAGCTCGCCACTGCCGCGGCCTGGGCAATCATCCCCACGGCGAGCATGTTGAGCATCCTGGCCAGCGACAGGGAAGTCGCTGCCCCGGTTCCGACCACCGGGCCGAACAATCGGGGGAACTGCTCGTCGAGAACCGCCACCGATTGACCCACCATCAATGGAAGGGCCAGGGCGAAGTACTCCGACAGGACGGCTGTCTTGGCCTTGACCCACCGGAGTCCGGCCTGATGGGCCCCCCACCACTGCAGACCCAGGCTGCCAATCGCGGCCCCGGCCAGGGCTCCCCAGATGAAGGCGTCAGGGCTCGGCTCGCCAAAGGCGGCGCCGAGCAAGCCCCCGCCGATGATCCCCAGGTTGTAGACGACGGGCGCCAGGGCCGGATAGAGGAATCGCCGTTGCACGTACTGCGCCGCCATGAACAACGATCCGGTCACAAAGAACACCTGGGCAGGGAGGACGATCATCGTAAGGCGGACGACCGCGGCAAGGTCAACAGCATCCAGAGACGGGAACAACAACCGGGCCAGGGGCTCGGCCAGAGTCATCATCACGGCCGTGATTCCGACAATCGCCAAGCCGACGAACCTGAACACAGTGCCGAAGTCGGCCCATAGCCCGTTCTCGTCCCCGGCCTCAACCCGCCGAGCCAGCAAAGGGATCAGTGTGATCGAAAGGAACCCGCCGGCCAGCAGATAGTTGATCAGGTCGGGAATCAAGAACGCATATCGATAGACGTCGCTTTCGGCCGTCACCCCGAGCAGAGCGGCGAGAAGCGTCTCCCGGAGCAGACCCAGCAATCGTGATGCCAGCACCGAAGCCGAAACCAGCAGGGCGGCGCCACCAAGACCGAGTGGCTTGCGGGTAGATCCGCCGGTTAACTCTGGCGGTTGGGGTTCCTGCACAGACCCATGATGGCGGTCTCAGCCCGGACGCAAGGCATCTAACAGTTCGTCAGCCACGGCCAGGTTGCCGCGGCCGACCCCCAATTCGACCTCAGGCTTGTAGGTGCCGTGATAGTCGCTGCCCCCGGAAGGCTTGAGGCCGAAGCGGGTTGCCAGAGCCGCGTAACCCTCTCGCTCGAACGGCGAGTACAGCGGGTAGTAGCACTCGATTCCGACCAGTCCGGCGTCTGCGAGCCTTCGCAGGGTCGTCGATACCTCCTCGGAGGTATTGAGACCCAGGGTGTGGGGATGGGCGACGATCGGGACTGCCCGCGATTCCAGGGCCAGGCCAATCGCCTCCTCGGGCGAGAGCCTCGGTCTCGCCATGTAGGCAGGCTTGCCCCCGCCGAGATACCGATCGAACGCTTCGAAGATCGACCCGACGTAACCGCGATTGACCATTACGGCTGCGATGTGAGGCCGCCCGACCGATTCGCCGGCGGCAAGCGCAAGAATCTCGGAGTCGGAGATCGGCAGCCCTAGCTCGGCAAGACGCTCGACGATGCGAGTGTTGCGTTCCGATCGGCCCTTTCTCAGCTCGGCCAGCCGATCCTGAAGCGGCCCCGGGCCGGGCTCGAGGAACAGGACCACCATGTGCATGGCTCCCTGAGCCCACTCGACCGAAAGCTCGGTTCCGGGGATCAGTTCGACGCCGGTGAGGGCGGCTTCGGCCCGGGCTTCGACGACGCCTGCCTGGGTGTCATGGTCGGTAAGCGCGATTGCCTTGAGCCCGGCCGCCGCCGCCAGTTGAACGACGACAGCAGGCGACTCGGACCCATCAGAAGCCGTCGAATGAACATGAAGGTCGATCATGGAATCGTTTTACGTTTTACGTTCTACGTTCTACGTCGGAGAGGACCGAGGATGTACGTAAAACGTAAGACGTAAAACGCTCATCGATTGATCTCGATTGACTCGATGTAGACCGTTTCCGTCGGGCGGCTTCGTTCGTTGGTGCCGGGGGCCACCGAGGTGGGGACTGCTTCGATGGCGTCGAGGGTCTCCTCGCCTGAGACCACGCGCCCGACGACATTGAATGTGTTGTTGAGCACCCTGGCATCGTCACCAACTACGACAAAGAACTGGCTTCCCGTAGTCCCGCCGCCGGCGTTGGCCATGGCGACGACCCCTTCCTCGTAGATGAAGTCGTCGGGTGGAAACTCGTCCGGGACCACGTATCCGGGGCCGCCGGTCCCGGTTGCTTCGGGATCGCCGCCCTGAATGACAAATTCCGATGCGATCCGATGGAACACCGATCCGTCGTAAAACCCTTCGCTCGCCAGGAACACGAACGAGTTCACCGTCTCCGGATAACTGGCCGGGTCGAGCTCGAGGACGATCGGCCCGCATGATGTGTTGATCGTGATGGTTACCGGTTCGCTGCCGAGACCCTGGTCCTCCGCTTCGGGGAAGGACATGATCTCCACGTCGGGCGGCGCCTCGGCTCCGCAGGCGGTGGGCTGGTCGCGGAAGGCCTGATACGACGCCGGGAGGGTCGTGGGCTGGTTGCCGAGGAGGCTGGTCAGGACGAGGACAGCGGTGAGGCCGAGGCCAATGCCGAGAGCGACCAGGATCCGTCGGCGGAACTCCTTGCGGGTAGCTGCCTTCTTCTCTTCTTCCAGTCGCGCCGCGCGCTGCTCTTTCTGGCGTTGGCGGCGGTCTGTCATGAGGAGGGGAGCACGGAGGAGGCCTTTAAGCTATCGGGTGGACCTGGTCTACGGCAATTCGTCCACCGATCCGACCAGCCAGCCTTATGTCACTCATCGTCCAGAAGTATGGCGGAACTTCGGTCGCCGACCCCGAGCGGATCAACGCCGTGGCCGACCGGGTGGTCGAGACGCGTCAGCAGGGCAACCAGGTTGTTGTGGTGGTTTCAGCGATGGGTCACACCACCGATCAACTGATCGAACTCGCCAAGGCCGTTACCCCCGACCCGTCCGCCCGTGAGATGGACATGCTTCTGACGTCGGGAGAACGGATCACCATGGCCCTGACCGCAATGGCGATCCACGCCCGCGGCATCGAGGCCATCAGCCTGACCGGTTCCCAGGCGGGCATTCTCACGGATGGCACTCACGGGTCGGCCCGGATCAAGGAGATCAGGGGCGATCGGGTCCAGCAGGGTCTGGACGCCGGCAAAGTTGTGATCGTGGCTGGTTTCCAGGGCGTGGATCCTGCCTCGAAGGAGATCACAACCATCGGACGGGGCGGTTCCGATGCCACCGCCGTCGCCCTGGCGGCGGTGCTGGCCGCAGATGTGTGCGAGATCTACACCGATGTCGACGGAGTCTTCACGAGCGATCCACGAATCGTGCCCGGTGCGAAAAAACTCGACGAGGTTTCGTTCGACGAGATGCTGGAATTGTCGGCATCGGGAGCCGGTGTCCTGATGACGCGGTCGGTCGAGGTCGGCCGCCGTTACAACATACCCATACATGTTCGATCGTCTTTCCACCGGGGTTTCGGAACCTGGGTCAAGGAGGCCACGTTGGAGCAAGCCATCATCAGAGGGATCGCCCACGACCGGTCCGAGGCCAAGGTCACCGTGCGCGGTGTACCCGACCAACCCGGTGTGGCAGCGGCCCTCTTCGAGCCTCTGGCCGAGCGCGGAGTCAATGTCGACATGATCGTCCAGAACGTCGGCCACGACGGCCTGACTGATATCAGCTTCACCGTTCCCAGGGGGTCGGCGGCCAACGCCTCCGAAGTGGCCGGCAAGGTTGCGAATGAGCTGGGGGCGGCCGGGGTCGAGATCGACGAGAACGTCGGCAAGGTGTCCCTGATCGGAGCAGGGATGAAGTCCCATCCGGGCGTCGCCGCCGGGGTCTTTCGGGCATTGTCGGATGCAGGCATCAACATCGAGATGATCTCGACGTCCACCATTCGCATTTCGTGCATCGTGCGAGGCCACCAGGTCGATGACGCGGTCAGGGCCCTTCACGACGCCTTCGACCCTCCGATGGTCAACGCCGAGGTGGGGGCATGAGCGATCGTCGTATCGCCATAGTCGGAGCAACCGGAGCTGTTGGCCGGACCATGATCGAGGTGCTCAGCCAGCGCGACTTTCCACTCGCCGAACTCCGACTCCTGGCATCGGCCCGATCGGCCGGCTCGAGCGTCGAGACTCGGTGGGGTGAAATCAAAGTCGAGAATCTGGAGGATGCAGACCCTGCCGGAGTCGACATCGCCCTGTTCTCGGCCGGGGCCGATCGTTCCCGGGCCTTCGCCCCGGCTTTCGTGGCGGCCGGGGCCGTCGTCGTCGACAACTCCTCAGCCTTCCGCCGGGATCCCAACGTCCCACTGGTGGTAGCCGGGGTCAACGATCACGCCATCGGCGACCATCGAGGAATCGTGTCCAACCCCAACTGCACGACCATGGCCTTGATGGTGGCGGTAGGCCCCCTTCATCGCGCAGCGGGCCTGGAGCGGATGGTCGCAACCTCTTATCAGTCTGTTTCCGGATCGGGTCAGCGCGGCATCGACGAGCTGTCCCGGCAGATGGATCTGCTCGGTCGCGATCGCGACGCTCTGGTAAGCGGCGGCTGGCTTGACCCGGGCGGAGATCTTTACGCCAGGCCGATCGGCTGGAACGTCCTGCCCTTCGCCGGGTCCGAGACCGACCAGGGATACACGGACGAAGAGTGGAAGCTGGTCAACGAAAGCCGGAAGATCCTCGAGACTCCGGATCTCGAAGTCGAACCAACTTGTGTTCGGGTGCCCGTCATGGTTGGCCATGGCATCGCCGCCTCGCTCTGGTTCCATCGGCCGCTGGACGTGTCCGAGGCGATCAAGCTGCTTGGTGATGCATCGGGGGGGGAGTTGTGGATGGATCGTGTCCCAACGCCACTCGACTGCGCAGGACGCGACGAGGTGCTGATCGGGCGGGTGCGGGAAACCCTCGGCCGGACGGGCGGCATCAACCTGTGGGCGGTGGGCGACAACCTGCGCAAGGGCGCCGCGGTCAACGCGGTTCAGATCGCCGAACGTCTTAGTTGATCGAAGGGAACCGGAAAACCCGCCAGTCCTCTTCCGGGAGGAAAGACGAAGCCCCCATCACCATTGAGACGGTGCCGTCGGTGGTGATGAACGGTCCGATGATTCTCAGCACGGTCGTTGCGAGAACCGGCGGTTCCGGCGCAGGCTCATCGACGACGGGTCCGGGCTGTGGTGCCGGTGCAGGCGTGGGTGTCGGGGCAGGGGCGGGGGCAGGAGCGGCGCCGGCGAGAGTGCAGAAGACGACGGCGACCCAGACGGTGCCGCTGCCGTCGATGGCTAACCCGGTTCCCATTGCGTTCCACTTGGACTGATTGATCGTCGACCAGTGACTCGGGCTCCCCGCGAAGGCGTTCATCACGGATCCGATGTCGGGTCCGAAGCCGATTACTTCCCCGGCCGCGCTGCATGGTCCGAGAAGCGGACCGAGATTGGAATGCACCAGGGCCTGGCTGGCGGCAATTCTCTGGGCGGCAGCTTGGGCGAAGGCATCTACCGTCCCATCGATCGCCAACGCCGACCCGCGGGCGTTGTTAATCGCTGACGCAAGGTCGTCCGCCCGAGCTGGCAATGCTGCCAGCATCGAGAGGGCGACTAAGAAAACCAAAACTCCACGTCGCAAGTCCGGGGACCCTAGGTCTCCAGACCTATGCCCGCAACTGGAATGATCTAGTCACTGCGAAGGTCGCGAAACGCAAGCAGGAGCCGGATCCAGCGCCCGCCCGTCACAACTCACCGCTGCTACCGACCACATGACCAGGGTTTTCAGCCTGCCAGAGTTTCGGCAGTTTTCGATTCAAATTTCCTCTTTCGCCTCGGCCCGGTCCCTGATCCGTGACCGCTTGAGGGGCGCCGTTCACCAGACGTCGCCAGTTCGCCAGTCACAGGTGAGCGGACCGTCGAGGGGGAGAGTGGTGTCGACTCGCCGCACGAAGACACCCCCGTCGTCGTCAGGTGTGGGATCAGGCCCACAGGACCCATGACCTGGGTCGGGCCCGTCCATCGTTCCCATCCGAGGTGCTCGTAAACGGCAAGCGCGGGTCCACTGGCGATAGCGCGCCGAGGTCGTAACCGATACACCACATCGAGGCTGGGTCTGCCCGATTTCTCCACGCCGTGGATCGTACTTACGGGGGGAAAGAGCGCAGGAGCGGCGGCAGGCGAGCAATGCCTATCCCAGCCGGTATTCGACGTTGTTGCCGCGCTTGCCGACCGCAACCAACACGCCGGCCTTCCGAAGGCAGTAAGCCATTTGTTGGGCGGCGCTCCGGGGTCGGCCCAGCCTCTGGGCGAGATCGGCGGTGGTAAACGTCTCGGACAAACCGTCGGGCATGAGCCGAATCAGATCCTCGGCGTTGTTAGGTGCCACAGAGTCCAGCACATCGATCAGTCGGCGTTCGACGATCGTCCATCCCTTGCGACGCCAGGCCACGCCTGGTGTGTAGACCCAGTGCTCCTCCTCGATCGTAAGGAGCACGTCGACTTCCAAATGGGGGTGGACTAAGAATTCGGGGAAGCTCACCAGCTCGGCGAAGACGTCGGTCGGCTGGCGGTGCTTGGGGGATCGGCGCCGACTCAGAATGGTGCCATCGGCGTCGAGACCAGGTCCACCGGGGCGACCTTGCCAGCGGTTCGGTGGGGTCAGCAGTTTCGTTTCTTCCGAGAAGAGGTGCCTGGCCGTTCTGCTCAATCGTCCGGCGGGTCCTGATGCGAAAGAAGCCGAATGAGATGACCGAGGAGAGCCCCGAATTCACCTACAAGAGGTGGTACCCGGATGTGCCACCGGTCATGGACAGTCAACAGCTGGCCGAGCTGCTATCGACGTCGGACCAGGTGATCAGGACCTGGGCTCGTGAAGGAGTCATCCCCTCGCACCGGCCACCAGGCGGACGGAAGTTCAAGTTCCCGCGCCATGAGACCTTCGAGTGGCTCGTCGAACACCGCTACGAGCCCGGCGGTGACGGCGAAACCGAGTGATCTCGATGGTCACGGGCGTGGTCAGTCCAATAGTCCAACTGCGATGGATTGCATGATATGGCGGTTATCGGGCGGGTGGTTCGGTCGGCTTCGCGGGTCTCGGGCACGCGTTATGCGCCTAGTCCGGCCAATTGACGAACTCCTGGTGAGTCATCCGTCGAGTTCGTGGAGTCGCTCCTTGACGTGGTAGCGGACCAGGTCTTCGGGATCGTCCATTTCGGCCAGCAGAACCGACCGCAAACCGCGATGCCGGTGGCCGCGGAGGGCCACTGCAGCACTAATCCGAATCCATTTGTCCTCATGACCC
>DATLEZ010000021.1:0-41075 GCA_035525055.1 Acidimicrobiia bacterium | reverse complement strand
GGACAGCGGCACTCCGATCACAGGGAGTAGCGACTTGGCCGCCATCACCCCGGCCAGGTGCGCGGCCTTGCCTGCCCCGGCGATGATGACGCCGAATCCGGACCCGGCCGCTCCTTCCGCGAAGGCGATCGCCTGGTCGGGAGTCTTGTGGGCTGATAGGACCCTGACCTCAGTTTCGATCCCGAAGCGATCGAGCATCAAAGCAGCTTTCTCCATGATGGATCGATCAGAGCCCGAGCCCATGACTATCGCAACTTTCATGGAAGCGAAGGTAGTAGCGCCGTCACTCATGCCCTAACCCTTTACAGAAACTCGTGCATTCCGTTGCGAAGGAAGCCGTCCGCGCTTGTCGTGATGTAGCGAGCGCCGTAATGCTGCCACTCGCGGGACATTTCGATCGTGTTGGCGAACAATCCCAGGATCTTTTCCGATTTCACCACGACTTCGGCGACGCGCTTCATTGCCGCCTCGACTTCAGGGTGGTGGATCTGGCCGGGCACACCAAGGGATTGCGACAGATCGGTCGGCCCCAGGAAGAGCACATCGATCCCGTCAATCGCGACGTAGTCCCTGATTGCGTCGACCGCCTCGATGGTCTCAATGTGAATCACAACCAATGTCTCTCGATTGGACATCTCGGTGTACGCCCCGAGCGGGCTCGACATGCCCCAATCTGAAGCTCTGGTGCCGGCCAACCCCCGCACCCCGCGTGGCCCGTACTTGATACCCCGCACGGCAGTGTCGGCGTCGGCTGCGGAGTTCACCCACGGAACGTGGACCCCCTGGGCTCCGGTGTCCATGTATCTGAGGAGGATGTGCTGTTGATTGGACGGGACCCTCACGATCGGGGTCACGTCCCGGACATCGGCGGCCCGACAGAGGTCCTGCACATCTCGTGGCTCGAGAGGCCCGTGTTCACCATCGAAGACCAGGAAGTCCCAGCCCTGGAGGGCCACGAACTCGGCGAGACTCGGCTCGGCGTAACTAAGAAAGCAGCCGACCACAGTTTCGCCGGCAGCGAGCTTGGCCTTGGTCTTATTCACACGCATGTTTCCTCCTAAAGAGCTGGCGGGGACTCTGTGCCCTTCCGCGGGATTGCGAACGCCGATGTGGTCAGGAAGCGATGTCGGTCCGGTACTGCTTTCCCGAGAATCGGATTCGGTTGGCCAGCCGATAGGCGCGTCGCCTGGCTTCATCGCGGTCGGCCCCGACACCCACCGCATTGAGGACGCGGCCACCCGATGTCAGAAGGCGCTTCCCTTCAAGTGTTGTGCCGGCGTGGAAGATCAACTCTCCTTCATCGAGCGGTGGAAGGTGTATGGGCTGTCCTGACTGTCGTTGATCGGGATATCCGGGAGCTGCCAGGACAACGTTGACAGCGGCGATTGACGACCATTCACAACTCGCGCTGCCCAGCGAACCTGTTACCCCCGCCTCAATCAGGTCGACCAGATCTGTCTCCATGCGCGGCAGCACGACCTGGGTCTCAGGGTCACCCAACCGACAATTGAACTCCAGCACCTGCGGGCCGTCGGAGGTGAGGACCAGACCGGCGTAAAGGAAACCTGTGTAGGGGCTCCCGTCGGCCGCCATCGTCGCCAGTACCGGTTTCATCACCTTGTCGACAGCGTGCTCAACGAGTCCCGGCGGCAGGTCCGTCACCGGCGAGTAAGCGCCCATCCCGCCGGTGTTGGGACCCCCGTCTCCGGTCAACAGACGCTTGTAATCGCGGGCCGGCTCAAGTGCGATGACATCCGTGCCGGAGCACAACGCAAAGACGCTGACTTCGGGACCTTCGAGGAAGGTCTCGATTACAACCGTGGTCCCGGTCGGCCCGAATTCCCCTCCCATACAGCGACGGACCCATAAAGCCGCCGCCGTGGCGTCCTCGGTGACAAGCACACCCTTTCCGGCCGCGAGTCCATCAGCTTTCACGACATAGGGAGCCCCGGCGGCTTCGAGATAGGCGAGCGCCGGAGCTTCCTCCGTGAATGCCTCCCACCTGGCCGTCGCTACGCCGGCCCGGTCCATCACTTGTTTGGCGAACTGCTTAGACGATTCGAGCCTGGCAGCCGCGCGGTTCGGTCCCCAAACCGGGATCCTGTCTCGCGCGAACGCATCCACGAGGCCGGCGGCCAGCGGCGCCTCAGGGCCGACGACCACCAGATCGACGGCAAGCTGTCCGGCGATAGTCGCCACCCCACCGACGTTGTTGGGATCGATGCCTTCGATCACCGAGCCCAATTCAGCCAGGCCCGGGTTTCCGGGCAGAGACATGAGGCGATCGACGCGGCTGCTCTGGCGGAGCTTCCAGCCGATGGCGTGCTCGCGCCCCCCGCTCCCAACCAGAAGGATCCTCACTTTTCGATCAGCTGATGACGCTCGGCGCCGACCGATATCCATCCGATCGGGACTCCGACCTCACCCTCGATGAACTCGAGGTAGCGACGAGCCTCTTTGGGAAGGTCGTCGTAGCGGCGAATGTCGGAGATCCCGACGTTCCAACCATCGAACTCCTCGTAGATCGGTGTGCAGTGGTACAGGACCGTCTGTTGTCGGGGAAAGTTCTCGTGACGTTCCGTTGTGAGGTCGTCGTTCACCGATTCGTAGGCAGTGGCGACCTTCAGCTTCTCGAAGTTCGAAAGAATGTCGAGTTTGGTGATGAACAGCCTTGTCAGTCCATTGACACGGGCCGAATATCGCAACGCCACCAGGTCGAGCCAACCGCACCGTCGGCGGCGGCCCGTGACTACCCCGAACTCGCCTCCCAACTCGGTCATGCGATCACCAGTCTCATCCGACAGCTCGGTTGGGAAGGGACCGGTCCCGACTCTGGAGATGTAGGCCTTGGCGACCCCGATGACTTCGGCAATCTCGGACGGCCCAATTCCTGCTCCGATCAACGCACCGCCGGAGGTCGGATTGGAAGAGGTGACGAAGGGATAAGTTCCATGGTCGACGTCAAGGAGGGTTCCCTGAGCGCCCTCCAACAACACGGTCTTGCCCGCTCGCAGCCCCTCCCACAACAGCAGCGATGTGTCGGCGACGTAGGGAAGCAGGCGATCCGCGTAGCCCAGGTATTCGTCGGCGATGTCGTCGGCATTCATGGGCAGCTGGTTGTAGATGCGCGACAGAATCCGGTTCTTGTCATCCAGGGCACCTTCGACCTTCTTGCGAAAGATTCCGGGGTCGTAGAGATCTTGCACCCGGATTCCGTTCCGGGAGTACTTGTCCGTGTAGGCGGGACCAATGCCTCGCTTCGTGGTGCCAATCTTGTTCTGGCCGAGGTATCGCTCCATCATCGCGTCGAGTTTGCGGTGATACGGCATGATGAGATGGGCGTTGGCCGAGATCCGAAGTCGGCTGGGATCGAGGTTTCGAGCGCTCACCATCTCCATCTCGGCAAGGAGGACTTTGGGGTCGACCACGCAACCCGATCCGATCACGGGAATGCAACCCGGATAGTGAATGCCCGACGGGATGAGCGAGAGAGCGATCTTCTGCTCACCGACGATGATTGTGTGGCCGGCGTTGTTGCCGCCCTGATAGCGAACCACGAAGTCGGAGGACTCGGCGAAATAGTCGGTGACCCGACCCTTGCCCTCGTCACCCCATTGCGCACCGAGAACGATGTTGGCCGGCATTTCCCCGGAACGGTAGACCAGCAACGCTGGACCAGGGACCGGGCAGGGGGAGATACCACGAACCGGGCCCGCGCCCTTGTGTCGGGCAGCCGGCCTGACAGGTGGGAGAGTTCCAGTCCTCGCAGGGAGATGGTGAGGTCTACGCTGCCGGGCGGTGGAGAGAGTCTCGGCTGATCAAATCGCAAAGGCGGCCGGCGTCGAACCGGCCTACGTCGCCGGGCTGATCGAAGAGGGCATCCTCGAACAGGACGGGGCGGGCTTGCTTTCCGAGCGCGATGTTCGCCGAGTCCGAATTGTCCAGACGCTGGAAGGTGCCGGACTTCCGTTGAACGGCCTCGGTGAGGCTGTGCGGAGCGGGGTGGTCTCGCTCGGCTTCATCGACAGTCCGTCTTATGACCGCTGGGGCTCATTCAGCGAAACCACCTTCCAATCGCTCAGCGCCGAGATCGGTGTGCCGGTTGAGCTGCTGATGGTCATCCGCGAGGCCATGGGTTCCGCCGCTCCTCGCTCCGATGATCGGGTCAGAGTCGATGAGATGCTGGTTGTCCCCATGGTACAGCTGCAGCATCAACAGGGCTTCCGTCCCGAGGTGATCGAACGAGCGCTGCCGGTCTACGGCGATGCCTTGCGGCGCATCGCCGAGACGGAATCGGATTGGTGGTACAGCGAGGTCATGATGCCGATCATGCGTTCGGGAGGAGATCCCACGGACGTGTTGGCGGCGGTGGCAGCGACCTCCGAGGAGTTGTCGCCCGCGTTTGCCAGGGTGGGCGATTCGGCCATCATGGCTGTTTATCACGGGCAGCAGACCCACTCGTGGATCCGCAACATCCTCGAAGGCTTCGAAGCCGCGCTGGCGACCGCAGGCATTCATAGCCGGCTGAAAAGGGTTCCGGCGATGTGCTTCTTCGATCTAACCGGATACACGCGGCTCACCGAAGAGCGCGGGGACGAGGTGGCCGCCGGCCTTGCCCGCAGTCTCGCCAGTCTGGGGAGAGGAACTCGGTGCGATACGGCGGCAAGGCTGTCAAATTTCTCGGGGATGGGGTGATGTTTCACTTTCCGGAGCCGGGCAAGGGTGTGCTGGCGGCACTGGAGATGGTCGAGGCGGCCGTGTCGGTGGGACTTCCCCCGGCCCACGTCGGACTCCACGCCGGACCGGTGCTCTTTCAGGAGGGTGACTATTTCGGCCGCACCGTCAACATCAGTGCTGGTGAGTCAGGAGGTCGTCGATGGGTCCGGTGACGTCGGCGTTGGCTTCGCCGAGGTTGGCCCCGTGGAACTGAAGGGGGTGTCAGGATCGATCCGTCTATACAAGGCTCGCGCTGGGGGATAGGAACATCTGGCCAGCGGGCCTCAGTCATCTTCGAAACACAGCGTTAACAATGGCGCAATGGATGCGAAATCGCCGCTCGTTAGAAACCACCCGTTCCCAACAAAGGTAAAGGAGTTCTGCCATGGCGAAAACGCCGGCGGACGTTTTGAAGATGGTCAAAGACGGTGCCTATGAGTTCATAGATCTCCGTTTTTGCGACCTTCCCGGCCAGGTGCAGCACTTCACCGTCCCTGTGAAGCAGTTGACCGAGGACAGCTTCGAGGAGGGCTTCGGCTTTGACGGCTCGTCGATCCGTGGGTTTCAGGCGATCCAGGAATCCGACATGCTGCTCATCCCGGACCCGACCTCGGCGGTCGACGATCAGTTCCGGGACCGCAAGACACTCTTGCTTTACTGCTTCGTCCACGACCCACTGACCGGCGAGCCTTACGACCGCGATCCTCGCTACGTCGCCAAGAAGGCCGAGGCCTATCTGAAGAGCACCGGCATCGCCGACACTTCCTACTGGGGTCCCGAGGCCGAGTTCTACATCTTCGACTCCGCCCGCTTCGGTCAGAACCAGCACTCCGCGTACTACTACGTGGATTCCGAGGAAGGTGCGTGGAACTCGGGACGGGAGGAGGAAGGCGGCAACCTCGCCCACAAACCCCGCTACAAGGAGGGCTACTTCCCGGTCCCCCCCACGGACCATTTTCAGGACCTGCGTTCGGAGATGACGGCGGCGCTCGAGGCTGCCGGGATCGAGATCGAGGTCCAGCATCACGAGGTCGGTACCGCCGGGCAGGCCGAGATCGACATGCGCTTCGACACCCTGTTGCGGATGGCCGACAAGGTCACCCTCTACAAGTACATCGTCAAGAGCGTGGCGTGGGCCGCGGGCAAGACCGTCACGTTCATGCCCAAGCCGATTTTCGAGGACAACGGCTCGGGAATGCATACCCACCAGTCGCTGTGGACCGATGGCAAGCCGCTCTTCTACGACGAGGCCGGATACGCCGGGCTGTCCGACATTGCCCGGTGGTACATCGGTGGCCTGCTCAAGCATGCCCGGGCGATCCTGGCGTTCGCAGCTCCCACCACCAACTCCTACCGGCGCTTGGTGCCGGGTTACGAGGCTCCGGTCAACCTGGTCTACTCGTCCCGCAATCGCTCGGCGGCGATTCGCATTCCGCAATACAGCCAGAAGCCGGCGGCCAAGCGACTTGAGTTCCGGTGCCCCGACCCCTCTTGCAACCCCTACCTGTCGTTTGCGGCGATGCTCATGGCCGGTCTCGACGGGGTGCAGAACCGGATCGAGCCGATGGCGCCCGTCGACAAGGACATCTACGACCTTCCCCCGGAAGAGTTGAAGAACCTGCCCTCCGTGCCCGGCAGCCTCGACGAGGCCCTCGACGCACTTGAGGCCGACCACGAGTTCCTGCTCACAGGCGGCGTCTTTAGCCAGGCACTGATCGATACCTGGATCGAGTACAAGAGGACTCGAGAGGTGGACGCCATCCGGCTCCGGCCCCATCCCTACGAGTTCTATTTGTTCTACGACGTCTAAGCCAAACGACGGCCATTTGAGGGAACGGGTCACCCCGCAAGGGTGGCCCGTTCGTCTGTAAGGAGTGCAAGCACTTGAGGGGTCGGATCTAGAGCGGGCAGACTGGCGCGCCTACGCCTTCCGTGTTTCGCTTTGGGCTCTGATCGCGGTGCTCTACTTTTTCAGTCCGTTCGTTTTGGTGGTCCTCGGCTGGTTCCAGGAACCCTTCTCGGACTTGGGTGGCGCCGAGTCGGTTTCGCACCGAGTGCACGAGGTTCTGTTCGGTGTGATATTCGCCCAGGCGATGGTCGGAGCCGTCAGTCAACTTCGGAATCCGATAGGGCGTCGTGCCGGGATGCTTCAGACCCTCGCCGCACTGCTCGGATTCGTCGCGGCGCTGGCGGCGATCGGCGAGGTCGAGCTTCTTGGTGTTTCGTTCGTTGCCCTGGCCATCATCGCCACCCTTCTCCATCCGGCCGGTCGGGTCGATTGGAAAGGCTCGTGGCATCCGCTGCCCGGTCTTGTGTTGCTGTCTTTTTCAGGCGCCGTGCCGCTCGTTGTGATGGCGACCGACAACTTTGCCAAGGCGAGTGTCCAGGCCGCTGATCATCTGACACATTGGGGCGGGGTCGCAGCCTTTGCGATCGTCCAACTTCTGCTGGCGATCATCGCGTCTTTCCGGCCGCCCGGCTATCGGTTGGTTGCCGGGTCCGTCGGTGCCGCCGGTCTCGTGTATGTCGCGGCTTCGTTTCTGTTCCCATTCGATGCTTCCGCTCGCCCCCAGTTCTTTGCCCTTTGGCTCGCCATCTGGTCGTTGTCGTGGCTGGCCGTTGCGATCGTGGGAAAACCCAGGAGCTCATCGATGACGGGGCTTGGTGCTATGGCGATCATTCTCGTGATCTCGGGGACCGGCCTGGTCGGACTCACCCTGGCTGCCTTCCTGGCGGCGGTTTTGCTAGTTCTGGCCAGACGCAAGCAAGGCTTCCCACGTTTTCTGTCGATCGCGCTAGCCGCGTTCGGCTACTTGCTCCTTGTGGGTGGTGGATTGGTGGCATCGGATACCGGCGAGCCCCCCTTCGTACCCCATGGATTGGTCGAGGGTTACGAGAGCGCTACGAGCCAGACCTGCCTCGAATGTCATGCCGTCGGGGCCGGAGGTGCCACCCGTATTCCGCACGAGGTGACCGACAGGTGCGGGGGCGACGGTCACGAGGACTGTTGGGATGGCCGCCGCGATTGCCTGGGCTGTCATCGGTATGACCCGGTCCTGGGAGGTTCGACTGCCCCTCCGTTCCCGCCGGGGGGCGGGCTGGCTCGGGCTCCTACCGGAGGCACTCCTCTGAGCCCTCAACAGTTGACCGCAGCAAGTGCCCTGGTCCTTGGCGCACCCGTCCTCGATGCATTGGTCCACGGCGAGTTGGTCGAACGCGATGGCTGAGGCTGCGACACCAACCCCAGGGCTTTCACGGCTTCTTTGGTGGCTGCTGTTCTTCAGCGTTGTGCCGCTTGCCCTCGTTGCGTTTGCTAGTCATCTCGGGCAGGCGGACATTCCGACTTTGGTGCAGGGACCTCTCGTAGTCGATCCGACACTGGGTGATCGACTCGCCAACGTCCTGCCGATCAACTTCATCCGATGGAGCCAGCTCGGCATTCACATAGGTGGGTTTGCATTCTTCGCCGGCCTGGCCTCCTTGATCGCTCTTCGCAGCCAGGAGCCGGTCTCTCTGGTCGCGTCGGCGATGCTGGTAACGGTAGGGGCCAGTCTTTTCGCCCCTCTGGCCGGCTTGCAAGGCATGCCGGGGCGCCTGGCACAACTCTTGGGAGAGATGGCTCCCGGCCACACGGCCGGGATGTGGATCTCGATTTCGGGCATCCTGCTCGTGAGTTTTCTTCTCGTCGCCACCGGGGGAGCCCTTGACTGGGTGAGCCGTGCGGTCCTGGTGGCGCTGGCAGTGGCAGGGCTCCTGTCGACGATCAGCCCGGGTTGGCTGTTGGATCCGGCCCGTCTGGTCACTCCGTGGAAGGAGATTTGGACCGCCGGAATCCCCGTCGCTGTCTTAGCGGCAGCCTGGTGGAGGTTGCGAGGTCAACCCGATGATCGTCGCCGTCAAATCCGACCGGTCCTCGTCGCATTCGGCCTCATCCTCGCCGCGTACTTGGTCTTGGTTCTACTTCGCCCCGACCTTCAGCCCGATGCCTTCGGTCTGGTGCTGGCTACGCCGCGTCTGCAGGCTCTCTACGGCCTCAACACTTTGCTGCTGCTGACAGGTGCGGTGTTCGCGCTGCCGGTTTCGATCGTCCTGGCGGTCGTTCGCTATCGCCTTTTCGAGATCGATGTCCTGGTCAACCGTGCCCTCGTCTACGGGGCATTGACCGGAGTGGTCACGCTGGTCTTTCTCGCCGTGACGGTGGTAACCGCCGCCACGGCCGGTCGGTTGCTGGGAGAAGGGGTGACCGGTACCCAGGTGGGCCAGGCCGCCGCGATCGCCGGTGTCGTCACCGGCACAGTCATGTCGGTGGGTCTCCAACCTCTCCGACGACGATTGCAGAGGTCCGTCGATCGGTCCTTCTATCGCGAGAAGTTCGACGCCGATCAGGCCCTTGACGCACTGTCCGGCCGGCTGATCGACGTGTTCGATGCCAGCATCGTCAAGGCCGAAGTCGTCGGGCTGGTCACTTCGACCCTCCGCCCCGAATGGGTGGACATTTACCCGGCCTCGGCAATACCGGCGGCGCTGGCCGCCACGACCTATGCCCGTTCCCCACTGGTCGGGGTCCTGCCGGGTATGGAAGTGGCCGTACCGGTTCGATCGAATGATCGGGTGATCGGCGTCATGGCCCTGGGGCGGAAACTGTCCGGAACCCCTTATCGGGGACTCGACCTGCGCTTTCTCTCAAGGGTTGCCGAGAAGGTCGGGCCAGCCTTGCGAATGGTGGAGTTGGTCGAGCGCCAGGAAACCGATCGCGTCCATCGCGAGCGTTACGAGCAGGAGTTGAGTGTCGCCCGGCGAATCCAACGCGAGTTACTCCCGCGGGAAACTCCCCAGCCGGAGGGCTGGAGGTTCGAAGTTTTCTACGAACCTGCCCGCGAAGTCGGGGGCGATTTCTACGACTTCTACGACCTGGGAGAAGGCAGCGTGGGTGTTGTGGTGGGGGACGTCACCGACAAGGGCATGCCGGCTGCGCTGGTCATGGCGTCGTGTCGAACGGTGCTACGTGGAATCGTCCTGGGCGACAAGCGTCTGGCCCCGGGCGAAGTGTTGCGGCGAGCCAACGAACTGCTCGTGGGCGATATTCCGAACGGCATGTTCATCACCTGCCTGTATGGCCGACTTGAAACCTTGTCCGGCAAGTTCCGGTTCTCGAATGCCGGTCACAACCTTCCTCTCCACAAGACCGAGCGAGGGGCCTGGGAGATCCGGGCTCGCGGAATGCCGCTGGGCCTTCTCGCCGGGATGGAGTACGAGGGTGCGGAGGCCGTCCTTGAGCCGGGGCAGTCCCTGGTGTTGACGTCGGACGGGATCACCGAAGCCCACAACGCCGACCGTGTCATGTTCGGCTTCGATCGGATGCGGGACGTTGTCGCCTCGGCTCCATCTGGTGGAGCCCTCCAAACCTTGCTTCTCGGTCAGCAGAGCTTTGCCGGGGATCTCGAACAGGAAGACGACATCACGTTGATCGCCCTCAACCGCCTGATCACTTGAGAGCCTCGCGGGTTCAAACCCGCCGTTCCAAAAACGAGGCCCGCGCTTTCAGGGCCGAACGGCCTCACCGACGGGGGATTTCAAAGGAGTAAAGACGTGCGTTTTCGAGCCCTGTTTCTGTTGATTGCTCTCTTGCTCGCTGCGTGTGGCGGATCCGCCACCCCTGATGCCGACGACCCTGGCGACACCGACGATCAGGCCACGACGACCACCGCCACGGTCGATGACCCGGATGACGATGACACCGACGACGACCAGACCACCGGGTTGCTCACAGGGGAATGCCTGGCCATCGGTGTGGCGCTTTCCCAGGCCGCATCAATGGGGGTGCTCGGCCAGGGCGGCGACCCGACCGACGCTGCCGACAGTCTTGCTGCCATGTCCGGTGCAGCCCCCGCCGAGATCGCCGACGATTTCGAAATCTTGGCCGAGGCCTACTCCGCCTTTGCTGCTGCCCTCGAAGGTGCCGGGGTGGACTTCAGCGATGCGGGCAGCCTGTCATCGCCTGAGGCCCAGGCAGCCCTCGCCACGGCCGGTGAAGCCTTCGCATCATCTGGTGTCGAAGAAGCCTCGAACAACATCAGCGAATACATGGACGAGGTCTGCGACAACTAAGGGGGCGTACCTCTCAGGAAACTCTGGTCAGGAAACTGCTGGTCAGAAAACTTCTGGGCACCACGGCTGTGGATCCCAGTTGAACATCTGATCGGCCAGTATCAAGGAGTTCTTGTCGCCTCCGATCCGGCCGGCCCGGGCAAGAATCCCGAATCGCGACCAGCCGAGGTAGCACCCGCCCAGGTCCTCGATGTCGAGGACCAGGTCGGGTGCCTTGTCGGTCACCCGGCATGCCGCCCCGTCCGGCCCGCCCTCGAGTTCGACGACGACCGTTCGGTCCAGAAAAGGATCGACAATTTCCAGAACCAGGTGCCCTTCGGTTTGGTAGCGACGGCCGCCGAGGGCGGCGGCCGGGTCGTGGGTTCTGATCCAGATCGAGTCGTTCCGGATCGAGGTCATTCGTCTCGGTGCTTCGAGGAGGTCGAAGATCGGATCATCAGGCGAACGACGAGCCGTCTCGATCGTGGCCGAAAGGTCATGTCGGAGGAGGAACGACCACAGACCGGCCCACGACTCCGGGCTGGTGCCGAGGACATCGACAATTCTCAACTCACCAGTCGAGATGCCATGTTCGAAGTTGAGCTTCTGGCGATAGATGGCGTAACCATCGTTGTTGGTGGTCAGCGCAAATCGCAGGGCCGTAGCGCCATGTCTCCTGTCGGCAGGATCCTTGAACCAGCGTTCATCCCACCAGGCCTCGGACCGTGCCAGGAACCCCGGCCACCATGCGGCGACGTTTTCGTAGATGGAAGGGATCTGGCGGCGAGCTTCGTGTTCGTCGACCAGCCGAACCGCCGCCGGGGCAGGAGCGAGGCGGTGCAGCGAGGTGAATGTGCGAGGGATCCGGAGCTCGACCCCCTGGGCGGCGACCCCGTAACCGAAGCGACCGTAGATCGAGGACTCGGACGCCCACAGAGCGGCCAGCGGCTCTCCCCGATCGGCGACGTCGTCGAGGTGGGCACGCATCATCTTGCGAAGGATGCCCTTTCGACGATGGGTGGGCGCCACCGACACCATGGTCGTTCCGCCGGTCGCGACGGTGCCTCCGGGGACCGTCAGCTGCAGGGAGAAGGAACCCGAAGTACCAACCATCTCGGGGCCGTCCCAGGCGCAGAAGGCGCGGTCCCGCTCCCAGATGCGGTTGAATGCTTCGGTCGCGTCCGGCCGGGGATCGACGCCGAAGTTGCGAGCCAGCACGAAGCGGAAGGTTTCGATTTCCTCGGCCGTCGGGATCCGGATGTCGATGCCGCTCGCCGTCATGCTTCTTACGCGGCGGCGACTGCCGCTTGAACCGCTTCGTTGAATGCTGTCACGGCTGCGTCAAACTCATTGACGGCGGCGCGTCTCGCCTCGCCGGTGTCAGGCGACGGAGCCCGCAACCCGGCCAGGGCGCTGCTGCCGGCGTCGGCGGCCTGCTGGGCGGCCCCGATCACCACATTGTGCGCTTCGATCAGGGCCGCCGGCACCGTTGCCGCCTGTATCTCTCCCACGAGGGCCGCGGAGCCCTCGGCTACGGAGATGAACGCCTCTTCCGCTTGATCGAAGGTGACCGTCTTCGGATTGGCGTCCCATCCAGCGTTGGCGGAGGCCAACTCCGTCTGCAGGTTCGAGAGAGTCGTTTGAAACCCGGTGAGGCTATCCAGGTAGGCCTGGGTAGTCGCGTCGATCTCCCCACCTGTCGTCGTGGTTTCTCCGTCAGAGCCGGTAGTCGACGTTGTGCTGGCTGTGCTCCCGGTACTTTCGCCGTTTTCGTCTGCCGAAGCCGCCGAGGGCAGCTCGCGCACGAAGAGGTACGTGAAGGCAACCATTGCCAGCACGACGAGAGGCAACATCCAGCGGCCGGGTTTGGGGTCGTAGTTAGAAGTCATTTGAAGTTTCTGGTCCCGTTTGGTTCCGTTTCAGGGTAGTCCTCACCCCGCGACACGACCGGTTGGGCCTGAGCCTCTTCCCATTTCAACCCTCTTGAAACCGAGTCATTCGCCCCATACCTTCAAGTGGTGACGACTCCTCCTGGTGATGACGAACGCTTTGAGCACATCCCGTGGGAGCACGTCGGGCCCACCGGGGACCGCAACAAGATGATCCTCTACGGACTGGCCGGAGCGGTTTTGATAGCGGGACTGACGGCGGCCGTGGTCGGCGACCGCGGGGCATCGACAGATCTGGTGGCAACCCCAACAACGACGACACCGACGATTGTGACGATGATCGAGGCGACGACCGCCCCGTCACCCACTTCGACGGCACCGGGCGCTAGCGCCCCCAATGACGACCAACCCGATGACGGGCAATTTGGGGCCTGGTCTGAGGCCGACCTCCGGGCGTTTCCTGTAGAGACACTGGCCACCGAGGCTGCCGCACTGGCGGAATGGCTGGCTTCGGATTTCTTCACGATCGATGGTGGGACCCAGATCACCGCCGATCTCGAGGGCATCCTTCCCGAAGGATCGGTTCTGCCGGAAGCCCCGGTGGGGACCCGCTCCTTTGTTGAATGGGCGCGGGCGGTTTCGGTCGAGGAATCGACCCCGGGTCTCTACGAGGTGTTGGTATTGGTGCGCAGGCTGGCGGCGGCCGAAGGCGAGAGTTACCGGCGGATCGCACCGATCGGCGTCGTGATCTCTCTGACCTGGACGGAAGGGGGATGGTCGGTGACGGACCTGCCGGTCCTGGCCGAGGCTCCTCTTCTGGTGCAAGCGCCCGCCTGGTCAGAGGACGAGGTGCCTGCCGAGATCATTGCGGCCGCCACAGCCAGCACGGGGGGTGCAGTCCTGGCCGGGATTCAGGTGGGCGACAACTGGCGCCTGGTGATCCAAATGGTCGACCTGACCGGAGTGTCGTGGCCATTGGTGACCTGGTGGGACGGAACCGGGAATCGCATTCCCGCTCCCTCCGAACCGGCTCGTGGGTCAGGTTGAGCTTGGCGGGTGGCTCCCGCTGAATGCGTAATTCGGTCTGAGAGTCCCGGAAACCGGGAGTGTCGCGCTAGGTTTCGTCTGATCCGGGAGCGGTGCGCCAAATTTGTCGACGGGGCCAGCTGAATCCGGTTTCCTTCGCTGATGGATTAGGCAAGCCTCAAGCCTTGGAACCTTGAACCCGTGCCATCGCTCAAACTGACCCGCTCCCTCCGAACCGGCTCAGCCGTAGTGCTCCTCTAGGATCGCCTGCGCTCCGGGCACGATCGCTCCCCAGTCCGCTTCGGGGCTCTTGGAGATCGTCACGAAGTCCGCCGTCATGAAAATGCTCGTCACACCTTCCAGTTCGAGAATGGCGGAGGCCATGGGGTTGTCGGTCGGCTGGCCGGCCGCGAAAGTGGCGGGGCCCCCCACCGGCGTTCCCACCGAGAACTTGACTGCATTGGGGTTCGGAGTCGGGTCGATGCGGATCACAACACAGTTTCTATCAGCTCACCGGTCGCCAGGCCAACTTCTGCCATCTGGACGGGTGTGGTCCCGGAAGCCGACATTGGCACCCACGACGTGACGATCGGGGTCGACGTCGGGGGGACCTTCACTGATGTTGTTCGCTGGGATGGTGCGCGACTGACGACAGCCAAGCTCCCATCGACCCCGGATCAGAGCGTTGCGGTGGCCGCTGGCGCCCGTCAGGTCGGCGGCCCCGGAGCCGACCCGCTCCTGCTTCATGGGACCACCGTCGCCACCAACGCTCTCCTCGAGCGGCGCGGCGCTCGCACCGTCCTATTGACCAACAAAGGCTTCGAAGATCTGATCGAGATCGCCCGCCAGGATCGTCCTTCTCTGTACGACCCGATGGATGACCGTCCGCTGCCGCTGGTCGAACGAGAGGATCGCTACGGATTGGAACCGGGAGTCGATGTGAGGGCGATTCAAGGTTCATCTGCCGAATCGATCGCAATTGCGCTCCTCAATTCGTTTGCCGACCCTGGCCCAGAGAACGACCTGGCGGCGAGTGTCGAAGCGTTGTTTCCGTCGATACCCATCAGTGTTTCCCACCGGGTCAGCGGCGAGTTTCGGGAGTACGAGCGGATCTCAACCACTGTGCTCAATGCCTATTTGCGACCCGTGGTATCGACCTATCTGTCGGCGTTGGCCGGATCGCTAGCCGGGGTCGCCGACCGCGTCCTGGTGATGAGATCAAGCGGGGGACTCTCATCGATCGGGTCCGCGGTCGAGTTGGCGGCTTCGATCGTCCTCTCGGGGCCTGCCGCCGGTGTGGTGGCGGCGGCAGCCTGTGGTTCGGCTCATGGTTGGGCGCGGATGATCTCCTTCGACATGGGCGGGACCAGCACCGACGTTTGCCGGATCGAGGGTGGGCGGCCCGAGGTGGGGCCCGAGCGGACGATCGGTGGCATCACCTGCCGGCTCCCATCGCTGGCCGTCCACACCATCGGTGCGGGGGGCGGGAGCATCGGCTGGTCGGACCCGGGCGGGGCCTTGCGGGTCGGGCCGCAGAGCGCCGGCGCCGACCCCGGGCCGGCGTGTTACGGGCGGGGTGGGACCCGTCCGACCGTGACCGACGCCCATCTCGCCGCTGGCCGACTCGGATCGGAAAGCCTGTTGGCCGGGGGAATCGAACTCGACAGGGCGGCAGCGCTGGCGGCTCTCGAAAGCATCGGGATCGAGTTGGGTCTAGCCCCGAGAACGGTTGCCTCGGGCATTCTGGAGGTGGTCGATGCCTTGATGGAGCAGGCGATTCGCAAGGTCTCGATCGAACAAGGTGCCGATCCCCGCCAGGCTCCCCTTCTGGCCTTCGGCGGGGCCGGCGGTTTGCACGCCAGCGGCCTGGCCCGGCGCCTCGACATGCCGGCAGTCTTGATCCCTCCTCACGCCGGAGTCTTCTCGGCGCTCGGTCTTCTGTTGAGTCCCGCCCGCCACGACCTGACCCGCACGATCGTGATGCAGCAGGGATCGGCCGCATTGCACGGCCGGATCGACGACGTGCGTTCGGAGGTCATACGTGCGTTCAGCGCAGGCACAAGCTCTACTCACGACACCGTCGAGATGAGGGCCGACCTCAGGTACCCCGGTCAGTCGCACGAGACCCAGATTCCCGTCGAAGTAGATGACACCTGGGAAACAATGGCGCAGCGGTTCCACACGACTCATCGCATCCACAACGGATTCGCTCGGCCCGAACAGCCCATCGAGTTGGTGACGCTAAGGGCGGCTGCCATCTCGCGGCCCGTCATCGACTGGTCGTCCTTGCCTTTTGAAAGGGTTGAGGGTGAGGCGCGCCTGGGTGAGCGGTCAGGCCCCGACGGTGGATCGATTGAGCGCTGGTGGCGCCCGTTCCTGCGCTCGCAAGCCGAGGTCGTCGGACCTGCGGTGATCGAGGAACCTGAGTCGACGACCTGGATCGGTGAAGGCGAGAGGACGGTCGTTCTCGAGGACGGGACGCTCGAGATCACATGGTGATCGATCCCATCACCCTGGAGGTGGCCCGAAGCCGTTTCGCCTCTCTGGCCGACGAGATGGGTGCTGTCCTCAAGCGGACCTCGCATTCCCCCAACATCAAGGAGCGGGAGGACTGCTCGGTGGCCATCTTCATGCCTGACGGCGAGATGCTCGCTCAGGCCGAGCACATCCCGGTGCATCTGGGATCGATGCCGGCCTCGGTGCAGGCGGTCGTCGACAGGTTCGATCCCGAGCCTGGCATCCAGTACGCCGTGAACGATCCCTACGCGGGTGGCACTCATCTCAACGACCTCACCCTGGTCCGACCGGTTTTCCTCGGAGGACGGCTGCTGGCCTGGGTTGCCAACCGGGCGCACCACGCCGATGTCGGCGGCGAGGCACCCGGGTCGATGCCGGCTCATGCGACCAGACTCGAGCAAGAGGGCCACGTGGTGTCGCCCATCGTTGCTGTTCGGGGCGGCGGGTGGGTGGAGGAGTTTCGCATCCCGTTCCTAAATGCCACCAGAACCCCCCTGGAGCGAGATGGTGATCTGGCCGCCCAGATGGGAGCGAATGAGATTGGGGCGGTCCGCTTGGCCGAACTGATCGAGAACCGCGGTGTGACCGAATTCAACCGGCTGGCCACCGGCCTCCTCGACTACGGCGAGCGGCGAACCCGCGCCGCGTTGGAACGTCTGCCCGCGGGCACCTATAGCTTCTCCGATGTCATGGAGTGGGGAGCCAGAGATGTCGCGATCGTTGTGACCATCACTGTCTCCGATGGCGAGTTACTCGCCGACTTCACCGGGACCGATCCCCAGGTTGAGAGCAATATCAACGCCGTAGAAGCGGTGACCCGCTCCTGCCTCTACTACGCGGTGAGGGTGGCGACCGACCCGTCGATTCCGGCCAACGGTGGCTGCTATCGCCCGCTCTCACTGAACGCTCCCGCGGGGAGTCTCGTCAACGCGCTGGCGCCGGCGGCGGTGGCGGCAGGGAACGTCGAGACGAGTCAGCGGATCGCCGATGTGTTGCTGGGGGCCCTTGCTCAGGCCGCACCCGATCGGGTACCGGCGGCGTCACAGGGAACGATGAACAACATCCTCGTTGGCAACGACGACTTTGCGTACTACGAAACAGTGGCCGGCGGCCAGGGCGGGCGCCCCGGTCGAGCCGGCCAGTCCGGGATTCATACCGGCATGACGAATACCAAGAACACCCCGATCGAGTCGCTCGAGATGCACTACCCGTTTCGCGTCACCCGCTACACGCTGCGCCGGGACTCCGGCGGAAGTGGCAAGTATCCCGGCGGCGAGGGCGTCGAGCGGGAAATCACCTTCTCGGTCCCGGCGGTGTTGTCGCTGATGGGGGAGCGCCGTCGCAACCAACCCTGGGGCCTGGCCGGAGGCGGTCCCGGAGCGACGGGTGAGGACTGGCTGATCCGCCCGGGCCATGCCCCCGATCGCCTCGCCGGCAAAACCACCCTCGAAGTCCAACCCGGCGACCGCCTCCTCGTGAAGACCCCCGGCGGCGGCGCCTGGGGCTAGAAAACATCGTTTTTATCACCCAGAGGACGCGCATAGCGCGTCCTCTGGGTGGCTAAAGCGGTTCGACAACAGCCCTCTTCCAACCCAGTCAGCAATGCGGCATGGTCATGCGGTGGAAATCCGGGGGTTGATAGCAAGCCTGGGTGTTAACCAATTCGGGCTTGTCGCCCGCCGGCAACTGCGAGAGGCGGGCATCAGCGATCAGCGGGTGACCAGGCGAATCCGCAACGGGCAACTCGAGATCGTCACCTCGAGGGTCCTTGGGATCCCGGGCACCCCCGATTCCAGCGGCCGCACGCTGATGGTCCCGTTGCTGCACGTCGGTGTTGGAACCCTTCTCTCGCACACCACCGCCGCGGCGTGGTGGGGGATCGCCGGCTTCAGGCTCGACAAGGTCCACGTGTCCGTCGAGAGGAACCGACATTGGGAAGAAGACGGCGGTGCTGTCGTCGTCCATCACGCAACGAAAATTCCGGAGTGGTGCCGGAGACAACTAGACGGCATCCCGGTCGTTTCTCCGGGTCTCGCCGTCTATCAGCTGGCAGGGACACTCAATTCTGATCGCGTGGCTCGGGCGCTCGACAACGCCTGGTCCCTCGGCCTTCTCGATGGGGCAACCGTCGACCGTTTGTTGTACGAATTCGGGCGACCGGGGCGGGATGGGACAGTGCTGATGCGAAAGCTCCGCGCCGAGCGATCCGGAGCCGTGACCCCGCCGGCATCAAATCTGGAGCACCGTTTCGATGAGATCATGGTGAAGGGCGGGGTCACCACGCTTCGTCGGCAGGTTGACATTGACGACGAGGAATGGAGCGGACGGGTCGATTTCCTCGACCGCGAGTGCCCATTGGTCATTGAGATCCTCAGTGAGCGCTATCACTCTGCGTTGCTCGATCGACAGGCCTACGAAGCTTGCCGAGCCCGCCACGAGAGGATGGGTCTGACGGTCATCGATGTCTGGGACCACGAGATCTTCTACACCCCTTGGCTCGTCGTTGAACGAGTCCGTGACGCTCGGAAGCTCCTTCTGACGGCGGCCTGATCCGGTGATTCGACTCTTTTGCGACCCAGAGGACGCGTTATACGCGTCCTCTGGGTGATAAAAACAAGGAATGATCGAAGAGTTGAGGGCGGTTCTCGGGGACGAGAGCGTTTTGGTGTCTCCGCTGGCGAGGCATCTCTACTCGAAAGACGCTGGGGTTTTCCGGGGTGAGGCGACGGTGGTGGTGGTTCCCGTCACTACCGGGGAAGTCCAGGAAGTGGTTCGCATTGCCAACCGCCACGGCGTCTCGATCGTCGCCCGCGGTGCCGGAACCGGTCTGGCGGCGGGAGCGGTCCCACTCGCGGGCGGGATCGTTCTCTCCACCACCCGCATGAATCAGATCCACGAGATCGACCCCGTTAATCGCACGGCCTGGGTAGGTCCCGGTGTTATCAATCTCGATCTCTCGCGGGCAACGGCAGGTCTCGGTCTCCATTTCGCCCCCGATCCTTCCTCGCAGGCCGCCTGCACCATCGGGGGCAACGTCGCCAACAACTCGGGCGGGCCCCATTGCCTTGCAGAAGGCTCGACCGTCAACCATGTGCTGGCTCTCGAAGTGGTCTTGGCCGATGGCACTGTCACGGTTGTCGGTTCGTCGGCGCCCGACGAGATCGGTCTCGACCTGCGCGGCGTGCTCGTCGGATCGGAAGGCACGTTGGCGATCGTCACCAGGGCGTTGGTGAAGCTCACGGCCAACTCACCCGACGTTCGGACCCTCCTGGCCTGGTTCGATTCGGTGGCGGACGCCGCCGCCACCGTGTCTGGTGTCATCGCTGCGGGAGTCGTTCCGGCTGCATTGGAGATGATGGACAAGGCCATGACCCAGGCTGTTGAGAACTGGCTCCACGCCGGCTTGCCCACCGAGGCCGCCGCCATCCTTCTAGCCGAGGTGGTTGGTGAGACCGCCGCCGTCGAAGCTGAGGCCGAACTCATTCGCCGAGTGGCCCTCGAGAATCACGCCGAAGTGAGAGTCGCAGCCGACGAAGCCGAGCGAGCCCTTCTCTGGAAAGGACGGAAGTCGGCTTTCGGAGCCGTCGCCCAAGCCGCACCCAACTACTACCTGCACGACACGGTGGTGCCACGCACCAAGCTCGTCGAGACGATGGAGGCCGTCTATCGGATCGGCGACAAGCACGGTCTGACCATGCTCAACGTCTTCCATGCCGGCGACGGCAACCTCCACCCCTTGATGGCCTTCGACGCCAGCGAGCCGGGAATGCTCGAGAAGGTGCAGGCCGCGGCCGACGAACTTGTCGAACTGTGCGTGAGGTTGGGAGGCGCACTCTCGGGTGAGCACGGCATCGGTCGCGAGAAGCGTGATCTGATGCCGCTGATGTTCTCACCCGTCGATCTCGACGCCCAGGCCCGCCTCAAAGAGGCCTTCGATCCCACCGGCCTCTTCAACCCTGGCAAAGTGCTGCCGCTCGGGTCCCGATGCTTCGATGTCGGGGGCAAGCTTCCCGACGGTGCCTGGGTGTGACTTCGATCCGCGCCGGGCTCTCCCTGATCGCATCGAGGATGAAGGCGGATGTCCCCGGGCTTCCCGACGCCGAGATAACCGCGGCGCCGTCCACCCCTGAGGAGTTTGCCGAACTTCTGGCTGGAGCATCAGCGGGCGGTCTCAAGGTCCTCGTTTGGGGTGGAGGAACCCATCAGGGACTTGGACATCGGATCGAACCCGACCTGGTGATCTCGACCTCCAGGCTCAATCGCCTGCTCGCCTGGGAACCGGATGACATGACCGTCGTGATCGAGGGTGGAATGGGAGTGGCGGATCTCGAGTCGCGCCTGGCGGCTCGCGGCCAGACGGCGGTCCTGCCCGAGACCGCAGGAGATGCCACGGTCGGTGGAGTGCTGGCTGCAGGGATATCTGGCTACCGACGAGGCCGATACGGCCCCACCCGCGATCGCATCCTTGAGATCACGGTCGTGACCGGGGACGGCCGCATCGTGAAGGCGGGAGGGCGGGTCGTCAAGAACGTGACCGGCTACGACCTTCCTCGTCTGGTCGTAGGTTCGTTCGGCTCTCTCGGGGTGGTCGTCTCGGCCTGTCTGAAATTGTGGCCGCAACCGAACGCGTCGACCACGATCACCCTCGAGGACCCGGCCCGCGCTGGGCTTGTCTACCGGCCGCTCTCGGTGCTGGCCGATCTGAACAACACGAGGATTTTCCTGGCAGGGACCCAAGCGGAGGTCGAGTCACAAGCCACCAGAGTGGGAGGCGCCAGAGAGGAGGGCCTCGTTTGGCCGGGTCCACTTCCGGGTGAAACCACCTGGTCACTAAGAGTCTCACCGTCGATGTTGGAATCAGCCATCGGCCGCCTCCCCGCTGATGCCATGAGGATTGCCCAAATGACAGTCGGCGAGGTCGCTTTCTCGGCTGACCGTCTCGACGGCATGGTCGACCTCCGTCGCTGGGCGGAGTCCGTCGGCGGAAGACTGGTTGTTACTAACGCACCGGAGTCGGTCTACGAACGATTCGATCCGTGGGGCACGCCGCCTCCCGCGTTGGATCTTCAACGCCGCCTGATCAGTGCTTTCGATCCGCAGCGGGTCATCAACCCGGGCCGTCTCCCGGGAGGAATCTGACGTGACGGCCTGGGTCACCGAGTTCCGTCCCACGCGGGCCGAATTGTCCGCCTGCGTCCAATGCGGCCTCTGCCTTCCCCACTGTCCGACCTTCCGGCTCACCGGTTTGGAGACTGCCTCGCCTCGCGGGCGACTGGCGGCGATGAGCGCGGTGGCCGCCGGGGTCGTGGAACTTGATGCCGACTTCGAGGAGGCGATGTCCTTCTGCTTGAACTGTCGTGCGTGTGAGGCGGTGTGTCCGAGTCTGGTGCCCTACGGCCGAGCCATGGAAGGCGCCAGAGCCGAGGTGGCTGCACAGCGCCCACGCCTCGGAAGGAGGGTCCGTCACTTCGCTCTCGGCAGCCTGCTGCCGAGCCGCCGGCTGATGGCACTGGTGACGTTTCTGATCTCGCTGACGCAACGACTCCGGTTCCAGCGGCTGTTGCCCGCCAGGTTGCGGTCTGGTTTCGATGGCCTCAGGCCGATCAAGCCGGCGCGCCCGGCATCCGGCATGCGAGTGGCGGGGACCCTCGGGCGGGTCGGCTTTCTGCGAGGGTGTGTGATGGACTCGTGGTTCGGTGAGGTGAACCGCGCTGCCGAAGAGCTGCTGACCCGCGCCGGGTATGAAGTCATCTCACCTCCGAATCAGACGTGTTGTGGTGCCCTGGCTGCACACGATGGGGCGATGCCGGAAGCAATCCGCCTGGCTCGCAAAAATGTCGAGGCTTTTCGCGACTTCGACCTAGTCGTAGCAACTGCGGCTGGATGCAGCGCCCATCTGCGCGACTACGACCACTTCATTGACGGCGCCAAACTGGCGGGCGATGCTCGGGACGTCACCGAGGTCGTGGCCGGGCTCATCGAAGCAGGCCACTTGCCGCGGCTCGATCGCCCCCGGGGTGATGTTGCCGTCCAGGACCCGTGCCATCTTCGGCACGCGCAGAGGATCATGGCCGCGCCCCGGGCCATCCTTACCGCCGCCGGCTACACGCCGGTCGAGATCGACCCTGATGGGCTCTGCTGCGGCGCGGCTGGGATCTACAGCCTGCTGCGACCGGAGGCTTCCACCGAGCTCGGGCACCGCAAGGCAGATCAGGTGAGAGCGAGCGGGTCAAACCTCGTGGCATCGGCCAATCCTGGTTGTGAGCTCCAGCTCCGGTTCCAACTGGGGCCAACTTATAGGATCGCCCATCCCATCGAGCTCTACCTGGAAGCTCTCAGCGACCCGGGACCGTGACCTCCGATGGTTTATTCTGGCGTGAATGCGAGTGACGGATTGATCGAGGCAACCGGGAGCATCCTGACCGACAGAACCAGCACCGGATGGCGCTACTACACGCGACTTGCCATCAACTCATTCGCCACGATGCTCGATTTGGGCCTTTTCACACTCGGGGCCGCACTGGTTGGGCTCGGGATGGCGGTGTTGCTGGCGGGTTTCGATGTCGTCGACGTCGAGACCAACCTGTCGACCGGATCCGTGCTTGTCTCGGCTCTGGTCCTCGGGGTGGTCGGCACCTTCTCGATGGGGATCGCATCTGAAGGGCCGGCCCGGCGGGCCAGCACTTTCAGCCCGCACAACGAGCACGAACGGGCGATTGGCCGGGCCCTGGCGTCGGTCGCAGTGGGGATCATCCTGACGGCGGTGGCGGATCGCCTCGGTCAGTTCGCAGACGACCTCTCGGCTCCCCTCCTGACCGGGGTCGAACTGATCAGAACGACCGGGCAGGCGGCTCTCTGGCCCGTGGCCCTCATCGGAGTGCCGCTCGCCTGGGGAGTCCACCAATCGAGGATTCTCGGCGACTCTGCGGAGGAAACCGACCTACCGATCATGTTCGCAACATGGATAGTCGCGGTGATCCTGCTCCGCTGAATGCGTGGTACGTGGTACGTCGTACGTCGTGAATTCACTCCATTGGCGTCTGGCGTCTTCCGCCTTCCGCCTTCCGCCTGGCGGTTCCGCCTTCCGCCTACTGCCTGCTGCCTGCTGCCTACTGCCTACGATCAGAGCGCCTTCTCGTAGATGAAGTTGGGGTGGGCTAGTTGGAAGCCCTGGCGTTGCAGGGCTTCTTCGAGCCAGTCGACTCTCGGAATCATCACCCGCAACAGTCCGGCCTCCCGTTCCTGGGCCAGGTCGACTAGCGCAACGGCGGCACGGTCGGCGTCTTCGATAGTTGTGATGAAGAGGGCGATCCACATTTCTTTGTCCTCTTCTTCGGTCACTACCCAGGCCGACGGACTGGTCCACAGTCGCCGGGCTTTGGCGGCGGCCACGAGGTCGCCCGGTCGCAAGCGACGGAATGACCAGCCATCGGCCGGAAACAGTTGGTGGCCGACGCGGGCCTGGTCCCCTGTCGACCAGACCAGGTAGGCGGGATCGGATTCGGCCGACGGCGCCAGGTCGAGCCGCTCGGGCCCGGGAAGGCGGCGCCCACCGTTGGAGCCGGTTCCGGCCCCGGGAGGTGTCTTTGGTTCGATTGCTCGTACTGCAAGCGCGAACCGGGCGACTTTGCGGTAGCCGAGCTTCTCTACCTGCCGCTGCGCCGCAGTGTTCGTCTCTTCGGTCGAGAGCCGGATGACTTTGGCCCCGCGTTCCCTGGCCCAGTCGACTGCGAAATCGTTCATGACCGATCCGATTCCTTGCCGGCGGTGCTCCGGGTGGACTCGAGCCCCGGATAGCCACGCCTCAGCATCAGACAGGACCCCGACCCGGGCGACGGCAACAGGTGCCCCTTCGTCGTCGGCGGCGACGATGGCGAGTTCGTCGGGGTTACCGAGCCAGGTGGGAAATTCGCGGCCGACATAGTCACCCCATTCGAAGGTGTCCTCGGTGAATGAACGGACTCTTTCGGCGTCTTCGATCCGTCCCGGTCTGATCGTGATCCCTTTCACGCCGCCATCACATCCTGTCAGGCACTTCGATGCCGAGCAGGTCGAGGCTTGTCGATAGGGCCCGGAGGGTGAGGTCGGCAAGTGCCAGCCAGGACGCTTGTCGTCCGGCATCAGGCTCATCAAGGATATGGCACTGGTCATAGAAGCGGTTCCACACCGCAGCCAGTGAGTGGGCGAACTCGGCGAGATGGTTGGGTGCCCGCAGTTCGGCGGTTCGGTCGATCACGTCGGGAAGGCGGGCCAGTTCGAGCATGAGGTTGCGTTCGGAGTCGACCGCTGGTTCGAGGATGGGTCCCGGGACGAGCCCTCGATCGGCCGCCCTCTTCTGGATCGATCGGATGCGCACCGCTCCGTACTGAAGATAGGGGCCAGTCTTGCCTTCGAAAGATGAGAAGCGGTCGAGATCGAAGGTGTAGTCCGACACGCGGTTGTTGATGAGGTCGCCGAACTTGAGTGCAGCTACACCTACCTGGTGGGCGATCCGCTCTCGTTCTTCAGGCGGGTAGTCCTGGGCGATGTCGGCCTCGGCCAGGCGGCGTCGAGCGGCGTCTTCGATTAGGTCGATCAGATCGGACAGACTGACCACGCCGCCGGCCCGGGTCTTGAACGGCTTGCCGTCCTTGCCGTTCATCGTCCCGAACCGAATGTGTTCGAGGGTCATCCACTCCGGGGCGATGCCTGCCTTGCGGGCAGCCCTGAAGACGAGTTCGAAATGATCCGACTGCCGGGCATCGACCACGTAGAGGACCAACTCAGCCCCGAGGTCGCGGCGCAACTCGATGGTGGCAAGATCCGTTGTCGAGTACAGATAACCGCCGACCGAGCTCTCGAGGATCAACGGCGGTAACTCCCGCTTGTCGGCGGGTTCGTCGACTCGGACGATGAGAGCACCCCTGCTCTCTTCGGCGATGGTCTCCGACTTGAGGCGCGCTACGAGCGGTTCGAGGCGATCGGCGGCGTCGGATTCGCCGTACCAGAGATCGAACTCGACACCGAGGCGAGCGAAGTCGGCTCGCTGGCTCTCTTCGGATACGCGTTTCATATGCCGCCAAAGTGCGATATAGCCAGGACGACCTTGCTGGAGATCGACAGTGATCTGTCGGGCCCGTTCACCCCAATCTGAGTCGGCTTCGGCTCGTGCCGCCGTGGCCGGGTAGATCTCCTGGAGATCGACCAGGGTCACGGGTGACTCGGTTGGGTAGGAGCCATCGAAAGTCGGGTCGAAGTAGGGGAGGTCAGGTTGTCTCCGCTCGATCTCGGCGATCACCTGCCCCATCTGCAGGCCCCAGTCACCGAAGTGCGGGTCCCGGATGACCTTGTTCCCCCGAAGAGCGAACAGCCTTGCAAGGGAATCACCGATGATGGTGGCGCGGAGATGACCCACGTGCATAGCCTTGGCGACGTTGGGCCCGGCATAGTCGACCAGCACCGTCTTGGTCTCAATCTCGCCCAATCCGAGACGAGGATCTTCCACGCTCCGCTGGGTGACGCCGGCCAGGGTCTCGTCCGTGACGGTCAGGTTGATGAACCCGGGTCCGGCCACTTCAGACTTGGCGATCCTCGGATGCTGTGCCAATCGATCGGCAATCCTCTGAGCGAGGTCGCGGGGGGAGGTTCCGGCGACCTTGGCCGCGGCCATGGCCCCGTTCGCCTGGAATTGGGCTAATTCGGGCCGCTGGGAGACGACAACCCCGCCGAAGCCAGGCGCGATCCCTTCGGCAGCAAAGGCCTCCCCAACAATGGTCGAAAGCTCAGACAACAAGGACATGCGCCCCCCATTGTGGTAGATAAGTCGGAAGGCGGAAGTCGGAAGACTTCGGCAGCGTCGAGGGAGACTTCGTTCTTTGTCTTCCGTCTCCGTCTTTCGACTTGCTCCATCCCGTCTACCGTTCCGGTCCATGTCCTTTTCCGAGTATCACCGGTACGACGCCTTGGGGTTGGCGGAGTTGATTCGTAAGGGTGAGACCAGCGCCGCCGAGGTGTTGGCTGCTGCCATCGAGACCATCGAGCGCCACAATCCAGTCATCAACGCTGTCGTCTACAAGATGTACGACCGTGCCCAAGCCCGTGTGAGCCGTGGTTTGCCGGTGGGGCCTTTCACCGGCGTTCCCTTTCTGCTCAAGGACCTGGCTCTCGCTTACCGGGCGGCTCCATTGACCAATGGCTCGCGATCCATGGCCAACTTCGTGCCCAACTACAACGGAACCCTGGCCGACCGATACGAGGCGGCAGGTCTTGTGATCATGGGCAAGTCGAACACGCCCGAATTCGGCATGGCTCCGGTTTGCGAGCCCGAGCTTCACGGTAAGACCTCGAACCCCTGGAATCCGGCACGTACCTCCGGAGGGTCCTCGGGTGGGGCAGCCGCCGCGGTCGCCTCAGGAATGGTGCCGATGGCTCACGCTTCCGACGGCGGGGGTTCGATTCGCATCCCCGCCTCGGTCAACGGACTGTTCGGTCTCAAGCCAACTCGCGGTCGCAATCCATCGGGACCGGTGGAAGGAGAGTCGTGGTTTGGCCTGAGCGGTGGCCACGCCATCACCCGCAGCGTGCGCGATTCGGCCGCCCTGCTGGACGCGACGCACGGACCGGAGGCGGGAGATCCGTATGCCGCTCCACCCGTGGAGCGTCCGTTTATCGAAGAGGTTTCGGTTCCGCCCGCCCCCCTTTGGATCGCCCTCACCGTTGAGCCTCTGTTCGAGGCGGAGGTCGACGAGGACTGCCGGGTAGCAGTCCACGAGACCGGCAGGCTTCTCGAATCACTCGGTCACCGGGTCTCGTATGTCGAGGTCCCGGTGCAGCGTCAAGTCTGGGCGGAGGCATTTCTCACCCTGGCCGCCGGCGATGTCGCCGCCTTGATCCCCCTTGCCGCCGAGATGGGTGGCAAGTCCGCCCCCGATCCCGCTGACTTCGAGTTGGCGACGTGGATACTCGGCCAGGTCGGTCGGAAGCTCAGCGCCGAGCGGATGGCTTTGGCGTGGCGCGAAACCCGGCTGGCCGGAAGGGCGATGGCTCGACTCCACCAGGAGTTCGACATCCTGGTGACCCCGACCCTGGCGCGGGTGCCATGGCTGCACGGAGCACTGAGCCCGACCAAGGTCGAAACCCGGCTGATGGAGGGACTCCGGCGAGCACCGGTGGGCAGGGCATTGATGATGCTCTTTCACCAACTTGGCGCCCGGATTCTCGAACCGATTCCCAACACTGCCCTGTTCAACATGACCGGACAGCCGGCCATGTCGGTCCCCCTTCACTGGACCGACGATGGATTGCCGGTCGGAGTCCAGTTCGTCGGCCGATTCGGAGAGGAGTCGACGTTGTTCAGACTGGCTGGCCAACTCGAGCAAGCCCGGCCGTGGTTCGACCGCACCGCCCCAATTTTCGGCTAGCTCAGCCGATCGGGCCCGTGCGGTAGACGGTTATCGGCATTTCTTGATAGTCGCGCCCATAGTTGTGCAGGGCGACGAGAAAGGTGTCGCCGGCGCCACCGAGGATGTCGGCATATGCGGCCCGGAGGCCCGTTTGAGGTCGGGCCCACTCCAAACCATCACGGGACAAGAACACGTCGAAAACGCCCGTAACAACTCTGTGTCTGAGATCGAGAAACACCGCTGTTGGAAACTCAAAGGTCCTGCTCCCGTCGCTGTTCTCGAACTGGATCGAGTCGGTTTCCGAAAGGTACGTTCCTCCGATGAGCCCGTCGCCGCCGAAATGGGCGTAGCTCGTTTCGCCCGATGGCTCCTCGATGCGGAGGAGCCCGTGGTCCAGCGCCAGAAGGTATCCATCGATCCGCGTGATCGGCTCGGCAGTAGAGTTCTCGTAGGTACCGAGGATCGTTGCCAGCCCGGAGGCTCCCGGGGTGATCGACACCCTGAACTCGCTGGTACTGATATCGGGTGGCAGGTCAATGGTTGCGGTCGCCTCGCCGTCGACGACAATCAGGTTGGGGTGGATGACCGAATAGTCGACGCCTACCAGTCGATCGCCCCAGCTCTGGTAGAAGAGCGGCGGGAAACGGTCGGTGCGGTCCCACGAGCGCCCATCGGATGAGTACATGACGGAGCCGCCGAGGGCGTTCGACACGAAGCCGCCATCGAGGGTTGTCGCGACATTCCACGAAGCGAAAGTGACGGGAAGGTCCTCCCAGATGATGAGGTTGTCGGAGCGGAGCAGGATCGAGGATGTACTTGCCGTTGGGACGGGTTGGGTGATCGACATCCGGAACAACTCGATGCCGGGCGGTGCCACGATTCGAAGGCTGGAGTAGTCGTTCCAGAACGTGAAGTCACCGCGCTCGAGGCCCGGGCCCAATTCGGGAGGTATCTGCGCCAACACCGATGGATCGAAGGCGTTGCGCCGTTGTCCGGTGATGAGGACTTCTTCGGGACTCGTTGTGAGCTGCAGGCCGCCGAACTCGACTCCGCTGTCATCGACAATCGAAAGCGATGACCACTGCGCCCCATTGGGCGACTTCCACAGGACCAAATCTCCCGCCCTCCCCGGCGCATACGCCGGTCCGTCGATCTGCCCGGCCGTCCCGACGGCCATCAACACGCCTCCGAAGGAATCGAGGTCGTCGACTCTGAGCCAACTTCCGGCTTCGCTCGAGAGGATGGATTCCTCTTCCCAACGGGCTCCATCGACTGATGAAAGAATGCTCACCCGTGATGACGGATAGGGCGAGTTGCCGGCGATCCAATACCGGCCATCGAACTCGATCGGACCCGCGAATTGGATAAAGCCATCGAGACCGGCAGCGGGGATCAGGGAGAACGTTTCGTCCGAGACAACGGCTTGTGACACCGCCGGCAGCGGGGTGCTGGTAGTCGCGGACTCGGGCTCGGGCAATGCCTGGTCGCTGGTGGTGCTCGTTGGTTCGACGGTCTCCCCGGGAAGCAGGGCCAGGCCGCCCATCACCAGCACCCCGATCGCGATCCACATGAGCCATCCCCGCCGGCCTTCGGCGGGATCGCGGCGAGGGATGGAGACCGAACGCACCGGATCGAGGTCGATGACTTCGACCTCAATCGAGGGTCGGCTTCGTCGATCGGGTGCCTGGTCCTCTAGCTCGACGGGGCCACCGGTCGGTTCGGCGTCAGTACTTGGCCAGCTCCTGGGCATGGCGGATGATGCCTTCCGGATTCGGGTAGACCATTTCTTCGAGCTCGGCGGCGAAAGGAAAGCTGGGGATGTCAGGGGCGGCATACCTGCGAATCGGAGCATCGAGCCACTCGAAGGCCTTGTCCGCGACCTGGGCCGCCAACTCGGCGCCGTAACCGACGAACTCGTTGTCTTCATGAACGATCAATACCCGGCTCGTCTTCTTGACCGATGCTTCAATCGTGGCCCAGTCGAGGGGCTTCAGGCTGCGCAGGTCAATGACCTCGATCGAAACCCCCAGGTCCGCCAGAGGCGCGACGGCTTCCATGGTGAAGTAGGCCATCGCGCCATAACAGAGCACGGTGACGTCGGTACCCGCATGCCGGATCGCCGCCTTCCCGAGAGGAACTCTCCACTCTCCTTCGGGATAGGGGCCCTTGCCCAACCGGTAGAGCTTCTTCGGCTCCAGGAAGAGCACAGGATCCGGGTCTTCAACTGCCGACATCAGCAGGCCCTTCACGTCGGCCGGGGTCGAAGGTACGACGACTTTGAGGCCGGGTATATGTGCGTAAAGAGCCTCGATCGACTGAGAGTGGTAGAGGGCACCGTGGATGCCGCCTCCGTACGGCACCCGGATGACGATCGGACAAGACCAGCGGCCATTGCTTCGATAGTGAATCCGGGCTGCCTCCGACACGATCTGGTCGAACGCGGGGTGGATGTAGTCGGCGAACTGGATCTCGGCGATAGGGCGCTTGCCGGCTGCCGCCATTCCTATTGCGGCCCCCGCAATGAGCGACTCCGAGATCGGGGTGTTGAAGCACCTGGCGTCTCCAAAGGCGTCGGTGACTCCCTGCGTTGCCTTGAAAACGCCGCCTTTCTTGCCGCCAACATCCTCCCCGAAGACGACGGTGTCACCATGGGTCGCCATTACGTCGTGGATTGCCATGTTGACGGCGGTGATGAGGTTTACTTCCTGGCCCTTGGGCTCCGGTTCGACAAGCGTGACGGCCGGTCCCTGTTCGAACACCCTGGCGTAGACGTGGCTGTAGGGGTCGTCTGGGGCAGGGGCCTGTTCGGCTTCCTCAACAGCGGCCGCTACCGCGTCGGTTACTTCTTGCTCGATTCGGATCTCATCGGCTTCGGTCAGGAAGCGCTCCTCGATCAAGTACTGCTTCAAGGTGACGACCGGGTCGTGCCGCCGCCAATCCTCGACTTCCTCGCGGGAGCGATAGAGACGGTCGTCGTCATCGGAGGTATGTGCGTAGTAGCGATAGGTCTCGGCCTCGATGAGGCTTGCTCCCAAACCGCGCCTTGCATCGTCGGCCGCCTTTCTGACCGTTTGGTAGACCACCAGTGGGTCGTTGCCGTCGATCAGGTAGCCGCTCATTCCATAACCTTCGGCTCGCTTCGAGATGGACCCGGCTACGCCTTCACTGGATGGGACCGAAATGGCGTACTGGTTGTTCTCGATGATGAAGACCATTGGCAGGCGGTGGATACCCGCGAAGTTCATTGCCTCGTGCCAATCGCCTTCCGAGGTCGATCCTTCACCGCCGTAGACCGCGACCACGCCGGGGCGACCGTCGAGCTTGAGAGCCTGGGCGATACCCACCGCGTGCGGGTACTGGGTGGCGATCGCCGAAGACTGCGTGAGGATTCGGCCGGCGGGGTCCGACCAGTGATTCGGAAGCTGTCGGCCACCCGACATGGGGTCGTTCTTGCGGGCGAAGACCGCCAGGAAGACATCGAGGGCGGTCGTGCCCCACGCCAGCGCCACACCCATATCGCGGTAGTACGGGAGGAGCCAGTCGTTTTCACGGTCCAGGGCGAAGACGGACGCCACCTGGATGGCCTCGTGCCCCGAGGAACCGACCACGAAGGGGACTCTGCCCTGCCGATTGAGAGCGAACATCCGGTCGTCGATGCGGCGGGCGGTGAGCATCAGGCGGTATATCTCGAGCACCGAGTCGTCGGACAGCCCCAGCTTTTCGTGGTGCAGCGCCCTTTTCATCCACTCCATCAGTAGGAGCCTCTCACTGGCCAATCGGGTTTTGGGCCTTCCCAAACAAGTGGGTCCCGCTCGTGCGGGACCCGATGTCCAGGGGTACTGGTTCCTAGGGGATCGCCGCTGCGGACTACCCGTTCCTCCGCGAGTCGAGACCTCTTGAGGAAACATTTGATCCCGAGGACAAGGCTGTCCTCGGCGGCATCAGCTGTCAGATGGACTGGGGCCAGTGCAAGCAAAAAGGCCGCCCCTTTCCTTCCTCCGTGTTGTGGCGAGTCTACCCCAACATGCCGCGCGCGACCCTGGCGAATATTCGTTTGCGGCTTAGGATGACCGTAGTGATCAAGTCCGCCTACCTGCGTGTGTACTTGCCCGAGGATGGGGTGCCCGACTGCGAGCCTCATCCCGAAGACACGGGTGAACGCACGCGTCGTTGGGAACCGTACGGGTTTGTCGGCGAATCAATGATCGACGACGCCTGGATGGCCGAGTGGCGGGGCCGGACCTTCGTGTGTCCCCGCCGCCCGCAGCTGCGGATGCTGGAAGGTGTGCTTGCTCTTTACCGGGCCTTTGAGTCGTGGGGCCGCCCGCTGATAATCCCCGAGGATGTCGCCCGACAGGCGAACAGCGAACTGGAAGATCTCCGCCGGCGTGATCCGGAGATCAGATCACACATCCTCACTTCGGCCTGGCATGTCCCGGTCCGCTGGTTTGTCATCTTCGACCCTTCGGAGCGAATCCTGGACACTTCGGGTCTTCGAACAGAGCTTCGGTACCGCACCAATCTCGGTGAGGCGACTGGTCGGATCGACAGAGCGGTGGAAATCTTGAATCAAGCCGATATGCCGGATGCGATTGTCACGGAGTTGACCGCCCTCGGTGCCTGGTTGGCCGACTTTCCCTCCGACGCCATGATCGAACTGGATTACGGGGGAATTGTCGACCTGTTCGCCGAGGCCGATCTCGTCCTCGACGATTCGGCGGCCGAGGTGTGGCTGTCGATCGAGGCGCTGGAAGCAGGCGACTGGGACCAGGCAGGGGAGCAATACGGTGCCCTGATGTTCCGCTGGGCCCCAATCTTCGCCGTGACGTACAGCAACTGAAGCGTTTTACGTTGTACGTTCTACGTTTTACGTCGATCCCTTCGAGAGGGCCTGATACGCGGGTTCGACGTAGAACGTAAAACGTAGAACGCTCCACGATCGACACGCGATTTGGGCGGTAGCCTTTGTCTATGCCCTCTCCCGACCCTTACGACTTTCTCGATATCGATTTTCTTCTCAGTGACGAGGAGAAGTTGCTGCGTGACACCGTTCGCCGGTTCACCGAAGAAAAGATCCTGCCCGAGGTGGGTGCCTGGTGGGAGGAAGGGACTTTTCCTAAGGAACTGGCAAAGGAGATGGGAGCTCTCGGACTTCTCGGCATGCATCTCGAGGGCTATGGATGCGCCGGGACCAGCGCCACCGCCTACGGGTTGGCCTGCATCGAACTGGAAGCGGGCGACTCCGGCACCCGCTCGTTCGTTTCGGTCCAGGGGTCCCTGGCGATGTTCCCGATCTGGGAGTTCGGCTCCGAAGAGCAGAAGCAGACGTGGCTTCCCGGTATGGCCGCCGGGGACATCATCGGCTGCTTCGGCCTGACCGAACCCGACTCGGGTTCAGATCCTTCGTCCATGAGGACCGGCGCCCGCAAAGAGGGCTCCGACTGGATCATCAACGGAACCAAGATGTGGATCACCAACGGCAATGTGGCCGATGTCGCCATCATCTGGGCCCGCACTGACGAGGGGATCAGAGGGTTCATCGTCCCAACCGACACGCCGGGTTTCACCGCCAACTTGATCCATCGCAAGGCTTCGCTGCGGGCGTCGATTACGTCGGAGCTGGTGCTCGACAACCTGAGGGTGCCCGATGACTTCGTCCTTCCTGGCGTCTCCTCCATGAGAGGGCCCCTGTCCTGTCTCAGCGAGGCGCGGTTCGGGATCCTCTTCGGGGTGATGGGTGCGGCCCGGGCATGTTACGAGGCTGCTCTCGACTACTCGAAGAGCCGGGTCCAGTTCGGAGTTCCCATTGCCTCGTTCCAATTGACCCAGCAAAAGCTGGTTGAGATGATGGTGACGGTCAACCGTGGAACCCTGGTCGCCCTCCATCTGGGCCGGATGAAGGATCAGGGGCGGATCACTCCGGAGTTGGTCAGTTTCGGGAAGTTCGACAACGTCCGCAACGCCCTCGACGTGGCCCGAACCGCCCGGTCGGTCCTCGGCGCCAACGGGATCACCCTTGAGTACCCGGTTATCAGACACATGACGAATCTCGAGACGGTCCTCACCTACGAGGGCACCAACGAGATCCACACATTGATCCTGGGCCAGGCGATCACCGGGCTCGCTGCTTTCAAGGCTCCTGCATCTGGCACGTCGTAACCGATGAGCGGGCCGGCGGTCTCTTATCGAAACCTGACCAAGCGATACGGTGAGAAAACAGCGGTCAACGAGGTCACCCTCGAGATCCCGGCCGGTTCATTCTTCGGGATCTGCGGTCCCAACGGGGCTGGCAAGACGACTCTTCTAAGGATGACGTGCGGTCTGCTCCGTCCCGACTCCGGGACGGTGGAAGTGGCGGGACACGACGTCTGGGCCGATCCGGTCGGAGCCAAGACCCGGTTGGGAATGGTCCCGGACAACCCGTCCATGTTCACCCGGCTCGGTGGCCGGGAACTGATTGTGTTCAACGGCCTGTTGCGGGGGATGGCGCCATCCGTCGTCTCCGAGAGGGCCGATAGCCTGCTCCGGCTGCTCGATCTCGAGGACGCAGCGGACACACTGATCGCGGACTACAGCCTCGGCATGACCAAGAAGGTGGCGATTGCCTGCGCGCTTTTGCACAGCCCCCGTGTCGTCTTCCTCGATGAGCCGTTCGCCGGAATCGATCCCGTTGCGCGCCAGGTTCTCGAAACGATCCTGAGCGGTTTCACTAAGGCGGGAGGAACCGTGGTCTTTTCCGACCACACGATGGACGTGGTCGAGCGACTGTGTGATCGCATCATGATCATCGACGACGGGAGCATCCTCACCGAAGGCCCGACTGGGGAGATCACCGGAGGTCGTCGTTTGCAGGATGTCTTTGTCGAACTGGTCGGCGGTGGCGGCACTCAGGGGGTGGATCTCGGGTGGTTGGGCTCTTCTTCCGACTGAAGCTTCGCCTCACTCGCAACCGACTCAAGCGATCGGGGACGTGGGGAGTCATCGGGTTCATCTTGATCTGGCTGGGGGCAGCCATCATGGGGTCCCTGCTCGGTCTCGTCGCCTATGGCGCCGGCTATCTCTGGGGAGGCGATGGACTTGCGCTGGTGCTTTCGGTAGTTGGGCTCGGGTGGCTGGTGGTACCGGTGGTGGCGGCGGCACTCGATGAGACCGTCGATCCCCGCCGTCTTGAGCTGCTTCCGTTGACCCGGGGTCGGCTTGCCGCCGGGTTGCTGGCCTCGGCTGCCATCGGCCCCGGCACGGTCATCACGGTATTGGCGGCCGCCGGCGCGGCGATCTGGTCGTTCACGGGACTGGCCAGCGTCGTGCCGATTCTCATTGCCGCTCTGCTCTTCGTGGTTTGGTGTCTGGCTTCATCCCGGCTGGTGACGACTTTCTTGACCGATCTTCTTCGCAGTAGGCGGGGCAGAGATGTGGCCGTTGTGGCGGCCTCGTTGGCGATCGGGTTCCTCGTGATCTCCGCCAACCTGTATCGGCCGGTTCCTGGCGACTTCAGCGGTGAGACCCCGCAGCTCGGGAATCTGGGAACGGTGCTTGGCTGGACCCCGGCCGGCGCCATGGGGGAGGCGATGTCGGATTTCGGACAGGACGGTGACTTGGGGGCCGGCGCTGCTCGTCTGGCTTATGTCCTGGTGGTGACGGGCGTCGTTGTGTGGTTATGGCAGGTCGTGCTGGGGCGCCTGTCGACCCGGACTGCTACCAACTCCCGGGTCCGCACCGTTGGCGATGGCGTGTCTTTGGTGCCGAGGGTCTTCCGGGGCCGGACCGGCCCGGTCTACGTCACTGCGGGCAAAGAACTCCGCTACATGCGCCGCGACCCGCGGTTTCGGTCGCAGGCGGTCGGTCTGGTGATCGCTCTCGCCGCCCTCGGATTCGGGGGGGGACGGTTCTTGCTGGGAACCGAGTACGCGCCGTTTCTCGCAACGGTTATCGCGTGGATGGTCGCCAGCACCGGGTTCAACTTGTTCGGCATGGACGATCGATCTTTCTGGGCATACGTGGTCTCAGGCGTCGACCTCCGACGGATCCTCGCCGGAAAGAACCTCGCGCTGGCGTTGATTGGAGTCCCGGCGGTTGCTTTCGTTGCAGTCCTGATGTCGCTCGTCGCGGGCGAATTCGCCCATCTCGCGACGGCAATGCTGTCCTCGCTGGCGGTGCTGGCGATCTGGCTGGGAGTCGGCAACGTGACGTCAGTGCTGGGAGCCTTTCCGATGCCCGAATCGAATCTGTTCGGAAGCCGCAACGCGTCGGTCGCGGCCGGGGCGGTGGCCATTCTCGGGGTCCTGGCCGCCGGAGCCCTGACCGTCCCGGTGGCGGCCGCCGTCGGAGTGCCGGCGGTCGTGTTGGGACCATGGCAGGGCCTGGTCGGAGCGTTCGTGGCAGTGGCCCTCGGCTGGCTGGCCTACCGCCTGAGTCTCAACGTAGCTGGAGGATTGTTGGACAGCAGAGCCCAGCAGCTCTTAGAGGTGCTCGACAAGCCGCCGGTGTAAGAAGCGTTCTACGTTTTACGTTGTACGTTCTTACGTCGAACCCGCGACTCACCGCTTCGCGAAGCTGTCTTGTTTTCACGTAAAACGTAAAACGTAAAACGTAAAACGTTCCTAAGTCAGCGCCTTTCTCAGTGCGTCCTCAAACAAACGTGGTTCTGTTAGGAACGCGTCGTGGCCCTTGGAGGACGACACTTTGATCCATTCGACCGTGACCCCGGCTGCCTCGAGCGCTGTTACCAGGCCAGCTTGCTCGTCTGGATAGAAGCAAACGTCGGTGTCGATCGTGAACACGTGCCAGCTCTGCCCCCGGCACACCGAGAGGGCCTCGACATGGGTCGCAGCCCCGGTGTCATCGAGCAGTTCGTAGTTGGACCAAGCATCGATGATCCTCAGGTAGCTATTGGCGTCGAAGCGGATCACCAACTTCTCGCCCTGGTGCCAGAAGTAGGACTCGACCGGATGCGTCACGTAAGGGTGGTCGATGATCTCGTTTCGGGCCCGGGCGTGGATGGCGTCGATCGAGACGAAGGCCTTGTGGCCGATGATCCTCGCCAGCGCCAGCCCCGCCGCCGGGAAGGGGCCGTCGTAATAGCGACCGCCGTTGAAGTTGGGGTCATTGAAGATGGCCAGCTTCTGCTCGAAGTTGGACATCCGCTGAAGGGTCGTTCCACCGAGCCCGCCGGCGAGGATCACCACGTTCTCGACTCGATCGGGATACCGAGCAGCCATTGAAAGACTCAGGAGCGCACCGACCGAGGCTCCTGCCACGGCCTTCAGCTTGTAGATCCCGAGCCGATCCAGCAGCGCTTTTTGCGACTCGACGATGTCAGCCAGATGGACTTGGGGAAAATCCGGCCCATAGGGCTGGCCGCTTCCGGGGTCGATCGAGGGCGGGCCGGTCGTGCCATAACACCCGCCCAGGTAGTTGACGCAGATCACGGCCAGTTGGTCGGTGTCAACCGCCAGGCCAGGCCCGACGAATCCCTCCCACCATCCGGTTTGATTCTCTTCCACCCACCGTTCGACACCGTCGACCCAGGGATTGAACCCGGCGGCATGCTGGCTGCCGGTGAGAGCATGAAACAGAAGGACGACGTTGTCCTTCTCGGGTGAAATCTCTCCGTAGATCTCGTAAGCGAGCCGGACCCCGTCCAGGGTCTCACCGCTGCGCATTTTGAATGGCAACAGTTCGTCCGGAAGGTCGAAGAACTTCGTCTCGACCGACCGTGCGGGGTCCGGTCCGCTCGTCGCCATTAGGACACTGCGACCAGCGCCTGGTCGATGTCCTCTTTGATGTCGTCGATGTGCTCAATGCCCACCGAGATCCGAACGAGGTCGGGCGTGACGCCGGTCGAGGCTTGCTCATCCGGCGACAGTTGCTGGTGCGTCGTCGAGGAGGGATGGATCACCAGGGACTTGGCGTCGCCCACATTGGCCAGGTGGCTGAGGAGCTTGGCGCTGTCGATGAACCGTTTCCCGGCCTCGTAGCCACCGGCAATCCCGAAGGACAACACCCCGCCGAACCCATTCCGCAGGTACTTCTTGGCGGCGGCGTGATACGGATGTGATGGCAGGCCCGGATAGCTCACCCAGGTCACCTGGGAATGCTGCTCGAGCCACTTGGCCAACTCGAGGGCGTTGTCGACCTGCCGCTGGACTCGCAGCGACAGCGTCTCCAGACCCTGCAGGAACAGAAACGAGTTGAACGGTGACAACGCCGCTCCAAAGTCGCGGAGCCCTTCCACCCGCGCCCGGATGGCGAAACCGATGTTCCCGAAGGGACCGTCAGGATTGAAGACGTCAGTGAAGACCAATCCGTGATAGCCGGGAGCCGGCTCGGTGAAGATCGGAAACTTGCCGCTGCGCCATTCGAAATTGCCAGCGTCGACGATGACACCTCCGATCGAGTTGCCATGTCCGCCGATCCATTTCGTGGCCGAGTGAACGATGATGTCGGCGCCGAATTCGATCGGACGAGCCAGATATCCGGCCGCCCCGAAGGTGTTGTCAACCACCAGGGGAATGTTGTGGCGATGAGCTACCTCGGCAAGTGCCTCGAAGTCGGGGATGTTGTACTTGGGGTTCCCGATCGTCTCGACGTAAAGGGCCTTGGTCCTGTCGTTGATCGCCTTCTCGAAGTCGGCCGGGTCATCGCCGTCCACGAACGAGACTCCGAACCCCATCCTGGGGAAGGCAACCTTGAACTGGTTGTACGTACCCCCGTAGAGATACGAAGTGGAGACGATGTTGTCTCCGGTCTCAAGGAGCGTCGTGAACGTGAGGAGCTGGGCGGCCTGGCCCGACGAGGTCGCAACTGCTGCCAGTCCCCCTTCGAGGGCGGCGACCCTCTGCTCGAAGACGTCGGTTGTCGGATTCATGATCCGCGTGTAGATGTTCCCGAACTCCTGAAGTCCGAACAGCCGGGCGGCATGGTCGCTGTCGTTGAAGGTGTAGCTCGTGGTCTGATAGATCGGTACGGCTCGGGCATTCGTGCCGGGGGCGGGCTGCTGGCCGGCATGGACCTGCAGCGTTTCGAAGCGGTAGTTGCTCAATGGTGTCCTCCTTCTCCTCATAAGCCGTTCTCGTGACGGTTGACCCACCGTAGAGGGGGTCAACCGTCACAAGAACGGATGTATTTCACGCCAAGATGACGGCGACCGGAACTTCCCTGGTAAGCGAGTGCCCAACCGGAGAAGTTGATACCACCTTCCGATGGAGGGCGTCGAGCGCAGCGTCATCCGCATCTGATTCGATGTGGACCACGGCCTTGATCCCCGAGAACCCGGCGTTGCCCTCGTCGAGACCGAGGAAGGTGTGGAGGTCGAGGTCGCCCTCGAGCTCGATCCTCAGCTTCTTCAGTTCGATCCCAGCCACCGAGGCATTGGCCGCGTATCCGATGACGAGGCAAGAGCCGAGGGCTCCAAGAATCTGCTCGACCGGGTTGGGGGCAGTGTCGGTACCGCCCAGTGCGGGCGGTTCGTCGAAGGCGATCGGGGCCAGATCACGGGATCGTGCCAAGGTCCGGAAGGCACCGTCCCAGGTGACCTCGGACTTCCAAATGGTCTGGGCTACCTGGGGGTCGCCCTGGATGGCTTGGACAAGAGAGCCGACCGCGGGAAGGTCGACTTCGTTCAGGTGAAGAGTCGTCATCTCGAATCCTTTGTTCATGTGCGGCAACGTCAAAGACACCGCGGAAGCGGGGCTGGCTCTCGGGTGGTTGCGGTGAGCTACGAGCGTCGAACGCCCGGGCATGCCACCCGAGAGCGTCGACAACACATGTTCCCGAAGGATCGGGCCCAATCCCCAAAGGGGGAAAATTGGTCTCCTACTTGTTCCATGTCATGGGCTTCCATATCACGGGCCTCCTCGTTCGTCGTTCCCGACGCGCTCAGTGAGCGCCGAGGCAAGCCACCCGGAGTGGCGGTCCGCCATAGGCATCTCATCGATCAGGCATTGGCACCGAACAAATCGGTTGCCGCGGTTTCACAGGGCCTGTCCCTCCACCGCTCTAGATGAACGCTGTCAAGTCCGGGAAGTGTGCCGTCGAAGTGACCCCAAGTCAAGACGAAGCAAGAGAGATCAAGCCCTGACCTCTTGTCTCATGAAGGAGACGAAGGCCAGTCCGAACAAGACTGTCGATATGGCCACAAGCCCAACGACCTGAGGCCAGACAACCGACAAGGACTGGCTGAGGGTCAGATTCGACAGGATGGCGCGGTCGGCCTGCTCCACAGTCACCAGGTCCACGGTTCGCTGGGTCGGATCCAGGAGGACGGTGGAGGCCTCGCTGAAGAGGACCGCTGGTGAGATCCGTGAGAGCAAGATCTCGGCCTGGGCCACGGCGACCGCATCGTCAGCGGGGGCAACGAGGTTGGCTGCGGCAGAGAAAATGAAGGACCCGAAGAAGATCAGCACCAGCCAGAGGCCCAGCGACGCCAGAATCGACGTCGCCACGCCGGCCCGCGTCGAGAGGAGTATGGACAGGGCCAGCCAGAACCCGACGTAGATGATCGCAACGATCACCCAGACAAAGAGACGGCCGATCTCGCCGGACGTGGGTGACAGGCCGAGGCGGAACATACCCAGACCCGTGATGAAGATCGTCGTTGCGACCAGCATCATCCCGATGATGCTGAGGCCGGCAACGAACTTGCCGATGATCACTTCGTCGCGATGGATCGGTTGGGCGAGGAGCCTTGGAAGAGTTCCTGCCGACTTTTCACTGCTGATCGCGTCGAAGCCAAAGGCGATTCCCAGGAAGGGGCCCAGGAAGTTCATCAGGACGAAGATGAATGGAAACGGAACCGGGGGGCTCTCGATGGTGAGCAGCCTCAGGAAGATTCCCGGGACGCCCATGGCCTGCGAAGCCACAGAGCGGATCCCGCCGGCGGCCGCGACCACCGTCGCTGCGGTGACGATGGCGAGAATCGCAGCCAGCACGAGGAATCGAATCGATCGCAGATGATCGGCGAACTCTTTGCGGGCCACCACCCGCCACCCATGACCGACGCCCTCGTCGGCCATGGCAACTGCGTGCATCGGGGCGGTTGCTTCAGACACTGGCCGTTGCCTCCTCAGCGTGGAAATAACGTCGATAGACCTCGTCGAGATCCTCCGACAAGCGGCGAACGCTCGTCAAAGGCAGGCCGGCTTCGACCAGGCTCGAAACGAGCATATTGGTGCTTCCGTGATCGACCTCGATCAGATAGCTCCGCGGAAGCCGGCCGGGTTTGAGGCTACGCAGGAAACTCTGGTTGGCCAACGCGGCCCGCACGGCGGCTTCGTCGGCGCCCACCGATATCTCGACCTCCTCGGGTCCCTTGCTGTCGGTCGCCAGTTCGTGGGGTGCTCCCTGGGCCACCACCCGGCCCTGCACGAAGATTGCCACCCGGTCGCAGACCGCCTGCACTTGGTGAAGCAGGTGGCTGGACAGGAGGATGGTGACTCCTTCGTCCCTGGCTAAGCGGCTG
>DATLEZ010000020.1:0-16756 GCA_035525055.1 Acidimicrobiia bacterium | reverse complement strand
CGACAGCGGCCACCGCGCTTCACGATGATCTCGACGACAGCGGAGTGGAGCGAGTCGGTCGAGTAGATCGGAGCCGAGCAGCCTTCGACGTAGTGACAGAAGGCGCCTTCGTCGACGATGATCAGGGTCCGCTCGAACTGTCCCATATTCTCGGAGTTGATCCGGAAATAGGCCTGGAGCGGCTGATCGACGTGAACCCCCGGCGGGACGTAGATGAAGCTTCCACCGGACCAGACAGCGGAGTTCAAGGCAGCGAACTTGTTGTCGTTCGGCGGGATGATCGTTGCGAAATACTCCTTGACGAGGTCGGGGTAGTCGCGCAGGGCAGTGTCCATGTCGGTGAACAGGACTCCGAGCTTCTCGAGATCCTCACGATTGCGGTGATAGACGACCTCGGAGTTGTGGACGATGACGCCTTCGGCGACGAAGTTGTGCGGTCCGTCGACCTCGATGTCGAAAACGGCTGCAACATCGGCCTCCGTCACTGATATCACCGGGGCATAACCGACCCGGCTCTCGGACCCGGTGAGGCCGGTGAATTCGGCCAACTCGGAGATGTCGCCGGACAGCGGGCCGGTGAGCCCACCCTCGCGCGATCCGTCGAGCAGGCCTCGGAGGAAGGCGGCCCGCTCGGCCAGTGGTAGGCCGAACACCCAGGCGGGCACCCGGCGGACGTCGCGATCGCCGACCAGACCATTGCGCTGCAGCCACCGAATCATGGGCTTGTTGTCGATGGCGACCCGGCCACCGCCGACCTTGGCGCTCACGGCGAAAAGAGAACCGATCGTGCCCTGCAGAATCGCGGCGGTATCGCCGTCGGCCACCAGCGACAGCAGTGATCCGTCGGAGTCGAGGTTGCCGCCGCCGATCGCGTAGCCGAACAGCCAGGCCACCTTCGGCGAGGTTGTTTCGGGGAACTCATCGGGCGTGCCCTTGGGACGAACCGGCAAAAACGATTGCCCTGCATCGGGCAAGGATTCCGCCACCGCCACTTCGGTCCCAGCCTTGACGTCACCGACGTTGACCCAACCCTGACGGGTCAGGATCGGATGGTTGTCGGTTGCATAAACAACCCGGCCGCCGTCGACCTCGACCCGGTAAGTCTGACGAACGTCGGTCTGAGTTGCCGACTTGACGTTATGAATCTCGAGTTGACCGGTTCGCTCATTGAGCGAGAACACGCGGTCGCCAGCCTCGATCTCTTTGATGGCGACCATTCCCCGATTGACGGTGTAGACGCGCACATCCCCTCGAAGGCATTCGTACTGGGCGGTGACGCCGGCGAGGTACTGGCGCTCAGCCTGGGGAATCCCCAACTTCTCATAGGTCGACTTGATCGAGTCGGGGACCATGTCCCAGTCCTTCGATTGACCACCCGAGGGCTTGACGTAGTAGTAGATGTCGTCGAAATCGATGTCGTTGAGGGCGCCGCCGCCACCCCACTGGGGGATGGGCTTGCGGAGAAAACGCTGGTAAGCCTTGAGTCGGAAGTCGAGCATCCATTGCGGCTCTTTCTTCATTCCCGACATCTGGCGGATGATCGACTCGTTGAGACCTTTGGCCGGCTTGAACTCATTGTCCTCGACGTCGTGCCAGCCCAGCTTGTAGGCACCGAGGTCAATATCGACTGTGGCCATTAGAAAACTCCCATCGCCGCCCGAAGGCGGCATTTGCACTACGTACATAGTGTAATTGGTTGTCGACGGTGCAGGAAAGGTAAGTCGGAAGACGGAAGACGGAGCCAGATCCTAAAGAAATGCGTACAAACGCTATACCTGGACAGGGATAACTTCCGACTTCCGACTTCCGACTTCCGACTTTGGGCCGATGGGCTTGCTCGCCCTCAGCACCCAGAAGCGGTCGGCCTGGCGGTCCCAATCGTCCAGGATGCCCCGGGCCACCGGCGAGGCCGTGGCCTCGAGGTACGAGTCGATCAGGCCGTGCAACTCCAAACGCTCCATTTCGAGCAAACGCCGGTTGGCAGGAGAGGTCTCAGCCAGGTAGCGGTTCAGGATCGCTTTCGGGTCCCACACGAAGGCCACTCCCCCGGTCATCCCGGCGGCGAAGTTGCGACCCACCGAACCCAGGACAACCACCGTCCCACCGGTCATGTACTCACAACCGTGATCGGAACAGCCCTCGATGACGGCGGTCGCCCCTGAGTTGCGGACCGCAAAGCGCTGGCCGACCATCCCCGATAGGTAGGCCGTGCCGCTCGTGGCGCCGTAGAGAACGGCGTTTCCGGCGGCATGGGGGATGAGGTTGTTGGGGCGACGGGGCTTGACCACCACTAGGCCACCGCCGAGTCCCTTCCCGACGTAGTCGTTGGCGGTCCCCGCCAACCGGAGTTCCACTCCGTCGACCAAGAACGCACCGAAGCTCTGACCCGCCCAACCCGCCAGGTGAACCCGAACGGTTCCGGGTGGGAGCCCTTCGGATCCTCGCCGCCTAACGATCTCTCCCGAAAGTCGGGCGCCAATCGTGCGATCCCCGTTCGAGATAGGGAAGGCGAGTTCAATCGGATGGCCGGAATCGACGGCACCGAGAGCGTCGTCGACCAGGCGTTCGTTGAGACGGGAGGGAGCCGACTTCTGATAACCCTGATGACGCCACCGCCCTTCGGCGCGAACAAGCAACTTGCTCAGTCCCCCGGCCAGGGGATGATCGACCGGCTTGAGAAGGTCGGCCCGTCCGATGATTTCCGCCATGCTGCGCGCACCGAGGGAGGCGAGATGCCGACGGACTTCTTCGGCCAAGAGCCGGAACAGCGTCACGACGTGATCTGCAGCACCGGTGAACTTGGCGCGGAGGTCTTCTTGCTGGGTGGCGATCCCGACCGGGCATGTGTTGAGGTGGCATTGGCGGACCATCTTGCAGCCAAGTGCCAGCAGCGGCAGGGTGCCGAAGCCAAACCGCTCTGCGCCGAGCAGCGCGGCGACCACCACATCGCGACCGGTCCTCAGTCCCCCATCGGTCTCCAGAGCGACGTGACCCCGGAGACCGTTGGCGACCAGGACCTGATGGGCTTCGGCCAGGCCGAGCTCCCAGGGTGCCCCGGCGTGCTTGACCGATTCGAGCGGCGAGGCACCGGTGCCGCCTTCCATGCCCGAGATGAGAATCGCGTCGGCCTGGGCCTTGGCGACTCCGACCGCCACCGTCCCTACACCAGGCTCGGAGACGAGCTTGACGGAGACCCGGGCCGCCGGCGAGAACGACTTGAGGTCGAAGATCAGCTGGGCAAGGTCTTCGATCGAGTAGATGTCGTGATGGGGAGGCGGTGAGATGAGCGTCACGCCTGGTTCGGTGTGGCGCAAGCGGGCAATCTCGGGAGTTACCTTGTGGCCGGGCAGCTGACCGCCCTCACCTGGCTTGGAACCCTGAGCCATCTTGATCTGGAGCTCTTCAGCCGAGGCAAGATAAGCCGGGGTGACACCGAACCGCCCCGAGGCCACTTGCTTGATCGCCGAGTTGCGAGGCGTCCCATATCTCTCGGGGCCTTCGCCACCCTCCCCTGAGTTTGAGTAGCCACCGATCTGGTTCATAGCCTCGGCCAGAGCTTCATGGGCCTCCCGAGAAAGAGCGCCGTGGGACATGGCCGACGCCACAAACCTCCGCATGATCCGCTCGACCGGTTCCACCTCCTCAAGCGGGATCGGCGTTCGGGTCGCCAATGCCAGAAGATCACGAATCACCGACGGCGGCCGGCTCAGGATTTGATCGACGTAGTGAACCCAGTCGGCCTCTTCGCCCGATCGCACTGCCTTTTGCAGGGAGAGGACGACACCCGGGCTAGTTATGTGGAGACTGCCCTTGCCCCGAAACTTGTAAAAACCACCCGGTGACTCGTCGCCGTCGCGATAACGGGAGTGCAGTTCGAGCACTCTGCCTGCCACTTGCTCAAGACTGAGCCCGGTGAACCGGCGAGGGGCATTTCGGAACGAAAGGTCGCAGACGTCCTCACCGAGACCGATGACTTCGAAGAGTTCGGAGCCTCGATACGCCGACACGGTGCAGATCCCCATCTTCGACATGACCTTGAGCAGGCCGGATTGGAGAGCAGACCGGTAGTTTTCCTGGGCCACCACCGGATCGACGTTGACAACTCCATCTTCGGCCAATGCCCGAACCTGGTCGATAGCGAGATATGGGTTCACCGCAGAAGCGCCGGCGGCGATGAGCATCGCCAGGTCATGCGAGTCGCGTGGCTCACCGGAGACCACGATCATCGAGGCCTTGATCCGGACCCCCACTTCGATCAATGCGTGATGGATGGCTCCCACGACCAGCACCATGGGAATCGGAGCGCTGTCGGCATCGACTTCTCGATCGGAGAGAACGATCAGCGAAGCTCCCCCCGTCACCGCCTCGACGGCTTCCTCGGTGATTCGGTCGATCGCCTCAGCCATCCCCGATGGTCCCTCCGTGGCGGGCCAGATGGCAGCGATCCAGTACGAGAAGAAGCTCGGATCTGAGCTGCGAACGATGGAGGAAAGCTCGGCATCCGAGAGGATCGGCGATGACAGCTCGACGATGTGAGCGGTGGAGTCGGTTTCCGAGAGCATCGACGCCCGCCGGCCCATGTAAGTGCGCAACGACATCACCAGTTGCTCGCGGATCGGATCCATCGGCGGATTGGTGACCTGTGCGAAGAGCTGATGGAGATACTGCGTGAGACGGCGTGGTTCTTCGGCAAGTGCCGCCAGAGCCGAGTCGTTGCCCATCGAGCCGGTCGGCGTCTTGCCTTCGGCCATCTCGGCCAGGATCAGACGCCGCTCTTCCGGTGTGTACCCGAACACACGGCAGAAAGGGCCGGCTTCGAATCGATCGTCGGCAACCGCGTCGAAGGGTTGCTGGACGTAGAAAGTCTCGGTGCCGATCCATTCCTCATACGGGGCTTGAGCCGCCAGAGACTCCTTGATCTCCTCTGAGAAGTGAATGGTGCCGCTGGTGCGGTCGAAGAGCAGGATCTCGCCGGGACCGAGTTGGCCGGTTTGTTCAGCCTGGGACTCCTCCTCCGGGCACACCCCCGCCTCAGACGCGACAAGGACGACGTTGGGTGTGATCGCCCACCGGGCAGGGCGGAGGCCGTTGCGATCGACAAACGAAACCAGGCTGATGCCATCGGTCGCGGCCACTCCGGCAGGGCCGTCCCACGGTTCGGTCAAGAAGGCGTGGTATTCGGAGAACGCTCGGCGCTCCGGCGATAGGTCAACGACGTTCTCCCAGGCTGCCGGGACCAGGAGTTCCTTGACGTGGACCAACGACCGGCCCGAAAGCACCAACAACTCGAAAAGGTTGTCGAGACTGCCCGAGTCGGACTGGCCCGGCTGCAGGAACGGCGCCAGATCCGCCAGACGGTCACCCCAAGCCGACGAAGTCGCGACGCGCTCGCGGGCATGCGTCCACGAGCGATTCGAGGCGACCGTGTTGATCTCACCGTTGTGGGCCAGGGCCCGGAAAGGCTGGGCGATCTCCCACGATGGGAAGGTGTTGGTGGAGTAACGCTGGTGGAAGATGGCGAAAGCGGTCTCATAGTCGGCATCGGCCAGGTCCCAGAAGAAGTCGGCCATGTGGCTGGGTGCGAAGAGGCCCTTGTAGACAATCGTTCGCGCTGAGGACGAGACGATGGTGGTGCCGGGCCCGATGTCCTTCTCGGCAACTTTGCGAGCGAGGAACATCCGCCGCTCGAATTCCTCCTCGGTCAGATCGGTCGGGGCCTCAATGAGGGCCTGCTCGATCTTCGGCAGTGACTCCTTGGCACGCCGGGAGAGGACCGCGGGATGCGTTGGCACCGTTCGATAGACCAGGAGCCGGAGCCCTTCTCCTTCGATTGCTTTCGAGATCAGCTGCCGTTCGGCTTCGGATCGACCGGGATGGAAGAAAATCGCCATCACCCCGAGCCGACCGGGAGGCGGAGCGGTGATGCCGCGGACCGAGAGTTCCCGACCGAGCAACCGCTGAGGAATCTGGGTGAGAATCCCGCAGCCGTCACCGGTGCCATCGGCCGCCTTGGCTCCCCGATGCTCGAGACGGATCAGGCACTCAACCGCCAGTCGGGTCAACCGATAAGAGGCCCGCCGGTCACGCGAAGCAATGAAACCGACGCCGCAAGCATCGTGTTCAAACCGCGGATCGTAAAGGGGAGTGCTGCTCCGCATGGGAGCCAGGCATTGTAGGAATGGGCGAAGGGCGTTAGTTGGTTGTATTCATCGAGCGCATATTCGAGACGCTAGACGCTAGACGAATCAGAGCTTGCGCAAGAGAACGCCGAGGACGAGCAGACCACCGCCACCCGCTAGGAGCAAGAACTCATACTCGGCAAGAGCGTCGATGTATCCGAAGTGGGTCGCAATCCCGGCAAGGATGGCGAGGAGTGAGAGGGTGAAGGTTCCTGTTGTGGGAGGAGTCAGTCGCATCGGCCCATGCTATCCCGATGCGGGGTCGCACCGGTGCTCTACCAACGGCGCTCGAGACCCTCTAGCGTCTGGCGTCTAGCGTCTGGCGTGGACCGCCCCCGGCTCTCCTCCCCCGGGACTCCGTTAGCGTTCCCCCATGCCTGTCATCGTGGTTGGCGCCGATCATCCATTGGGTGAGGTAATCGCTCGCAAGCTGGTCGCCCCTGACAGAGAGGTGCGGGCATTTATCAGTTCCCCCGACTCCCATGGGCCGCTCCGATCCCTCGGTATCAAGGTGGCCATCGGTGACTTATCAGACGAGAGTCACGTCGAGGCGGCGGCCACGTCGTGTTTCACAGCAGTCTTCGTTGAGCCCGCCCTAGACGACGGGAGAGAACTTGCTTTTGCCGCCCCGGACGCTGCCGCCCGGGGCTGGGCGCAAGCTGCGGCGGGCGCCCGAGTTCAGAGGGTGATCTGGGTCGGTACCAGTGCTCCACCGATCAAAGGGGCAGAGATGGCAGCCGTGACGATTGAAAGCCGGTCCCCGGACGAGATTGCCGAAGAGGTGGCAATGCTCGACGACCTCGCCCAATTGCCGTCGGGCAACGGGGCCAACCGGCCCACCTGACGATCCCCAGATGTACCGTGGCGGACACAGGAAGTCCAGCGCGATTCAGGGGAACCATGTCGACACTCGAAAACCGGCCCAACACCGCACTCCTCATCGTCGACGTGCAAAACGGCGTCGTTGGGGGGGCTCACGAGCGCGACGTTGTCGTCGCCAACGTCGGCAGCCTTGTCGAGAAGGCGCGGCAAAAACAGGTACCCGTGGTGTGGGTCCAGCACTCCGACAAGAACCTCGCCAAAGGAAGCGACGACTGGCAGATCGTCCCCGAGCTGACACCGACCACCGCCGAGCCGCACGTCGACAAGAGCTACGCCGACTCCTTCGACGACACCAACCTCGAGAGCGTGCTGTTGGGTCTCGGAGTCGGGCGACTCGTGGTCGCCGGAGCGCAGACCGATGAGTGCATTCGCTCGACGTTGCACGGAGCGTTGGTCAGGGGGTACGACGCGACCCTGGTGAGCGACGCCCACACGACTGAGGATCTGACGGAATGGGGGGCACCGACGCCAGACCTGGTCATTGCCCACACGAACCTGTACTGGAGCAACCACCGGGCGCCGGGCCGGACAGCCGGGACGGTGGCAACCAAGGACGTCGACTTCGGCGGCATGCCCGAAAGCTGAGCGATCGAACGGGAGCCGTTTGCAGCTAGAAGGTGCCGGGAACGCCCTTGGGGATCTCGCGCAGGTGGCCGGTCGGGTGTGGGCACATCTCGGAATCAATCGCAGGCAGACCGCCTTCGGGCTGGCACATCGTGTGGACCGTGTCGACCAATCGCTGCCTCTCTGCAGCCTCGAGAGCCACAGCCTGTCCTGCCACAAGGTACGGGTACGGATTCACGATTCGGGAGCCAAGGTGCAGTTCGAAATGCGTGTGCGACGAGCCACCTTCGGCGTTCCCCGAGTTGCCGACAAACGCGATGTGGCGCCCGGCGGTGACGTGCGAACCCTCTTCCAGGTCGTCGGCCACGGTAAGAGCCCAATCCGCCCGTCCGTTGTTGCGGCCAGGGTCGTCGTTGTTGAGGTGCAAATACCAACTCTGCCAGCCGTCGGCATGGTCGATGATCATGTGCCGGCCGGCCCGCGGGCTCTGGGAGATCCGGTTGACGGTTCCTTCCGCGATGGCGTAGACGGGCGTCATCTTGGGCGCCATCAGGTCGATGCCCATGTGGATGCGCCCGTCGGCCTTGGCAAGACCGAAGGTCTGGGCAAACCAGGTGTCGATCGGATCCTGGGGGAATCTGAAGTCGAGAGGAGGTCGTCGGGAGGCGCCGAGTGCCACGCCCGGAACCGGCAGGACAGCAGCCGCGCCCGCTGTCGCCAGCAAGCGCAGGAACTGCCTACGGCCCAGAGGTTTTTTTGGCAATGGCAATAGTCCACCTTTGACTACCAGGGGACTCCGGAACGAAGCGTCCCAGGAGAAGGGAGAAAGCTAGCCCTCGGGAGCCACCCCCGCAAACGTAGCCAGGATCACAGAAGTCCCGGGGGTACGAAACCCCCGGGACTCTGGTTGTCGACCCCGTGTGTTAGCCACCTGGGCCAGCGCCCTGATAACCCGTATCCCTGAACGCCCCGGTTGGTCAACCATGAAGGCCGCCGAACCGGTTAGCGCCACTCCCTGGCTACAGGCGGAATGGGCAAAGTGTTTATCGGCCGAGAGGGGTGGAATCTGAACAAATCGCCTCCAGAAACAATTCGCGAGCAGGGCGCCTTGAGGCTTGGGGCTTGAGGCTCAAGAAGCGGACAGTTCGATTCTCAGCAGTTCGGCCCGATCGTCGAGCATGGCCCGGGCCAGGTCGAGGCGGGCTGAGGCCCCGCTCGCTTCGAGGAGGCGTTGCGAATCGAGGGCGTTGAGCGGGCATAGGGCGGCTAGTTGGTAGGACGCCGCCAAAGGGTCACCTGCCAATTCCAACTCGATGCCGGAGACGTCAGATCCGAGTTCGGAAGCGAGCGCAAAGACCCTGCGAAGCGAGCACATCGCCGGCTCCACATCGACCAGAGGCTCGAGTTCGCTATCCGGATAGTCCTCGACTTCAGCCATTGGATGGGGATCGTCGGGCAGCCAGTCGACCACCCGGATCCGTTTGAAGCCGGCGACCACGACCGCTCGAGCATCGGTGCCCGGGATCGGGTTCACGGCGATGACTCGGACCATGGTTCCGGTTGAGAAGCGCACGTCACCACCCCCGACCTCAGGTCCTCGTTCAATCAGCACCATCCCGAACGAGCGATCCTCCCCGAGCACGCGGTCGAGAAGAGTCTGATAACGGGGTTCGAACACCCGGATAGGGATGGCAGTAAACGGATAGACGACGGAGCCGAGGGGAAACATTGGAACCCTCATCGCCGGGTTCTCACCGAGAAACGCAAGCGCGCCGCGATCTCGTCGTCTATCGAGATCACGAACGAGTAGTCACCCTGACTCTCGAACTGAAGATTGTTGAAAGTGAACGATCGAACCAGGCCGATGTCGGCCCTATCCATCTTTCCTGATCGCCGGCTGATGTTGACGGCATGGACAACCTGTCCACCAGGCAGGAGTCTGGCGCCATCGGCATCCTGAAGTTCGACAGCGATTCGAAGAGATGAACCGGTGACGCTCCACGGGACCTTGACCCGCAGGCCGATCGCCAGGGAGGGGTGACGGGCCGGAAACGACGACACGTACAGGGTGTCCCATCCGCCCCCGAGGATGAAGAGCTTTCCCTGTACCGCTTGGACCGCATCAGCCAACAGTGCAAAGTCAACCGCCGCTCTGATCGGCTCCGGGTCCCGCATCGAGCCTGCGAGTTCCACGGCGTCCGACTCTACAACCGCCCCGATTCCGGGTAGTCGGTCGGTCTGGCCTGAGGGCAGGCGTTGAACCCTCCAAGAGGGTCACCGAAGGCAACCGGAGTCACCCCGCCTCTTCACAAATTTGGCGCTCCAGTCCCGGATCAGACGAAACCTGGCGTAACGCTCCCGGAATCCGGGACTGCCAGACCGAATTACGTATTCAGCGGGAGCCACCCGCCAAATTACGAGGCGACCAAGCGACTCCCGTTCTTCGCTGATCCTTGGCTGCTCCGACAGCCCTAGACAAGCCCAACCTGACCCGCTACCCGATTCCGCGGCCCGATCGAGGACTCCTACGCTGAGGCGGAAGGGCAGCGGGCCCCCCGCCGTGGGAGGCCTGCGAACTGGAGGAAAATGGACATGCCAGGAATCGCCAAGATCACCGCTCCTAAGGGGAAACTCGGAGTCCTTACGCCGGGCATGGGTGCGGTCGCCACAACGTTCTATTCGGGGGTGTTGGCGGTCCGCAAGGGATACGCCGTGCCTGTCGGCTCACTGACCCAAATGGGTCACATCCGGCTCGGGAAGCGAACCGAGAAGCGAAACCCGATGATCAAAGACTTCGTCCCATTGGCCGACCTCAACGACCTGGAGTTCGGCGGTTGGGATCCGTACTCAGACGATGCCTACGCGGCTGCAATGAAGGCGGGCGTTCTGCAGCCGAAGGATCTCGAGTCGGTTGGCGATGAACTTCGGACCATCCGGCCGATGCCGGCGGTGTTCTCGTCCGACTGGGTGAAGCGTCTGGAGAACTTCGACCAGGTCAAGCCGGCCCCCAACAAGATGGACCAGGCCGAGCTTCTGATGGAAGACATCGAGAGATTTCGGACCGAGCACAACTGCGAGCGTCTGGTCATGGTCTGGTGTGGCTCGACTGAGGCGTACCACGAACTCGCTCCGGTTCACCGTGATTTGGCTTCGTTCGAGGCAGGGCTAAAGCAGAACGACCCTGAGATCTCCCCGTCACAGATCTATGCGTATGCCGCCCTGCAGTCGGAAGTTCCGTTTGCCAACGGTGCTCCCAACCTGACGGTCGACGTTCCCGCCATGGAAGAGTTGGCGTCGATGCGTGGGGTGCCGATCGTCGGCAAAGACTTCAAGACCGGCCAGACCCTTCTCAAGACCATGATCGCCCCCGGGCTCAAGGCGCGGATGCTGGGGATCCGGGGGTGGTACTCGACCAACATCCTTGGCAACCGCGACGGTGAAGTGCTCGATGACCCCGAAAGCTTCCGTTCTAAGGAAGTCTCGAAATTGGGAGTGCTCGAGACGATCCTTCAGCCAAAGGTCTACCCCGAGCTGTATGGCGATCTCTACCACCTCGTGCGGATCAACTACTACCCGCCACGGGGTGACGATAAGGAGGGTTGGGACAACATCGACATCTTCGGGTGGCTCAACTACCCGATGCAGATCAAGATCGACTTCCTCTGCAAGGACTCAATCCTGGCTGCCCCCATCGTTCTCGACCTGGCGCTCTTCATGGATCTAGCGGCCCGAGCCGGGAAGACCGGCATCCAGGAGTGGCTCTCCTTCTACTTCAAGAACCCGCAAGCGGCTCCCGGTTTGTATCCGGAGAACGACCTGTTCATCCAACTCACCAAGATGAAGAACAACCTGCGGGCCATGATGGGCGAAGAGTTGATAACCCATCTCGGCACGGAGTACTACGAGGAATAAGGAGCCTCAAGCCGCAAGTCTCAAGCCTCAAGCGAGACCCCGGTCTGAGGCTTGAGGCTTGAGGCTCTTGACATGGATCTTCTTACACAGCTTGGATATCGGTATCCCGAACGCAACGCGGTGCGGCGGGGAGTGGTCAGGTTCGCTACAACACCGGCTGTCAGCTGGTTTAGCGCCCGGGTTCTGCCCACTCTTGACCGACTGGTTTTGAGGTTCACCGGCGGCCGGACCTCGCTGTCGGAGATCGCCGCTGGCACCCCCGTCATCGTCTTGACAACCCGGGGGGCGCGAAGCGGCGAACCCAGGACGAGCCATCTCTTAGGCATTCCGGTGGGCGACACCTTGGCCCTCATAGGGACCAACTTCGCCGAGGCGCGAACTCCCTCCTGGGTTCACAACTTGCTGGTCCATCCTCGAGCCACGGTCACCTACCGGCGGTCCCAGGTTGTGGTGAGCGCCCGAGAGGTTTCGGGTTCTGAATACGAGCACGTGTATGCGGCCGCCGCGCTCATCTACCCCGGATATGGTGCCTATCGGACCCGGCTAACCGAGCGCGAACCGAAGGTCTTCGTTCTCGAGGCAGACACAGCCGCATCGACCTGACCCACGACGAAGGCCGGACCTAGCATCCCGGCCGTGCCGGTCCTGACGTTCGATCAAATCAACCAGCTGGCGTACCGAGCGTTGACCGGTTCGGGTGCCAACGACCTCCAGGCCGTTCCAACTGCGCGTTCCATCGCCGACGCCGAAGCCGAAGGGATTCGAAACGTGGGCCTCGCCTACCTCCCCACCTATTGCGAGCACTTGCGGGTCGGGAAAGTGAATGGACTCGCCAACCCTCGAGTCGTGTACCAGGCCGGCTCCAGCGTGCGGGTTGACGCCGACCTCGGATTCGCCCACCCCGCTTTTCTGCGCGGACTCGATGCTCTGGTTCCGGTCGCCGAGGCCCTTGGGGTCGCCGCCCTGTCCATTATCCACTCCTATTCGGCCGGAGTCCTCGGGTGGTTCGTCGACCTGATCGCCCGAAGAGGTCTGGTGGGTCTGGGGTTTGCCAATGCCTCTCCGTCGATCGCACCGTGGGGCGGCAAAGCTCCTCTGTTCGGAACCAACCCCATTGCGCTGGCGGCGCCGAGGACCGGAGCTGGCCCGCTGGTAGTCGACATGGCTACCAGCGCAACCGCTCGCGTGAACGTCATGGAAGCCGCCGCCAGCGGGACCCCGATCCCACCCGATTGGGCGTTCGATGCCGAAGGGCGGCCGACCACGGATGCCGCCGCCGGGTTGGCAGGCAGCATCGCTCCGGTGGGCGGTGCCAAGGGATACGGGTTGGCCCTGATTGTGGAACTCCTGGCGGCTGGGGTGACCGGGTCCAACTGGTCCTTCGAGACCTCGTCACTGACCAACAACGACGGGGGACCTCCCGATATCGGTCAACTCTTCATTGCCATCAATCCGGCCAAACTCGGCGCGTCGACGTGGCCAGCGCGGCTCGAGGAATTGACAACCGAAATCGAGTCTCAGGGAAACGCTCGACTTCCCGGCGACCGACGACGCCAGGCGAGGGCCCTCGCCGAACAGTCCGGGGTAGAGGTTCCCGCGGAGCTTGTGACTCTGATCGAGAAGTACGCGTCGCCATGAACGGGCCGGAGCCTAGTGCTGCGGAGATTCTTGCCCTGCTCGGTCGTGACACCAACGAGCCTGTTGTGGTCACGAAGCTGACCGGTGGCTATCGCAACATGATCCATCGCGTTGAAGGCGAAGGACTTGACTGCGTCGTAAAGCAGTATGCGGCGTCCGACGACAACCCTCTCTTTCCGCTGTTGTTCGAAGACGAGTGGCGGTCGTTAGTTGCCTTTGAAGAGGACGGTATCGCCCCGCGTCCGATTGCCATGGACGGCGAACGCCGGCTTCTCGCTTACCGATTCATACCTGGTGATGTATGGGACGGAGACCTGGTTGGCTTGGCAGCACTTCTGACCAGGGTCGGACAGGTTCCTCCGCCCGGATGGTTGCGGAGGCTCCCATCGCGTGTCGACGAGCTCCGCGCTCACACCTCTCACATCCTCGCCGCTATTGCTGATCCTCCTGGTGGCCTGCTCGATCACTTCGATATCCCTGACGAGCCTGTCCCAACCCGTGTGGTTCACACCGATTGCGGACCGGGCAATGTCATCGGCGGTGGCGGCCAGTATCTGCTGGTCGATTGGCAGTGTCCCGGTCAGGGAGATCCGGTCGAGGACCTGGCAGCGGCCACTTCACCCGGAGTCCAGATCCTGTACAGCCGGGCGCCGCTGGAGAAGACCGACGTCGACGAGTTGCTCGCGTCGTATGGAGACTCGAGCGCGACCGAGCGTTACCACTGGAAAGCACCCCTCTATTCGGCCCGTTTCGCTGCGTACTGCGCCTGGCGAATCGAACGCCTCGGCGATCATCCCAATGCCGATCGCTATCGAGATGCGCTGGCGGCCGAGCTGGAGGCTCTGGAGTCTTGAAGGACATCGAACTCCACGTCCATAGTTTTGGCCTTCGCTTCCACTTCAAGCATCAGCCCGGTTTCGATGTGTTCCGCTTCATCGAAGTGGCAGCCGAGCAGGGGTTCAGCGGAGTCAACATCTCCGCCAACGGCCCGCACTTCCGTGACCTGGGCGGGACGACGCCCGAGCACTTTGAGAACGTCAGAGCGAAGTTGACCGAACTCAGCATGAAGGCCGAACTCGACACCTCCGGTACGGCCCCCGCCCATCTCGCTTCAATGCTTGAGGTGGCCGCCGCGGTGGGAGCCGATCAACTCCGCACCTACACCCGATACTCGGGCAACGAGAAGGAGTTGATCGAACAGACTGTGCGCGACCTTTTGGAAGTGGCTCCAGCCGCCGAGGAGTTGGAGATGAGCATCCTTCTCGAAAACCACGAGGACTTTCGCGGCGGCGCCATCGCCGAGATTCTCGGTCGAGTCGATCACCCCCGAATCAGAGCGTTGTTCGACTACGGCAACAGCCAGATGGTGGGCGAGGACCCGCTTGCTGCCCTGGAGGCCATGGCACCGTTCACCACCGCCGTTCATATGAAGGACCATGTGGTGGTTGCGCACGAGAACGCTCTCTATGTTCAAGGTGTCGTGATGGGGAGCGGGAAACTCCCTGTCTCGGAGATGACGGATCATCTCTACGGGACCGGATTGCGACGCTTCTGCTTCGAAAACGTCTGGGGCTACACGGCGCCGATCAAGGTGGCCGCCGACAACCTCCCTCGAACCGAGGCGTTTTCCCTGGATCACGACCACGCGTTCCTCAATGCCAACCGACTAGCCCCGGAGGCTGCCGTGGAGCAGGAGTGGGCAGCATTCACCGAGGCGTGGCGCTGGTTACGGTCGGTCCTCGAAGCCGGCAACTACCGCTGGCAGCGATCAGAGCGCGAAACCTTCCGGTAGGGACAACTACCAGGCCAGCCTGATCCGGTATAGGTTCCAACGAGGTCGAAGCGCCTGAGCCACAAGGGGAAAGAGTGAGCCGGTGGCGATTGGTTGCCGGAGTGGGAGTAGTGGCGGTCCTGGCGTTGACGCTGATCGTGTTGTCGGTGCGCGGAGACTCGTCGTCAAATTCGACCACCCCCTTGGCGGCAGAGCCCTCTACAACCACCACAACCTCGGCGCCATCAACAACTACCACGGTTGCAACCACTGTGACTACCACCGCCGAACAACGCCTGGCAGAGGTAGAGGTCTTGCTCCAGCAACTGTGGTTCGGCTGGTTTGACGCGATCTACCGGAAAGACCCCGACGCCCTCTGGCAAGTTGTGGCGACAACAACGTTTTTCGAGGACGGGGTTGCTGCCATGGATTCCATGGAGTTCATAGCCCCTCCAACTCTGAACGACGCGTTGATAGGAGATCTGTCAATCCTCCTCGACAGACCCGACTGCCTGGTCGTTGAGCACTTCGTCGACATGTCTCGATTTCGAGCAGTCACCGGCGGCGGCACTGTCCGGGTTCTTTGGCCGGACGAGCGCTACGGCTTCCGCTTCGCTACGGCTTGGCAATTCCCGAACGATCTCTGGCTCGATGACTGCGACAATCTCGTTCGCGAGGCCACTCCTTGAAGCTCCTCGCGCTTCTCGCCACCTCGATCCTTCTCGTGACTCCGGTTGTCGCTCAGGAAATCCACGTCTGCTGGGCGGAGCAAACGGTTGACGAGTACGGCAACACCTCCACCGTCACCCGTTGTCGCGTTGCGGGCGAGATCGTTGACTACGCAACCGAGTACGAGGTGCCACTGCGGTTGTTTGCCGCGGTGGGATCGGCCGACAACGGGACGTGTTGGTACTGGAGATCGGTTTGGTCGGGATGGGAGATCATCACCCGTAACTCGGACGGGTCCGCACTCCTCGGATTCGACTCCGACGGTGTACCGGGAGGGCCGCTCAATCTCGATGTCACGTATCCGGTGTGCATATCAGAGCCAACCGAGACGGTTTCGGGCGATGCCCTCGCCTGGGACCTGATCAGGGACTACGTCCATCAGGAACCAGGACCGAACCTCAACCCGGCAGTGCCGTGGGGGTTGACCGGGGCCGAGACCCACCTGGGTTTGACACCCCCACCGCCGTTCACCGACTCCATAGTCGACCCGACCGGCGAAGTACTGGACGTGACCGCCACCGTCGCCGTCATCACCGTCGATTGGGGCGATGGGGCTTCACTCACGTTCTCGCCCGAAACCTTTGCACTTCTCACCGGATTCCCGAACGGTGCAGCCCGTCACACCTACGAGATCAAGACGTGCGACATCCCCGGTTCGACTCCCCGCTGCCACCCGTCGCTCAGTTCGTACCCATTGCAGGTTCGCTTCCAGTGGTTCGTCCAATGGCGGGTCAGTGGCGACGACTGGACGACCCTCTCAGTCCCGGACACAGTGACGACAGTCTCCTACCCCGTGCAGGAAATCATCTCGGTCCTCGGCAATCGCGACGGTTAATCGGTCATCTCGGTTCTTCCGCGAACCTTTCAGGGTGGGTGGCCGCTGGTGGTGTAGGTGTGGCCGAGTCGGCTGGTCCACAGGTAGTCGCCGTTGGGGAGTTTCTGGTAGGTCCAGCCGCAGCGGTGTTTGGTGTTGTGGTTGTGGCGGCAGAGGGGGGCCAGGTTGCTGGTTTTGGTGGGTCCACCGTCTGCCCAGGGCCGGCGGTGGTCGAGGTCGCAGTCGATGGCGGGCATCCGACATCCC
>DATLEZ010000019.1:0-51119 GCA_035525055.1 Acidimicrobiia bacterium | reverse complement strand
GTCCAGGTGAGATCCTTGTCTCCCGTCCAGCGGCTGATACCGCCAGGTGCCCGGGCTTCCTGTCCAAACGAGGTGTCGGCGCGAAGTTCCTGAAAACGTCGAAAGATCTCCCCACGGTCGGCGTCGCCAAACCCCGAGCAGTGGCCTATGAAGTGAAGCTCGCCCTTATCGTTGTAGAGGCTCAGGAGGAGCGACCCGATCTTCCCGCCATCCTTGTGCTCTCGATATCCGCCGACCACGCAATCGGCAGTTCGTCGATGCTTGATCTTGATCATCGCCCTCTTGCCGTGCACGTACGGCAGGTTGAGTTGCTTGGCGATGATCCCGTCGCAGCCGGCCGACTCGAACTGGTCGAACCACTCCTTGGCGGTAGCCTGTTCCGTGGTGGACGGAGTCAGGTTCCAGAAGTCGCCGAGGCCTGAGGCCAGTTCCACCAGGCGTTCCCTTCTTTCGGCAAAGGGCCTCAATCGAAGGTCTTCTCCTCGAAGCGCCACAAGATCGAAGGCGACGAGTTGGGACGGGGTTCGAGCTGAGAGCACCTTGATCCGGGAAGCGGCCGGGTGGATCCGTTGCTGGAGGGCATCGAAGTCGGTGACATTGTCGATCACGACCACAACTTCACCGTCGACCACTGTGCCTTCCGGCAGCTGAGCTAGGGCGGCCGTCAGTTCCGGGAAGTAGCGCAGGAGCGGCTTCTGATTTCGGGAATCAAGGCGGGGCTCGGACCCGGACCACGAAACAGATCGGAACCCGTCCCACTTTGGCTCGTAGGCGTAGCCGAGCTTGCCCTCGATCGGCCAGGCTTCCATGACTTTGGCTTCCATGGTTTCGATCGGAGGAGTGAACGGCCAACTCATGTGATCAGATTATGCGTTGTTCTCGGTTCGAAGTTTGAGGTTTGAGGTCTGGCCTCATTTGGCGCCGACCAAGCCCCACTGGTATGCCATACAGATCAGTTCGCCCAGCTCGTCATCCAGTTCTTCGAGCGATGCGACTCGAATGTGGTGGAAATACTCATGGGCGCCGACTTGATCGATCTTGCGGATTCGAGGGTGCTCGTGGGGAGAAGCCATTGAAAGACCGAAAGTCATTCCCCGGTCGCTGAGCGTGAACACCACCACAAACCTGGCCCTGAGCATCAAGCCGCTGCGGGTCTTGGCGGGTGCGAATTGAAATTCTCCACATCGACGAGCGAGGGCGACGAGGCCGTCCCAATACTTCCGACCTTTCTCTCCTTTGTCGGACAGGTACTCCTCGATCGTGTAGCTCGATCCTTCCTTTTGCTCTGATGGCTTGTCGTCGTCGGGGTCAGCCATTCGTTTCCTCGAAGGCTGCACCCTTGGTGGTTCACCAGCGACCTTGGGGTACTGAGGTGGCCAGGGCGCGTCGCCTTGTCCGTACTCCTCCTGGTCGCGGGCCACCCAATCGAGAAGCGTCTCGAGGCGGCCAGCGGACTCATCGATCCCCCTCGTCAGGTCGCCAACTTCTCGATAGCGATCGGCGAACTTGTCCAACGGGAAGTCCTCGATGGAGACATCGGGTATCTCCTCCCAACGCAGCGGCGCCGAAATGTATCCCGTCGGTCGCACCCCGTAGGCCGAGGACACGGTCTTGTCTCGCGCCATCTGGTTGTAATCGATGAAGATTCCCTTCCGCTCCTCCTTCCACCACTTGGTGGTTATCAAATCGGGATGTCTGCGCTCGAGTTCTCGGGCAAGTGCCAGCACTGCTCGCCGGGCCTGATAGAAATCCCACTCAGGCACGATCCGCATGTGGATGTGAATGCCGCGGCTGCCCGAGGTCTTGGGCCATCCGCGTAATCCCACTTCGTCGATCACGTCCTTGGCGGCAAGGGCCGCCTGTCGGACATGGCTGAAGTCAAAGCCAGGCGTGGGATCAAGGTCGATTCGCAACTCGTCGGGGTGATCAGTGTCCTCGGCTCGAGCCGGCCAAGGATGAAAATCGAGGCAACCGAGTTGGGCGAGCTTGATCACGTCCGTTTGGGCGCGGGGCACGATCATCATTCCGGGCCGTTGGGACGGAAAACGAATCTCGACGGTTTCGAAAGGCGAGTTCTTGTCGGCTCGCTTGTGATAGATGGGGTCGACTTCGACGCTCTGCATGTAGCGCTTGAGCATGGTGGGGCGGCCAAAGATCCCCCGGATGGCCCCTTCTGAAACCACGAGGAAATGGTTCACGACATCGAGCTTGGTCCACCCCTGTTTGGGGAACAGGAGCTTTCCCGGGCTGCTGATCCGTATGGACTCGCCCCCGGCTTCAACCATGGTTTCGTCGGCCATCGGTCCAAGGTATCAGTGGCGCGTGCAATTTTTTGGCGGGGGACCCTCCCCCAACCGCGTCTCAATTGGCGGGGACCCTCCCCCAACCGCGTCTCAATTGGCGGGGACCCTCCCCAACCGCGTCTCAATTGGCGGGGAACCCTCCCCAACCGCGTCTCAATTGGCGGGGGACCCTCCCCAACCGCTTACCCTGCCCTCAGTGGTCAGCTTTCCCCTGTTTGGCTTCCGGGTCACGATCAGCCCGACCTTCTTGATCCTCGGCCTGTTCCTTCTCGATTCCCGACTCGGGGTAGCGGGGCTGGTGGCCTGGGTCGGAGCGGCATTCACTTCGGTTTTGATTCACGAACTGGGACACGCCTTCGCGGTACGAAGGGCCGGCGGAGTCGTGCAGGGGATCACCCTCCATGCCCTCGGGGGCGCCACTGCATGGTCTGATCCGTCCAACCGGATCGGATGGGGGCGGCGGATCGGAATCGCCGCAGCCGGCGCAGGGCTGGGATTTCTCGTCGCCGGGTTTCTTTTCGGCCTGGTCAAGCTGGGGGTCCTGGGTAGCGACGCCGACAATCTGATACAGACTCCATTCCGGGTATTCCTCGGTGATGCAGCCCGACTCGAACTGTGGGGCGTTTTCTTTCTCGGGGCGTTCATCTGGGTGACCATCGCCTGGGGCCTGGTCAACTGGCTCCCCATCGGAGGCCTCGACGGGTGGCACATCCTGGCCGAGTTGTTGGAACGGTGGTTGCCAGGACGGGGCCGCCGGGCTGCCGCCGTCATCGGCCTGCTCGTTGCCCTGGGAGCGGGATGGTTCCTATTTCAGATCGGGATCAGGTTCGGTGCGGTGATCCTGGTCTTCTTCGCGATTCAGACCATGATGTCGACTCGAGAAGCACCACCGGTTCGCCCGACTGCCGGGCCGAATCAGGCTGCCGGGCCGAATCAGGCCCCACCGGCCCCTCAAGATCAGGACTGACGTTCTACTCGGCCGGTTCGACAGCCAGGCCCTCAGCCCCTTCGGACAGAACAGGTCCCACATGCGAACTGCTTCGCAGCGGGAGTTCAGGGAGCAGAAGGACCACCACGAACGCAACCATCGCAAACGGAACTGCCGCCAGGAACACGGTGCCGGTCGAGTCGGCGAAGGCCTGGATCACGCCTTCGCGAACACCCTCGGGAAGCTGGGCGATGACCCCCGGGCTCGACGTGAGATCAGTCCCTCCCAGATCGGCGCCCGGCAGGTTGCGTGCGATGTTCGCCGCGACCTGGCTCGTGAAGATCGCCCCGAAGAGCGCGGTGCCGAAGGACCCCCCGAGGCTCCGAAAGAACGTAGAGGCCGAGGTGGCAACACCAAGGTCTCGAGGCTCAACCGAGTTCTGCACGGCCAGCACCAGCACCTGCATCACGAGACCGAGACCGGCTCCGAGGATCAACATGTATACCGACGCAACCGGAAGAGTCGTTCCGAGGCCCATCGTCGAAAGCAGGAACAAGGCCAGTGACGCCAGCAAGGTCCCGATCACGGGGTAAATCTTGTAGCGGCCAGTCCGGCTGATCAGCCGACCGCTGATGACTGACATAGAGATGATCCCGGCCATCATCGGCAACAGCAAGAGTCCGGAGTTGGTGGCGCTAGCACCAACGACGATTTGGAGGAAGAGCGGCAGGAAGATGATCCCGCCGAACATCGCCAGGCCAACCACGAAACCGGCGGCCGAGGTGAGGGCGAAGGTTCGGTCGCGGAAGAGGCGCAGGGGAAGGATCGGTTCCGGGGTCCGGTTTTCCCACCACAGGAAGAGACCGACCAACGCCACGCCGACAACGGCCAGGCTGATTACTAGGGGCGATCCCCACTCATATTCCCGTCCACCCCATACGGTCACGAGAAGCAACGAACTCACACCGCCGACCAGAAGCCCTGCACCGGGATAATCGATCTTGTGATCCCGACGGTGAAAGGGGATGTTCAAGACCGTTGCGGTCACGAACAGCGCCACCAGGCCCAGCGGCAGGTTGATGTAGAACACCCAGCGCCAGCTGAGATTGTCGACAAACCAGCCTCCTAGCAGAGGGCCGGCAATGCTGGCCAAGCCGAACACAGCTCCGAAGTAGCCCTGATAACGGCCCCGCTCGCGAGGAGAGACGACATCACCGATGATGGTCAGCGCCATGACGATCAACCCGCCTGCACCGAGTCCTTGAACGGCACGGAAGGAGATCAGCTGCGTCATGTTCTGTGAGAACCCGCAGAGGATCGAACCGGCAAGGAAGAGGCCGATGGCGGTCTGGAACACGATTTTGCGTCCGTAGAGGTCGGAGATTTTGCCGTACAAGGGGGAAGTGACAGTCGAGGCGAGAAGGTAAGCGGTCACTACCCAGGACAGATGATCGAGGCCGCCGAATTCGCCGACGATCGTCGGAAGGGCGGTGGCGACGATGGTCTGATCGAGGGCCGCTAGGAAGAGGCCCAGCATCAATCCCGTAAGGACCACCAGGACCTGGCGATGGGTCATCTGGGTCGGTTGTTGATCGATGTCAGTCATGAGTCCAATAACAGAATCGGTCGGCTAGACGGAAGTTTGCTCGGCATGGTGCGCCAGACCCGACGAGAACCGATCCAACAGGTCGACAAAGGTGTCACGATCCGACCGGGTCCAGTTGGAGAACACGTTCGAGAGCACCAGGCGCCTCTCGCTCTCCAGACGCTCGATCGTGTCCCGGGCCCGATCGGTGAGCTCGACCCATGACACTCGCCCATCGGCGAGGTCGGGGGTCTTCAAGAGATAGCCCGCCTGGGTGAGATTGGCCACGTGACGGCTCATCGTTGGCACCTCGACTCCAAGCTCCCGGGCGAGATCCGTGATGCGAATCGAAACGCTGGCCGCAACCGCCTTGAGAACCAGGCAGGCAACCCGGTCCAGGGAGACCCCGGCCCGTTCGGCCAGGATGGCGTGAAGCGGACCCGCCCGCCGACCCAACAGTGCAAGAGAGCGCTCAAGCCGTTCGACATCGACGGTCGCAAGGTTGGGCATCGGCGCAAGGCTACTAGATAGTTAGCGTAACTAAATAAGCGCAGGAGTGGTGAGTGGGAGCGGGCTTGGCCTCTCGGGGTCAAAAGCAGGAAGACTCAGCGAAGGAGAGGATTCGCCCGTCGATCACCCCCACCGAAATTTGGCCGGTGGCTCCCGCTTTTTGCGTAATTCGGTCTGAGAGTCCCGGAACCCGGGAGCGTCACGCCAGGTTTCGATTGGGCCGGGACTGGTACGCCAAATTTGCCGACAAGCGCGAGTCCCCTTTCCTTCGCTGATTCTTTTGCTGCTGCTGACCGCGATACGCCACTCCCGACCCCACGCCTGGAGGATTCCAGGCCCGCCCTCAAGCCAACTGACCCACTACCTTCTGAGTCTTGATCCGGACACCCGGAGTAGCCTTTGTCAGCAGGCGATTTCCATGGTTTCAGAACCCACGACCCACCACCCACCACTCACCACTCCTTCTCTCATTGACACCATCCGGGGGTCGGTCATTGGGCGTGATACGGCTGTGCTCACCCCGTTCGGGCTCCGACGGGTGACCTATGCCGACTACACGGCTTCAGGGCGTTCGCTCGATTTCATCGAGGAGTTCATTCGCAACACGGTGCTGCCGCTGTACGCCAACACCCATACCGAGACCTCGGGGACCGGTCTGCAGACGACAAGATTCCGCGAGGACGCCAGGGCCATCATTCGACGTGCCGTCGGAGGCAGCGAGGAGCATGCGGTGATCTTTGCCGGATCGGGGTCGACTGGCGCCATCGATCGGCTCATTACGATCCTCGGGTTCCGGATCCCGGCGGGACTGGACGACCGCTTCGGCTTGACGGCCCTGATCCCTCCGCACGACCGCCCGGTCGTGTTCGTCGGGCCCTACGAACACCATTCCAACGAACTCCCCTGGCGAGAGTCGATCGCCGATGTGGTCGAGATCGCCGAGGACGGGGACGGTCACATAGACATGGTCGACCTCGAGAGGCGACTGATCGAGTTTGCCGATCGGCCAATCCGAATCGGTTCATTCTCAGCAGCGTCCAATGTCACCGGCATCATCACCGACACAAGCACGGTGTCGACCTTGCTCCACCTCCACGGGGCTTTGTCCTTCTGGGATTTTGCGGCGGCTGCCCCGTACGTCGGGATCGAGATGCGCTCGAGCGGAGACAGCAACCTCGACTACAAAGACGCGATCTTCATTTCTCCCCACAAGTTCATCGGGGGACCCGGTACTCCTGGTGTCCTGGTCGCTCGCAAGGATCTTCTCCACAACCGCGTGCCGTCGATCCCGGGCGGGGGGACGGTGACATATGTCAACGCCAACGTCCATCACTACCTGGTCGACCCGGAACATCGCGAAGAAGGAGGCACACCGGCGATCGTCGAATCGATTCGGGCGGGGCTCGTGTTCCAACTCAAGGAAACAGTCGGCGTGCCCGAGATCCGGTCGAGGGAGGAAGACTTCATCGGTCGTGCAATCGCCTCGTGGAGCCAAAACCCAAACCTCGTGATCCTCGGCAACCCCGACGCTGCTCGTCTATCGATCGTCTCGTTTGTCGTTCGATTCGGTGAGCGTTTTCTGCATCACAACTACGTCGTGGCGCTCCTGAATGACCTCTTCGGAATCCAGGCCCGCGGCGGATGCTCCTGTGCCGGCCCGTACGGCCATCGCCTGCTCGGTATTTCTGCCGACACCAGCAACCTCATCGAAGCTCAGGTCGGCAAGGGCTGCGAGGTAATCAAGCCGGGGTGGGTCCGGGTCAATTTCAACTACTTCATCGACGAACCCGAGTTCAATTACATCGTCGAGGCCGTCAATTTGATTGCCGAACACGGCTGGCGGCTGTTGCCCAACTATCGGTTCGAGCCGGATACTGCCCTCTGGCGTCATCGACTCGGCCTGCCGCGGGAGCCCCTGACCCTTTTCGACATCGATTACACCAGCGGTGTCCTCACCCATCCGGTTGAACGCCTGCAAGCGCCGGATTACACGTTCGAGGGCTATCTGGAAGACGCCCACCGTCTCTTCGCTACAAGTGCTTCAATCGCCGACTCTGTCCAGGACCTGCTCGATAAGGACGCCGAGGCCCTCCGATGGTTCCCAATGCCGAACGAAGTGATGGCGTGACCGGGGTCGTTCACCAGGTGTCGGTTTCGGCTGGTGGCGTTCCCAAGCTCCCTATAGAAAGTGGCTACGTCGGCCCACTCGGACTGCTCGATGACGGACACACCGAATCCTTCCACGGCGGCGCCGACAAAGCCCTCTGCCTCTTTTCGCTGGAAGTCATCGAGACCATCGCCAGCGAGGGTCACTCTCTGGCCCCCGGAACGGCGGGTGAGAACGTGACAGTTCGAGGAGTCGACTGGACCGGTGTGATCCCCGGCACAAGGTGGTTGATCGGCGACGAGGTGGAAGTCGAGGTCACCCATTTCACAACTCCCTGCAACAAGAACTCCAGATGGTTCGCCGACGGTGACTTCTCGAGAATGAACCAGCAGCAACACCCGGGTCGATCCCGGGTCTACGCCCGGGTGCTGACAGAGGGCGTGATTAGACCCGGCGATCGTTTCGCGCCGGCCGGCTAACCATCACGTCGCAGGAAGGCCAGCATTCTCTCCCAGACCAGGTCGGAGGCAGGCTCGTCGTAGTTGGCTCCCTCTTCGAAAAAGCCGTGCGAGGTCCCCGGGTAGGTGTACACCTCGACCTTGAGGGCTTCCAGACGCATAGTCGCCTCCATGAAGATGGCATCGTCCTCGGGCAGCCAGGGGTCGTTCTCCGCTAGATGGATTTGATAGGCCGAGCGAGACGCCGCGAAGTCGATGCTCTGGGCCCCGTAGATCGAAACCGCGCCGGTGATGAGGCCAGGAAGACGAACCGATGCCCACAAACCCAGCGACCCTCCCATGCCAAGGCCGACCACCTGAATCGTGCTGCTCCGCTTCCCGAGCACTCCGGCTCCGGACAGCGTGGCCGATGCGAGGTAGTTGGGATCGGCCGCCTGCAGGGTTGCTTCCGCTTCGGCCTGATCGGCCGGGAGGACTTCGGCCATGAGGTCGGGTGCGAGTACGGTGAAACCTTCATCGGAGAGGCGGTCAGCCAGTCTCTTGGCCGATGAGTTGAGACCGAACCAAGAATGCAACAGCAGCACACCGGGTCCGGGTGCCTCCGGTGAGATGAAGTAGGCCAGACCCGACACAGGTTCATTCTGGCGCACATGAGATCGAAGGTCTGATGGTTGGGACACGAACGCGTGGGATCTGGCTGACGGTGGTCGCATCGGTTCTCTTCGGGGTCAACGGCTCCGTTGCGGCCGACCTGCTCAAGTCACTCCCGGCCGGAAACACTGCTCAGATTCGCTCGGTGCTGGCGGCTCTTGTGTTGGGTGCCCTGGCGTATCGACGAAAGGCCACGCGCCACGGTGGCCGACTGCTCGGCCTCGCCGGACTTGGGCTCGTGCTGGCAACGGTGACCGTGTCGTTTTTCATTGCGATCGACCGATTGGGGGTCGGGCCGGGTGTGACGATTCAATTCACGGGACCGATCCTGGTCCTCGCTTGGCTCCGGTTGGTACGCCGCCAGCCCGTGCCTGGTTCGGCCTGGGCAGCAGCGCTGGTGGCTTTGGTAGGTGTGGCCCTTGTGAGCAGAGCCTGGGAGGCGGGTGCCCTCGACCCGACAGGTTTGGCTGCGGCCGCGGTCGCCTCGATCACGTTCGCTGCGTACTTGCTCGGGTCGGGTTACCTCGGACGGTTCCTGCCGACACTGTCGGTGGCAGCCTATGGATTCGCTTTTTCGGCCCTGCTCCTGCTTGTGGTGTTCCCGGTGAGGCTGCCGCCGACTGATAGCAAGGTGCTCCTAGAACTCGGCTGGCTAGTGATCCTCGGAACCGTCGTCCCGTTCTTATTAGAAGTCGGCGCGCTGCAGATGACCGACGCCGGAACGGTCGGTGTCGTGGCCACCCTGGAACCGGCCGTTGCCGCCTTTACGGCGTGGATATGGCTCGGACAGCACCTGACTCTCTGGCAAGTCATCGGTGGCGTGATAGTCGTGGTGGCGATCGCAGTGGTCCAATACTTCACCGGCGGCGAAGGAGAACCCACTCCAATCGGGTGAACGAACGGGCAGGGAGGGAGCTGCCTCTGGTGTGAACGCTTGAGGCCTGCCAAAACCACACAAAGCCCGTCCTTACACTCACCGGCCATGTCCTCCTCCGTGGCGCCTTTTCGGTTTGTGCATTTCCGGGCCTTGTGGGGGGCTTCGCTCTTTTCCAACCTCGGCACGTTTCTGCACGCTTCGGCCGGGGCGTGGCTGATGCTGGAACTGACGGGCTCGGCCACCTGGGTGGGCCTGATGAGCGCTTCCACCACTCTTCCTTTTCTCGGCCTGGCCCTCGTCGCCGGCGCCGTCGCCGACATGGTCGAGCGCACAAAGGTGCTCCTCATCTCCCAAATCGTCATGGGCATCGCAGCCGCGGCCATGGCTGTCATCACCTACCTCGGTGAGGCGACCCCGGAGAGGCTGATCGTCCTGGGTCTGCTCATCGGCCTCGGGGCCGCCTTCAACCTGCCGGCCTGGCAGGCCCTGGTGCCCGACCTGGTTCCCCGGGAAATGGTGGCGAGCGCCGTCTCACTGAACTCGGTCGCGTTCAACGTCGCCCGGGCCATCGGGCCGGCGCTCGGAGGATTGCTGGTGGCAACGGTCGGGGCCGAAGCCGGGTTTGCTCTCAACGCCCTCTCGTTCCTCTCGGTAATAGTGGTGTTGGTGGTCTTGCGGCGCGGCCGGCAGACACCTCCCGTCAACGAACCGACAGCGCTGACAACTGCCATAGCCCTGGGTCTGCGCTTCGCCCGATACACCAAGGCCTTCAGACGGGTGCTCGTGTTTGGGGCCGCGTTCGCTCTCACCTCAGCTGTGGTGCCGACGGTTCTCCCAAGCCACACTGCCGAACTCGGCGGCGGCTCCCTGGCTTACGGATTGCTGCTCGGCACAATGGGCTTCGGGGCGACCGCGGCAGCATTCACCCGCCGCCGTGTAGTCGAACGACTAGGGCGGAATGCGGTAGCGGTGACGATGTCTGGCTACGGCGTCGCCGGGGTGGCGGTGGGCCTGGCACCTTCCGTCATCGCGGCGATCCCATTCTTGTTCCTGGCCGGAGCGTGTCTGGTGTGGACAGCCGTCACCCTCAACTCGACCGCGCAGCTTCTGAGCCCGCCATGGGTGCGGGGCCGAACCATGAGCCTGTGGTCGTTGGCCTTTGCCGGTGTTTCGCCACTGGGCGCGATCCTGGCTGGCGTTGTGGCCGATGCCCTCACGACCACCGCTGCTTACGTTCTTCTGTCCACAGTGGGTGTCGGACTCGGCCTAGCCGCCACCCGTTCCGGAATCCCGACCTTGAACGAGGTGACTCCACCCGAATTCACTCCGGGAGGCCGACAGCCACAGCACGTCGACACCCTCGACAGCGGTCCGGTGATGATCATCAACAGCTTCCAGGTCCGCCACGACGACCTGGGAGGGTTCGTGGATGTGATGAACGAACTTCGACTCGTTCGTCTCCGCACCGGTGCCTATCGCTGGCGGCTGTATCGGGATGCGACCGACCCGGGACGCCTGAGCGAGGTGTTCCTAACGGTTTCGTGGCAGGAACATCTCAACCAACACCGTCGCATCGATGACGCCTCGGCCAAATTGATCGGCCAGGCCCGGAGCTTCGACATGCGGGGGGAACCCACCAGCCGCCATCTCCTGGCGGTCGATCTGGAGCGGCCCCCCGACTTCGAGTTGCTGGTGGGCATGCACACAGACCTCCATGAGACCGATGGATCAATACAGCTCGAGATAGAAGAAGAAGCGGTCGAAGCGGCGAACCCGGGGTCGGCGGGAGCCATCAGCACTTGACCGAGCGCTCGAGCGGCCGCTACATCACCCTGCTTCGGCGAAACCCGGAGCTCCGCCGGCTCTACATATCCCGGCTCGTGTCGTTTGGCGGCGACTGGTTTCTCCTCGTCCCGATGCTGGGGTTGGTCAACGAACTGAGCGGGTCCGCGGTGCTCACGGCGGCGGTGCTTGCCGCCAACACGCTGCCCGCGTTCCTCGCCTCACCCCTGGGCGGAGTGATGGCGGATCGCTTCGATCGGCGGCGGATCATGATCGGGTCGAACCTCGCCGCTTCCGTTGCAGCCGCCGGAATGCTGTTGGTAGATCACCCCGTAGTCCTCCGGGCAGGTGCCAGCGTGCCGCTGGCCCTCACCGGATTGGCGATTCTTGCCGCTCTTTCGGCGCTGATCAGCCCCGCCTCGTCGGCGGCGATTCCGGCCATCGTGACACCCGAAGACCTGGCTGATGCGACGTTCCTCATCGAGTCGACCTGGGGCACGATGGCCGCGGTCGGTAGCGCCGCCGGAGGACTCGTCTCGACCCTCATAGGCCGAGAGGCGGCGATCGGGATCGACGCCATAAGCTTCCTGGGGGCTGGATATCTGGTCTGGCGCATTCGCGCTCCGCTTCGGGTGAAGGCCACGACGGATCACAGCCTTCCGACCACCCTGCAAGCTGCGGGGAGATACGTCATGCAGAACCCTCCGATCGCGGCACTGCTCACCTCGAAAGCGGGCTTCGCGGTCTTCGGGGCGGGGGCGGTCGCTCTCCTCCCAATTCTCGCGCTTGATGTCTTCGAAGCGGGAGACGACGGGGTGGGGTGGCTTCTCGGGGCCCGCGGCCTGGGAGTGCTGTTCGGACCCTTCCTGATCCGCCGGCTGATGGGAGGCGTCGACAAGAAAGTACTCGGCGCCATCGGATTCACCATGGCCCTCTGGGGTCTCTCTTACCTGGGCACAGCGGCCGCACCCACCCTCGGCCTCGCTGCCCTGGCGGTTCTGGTCGGCCACATGGGGGCCGGCAGCCAGTGGTCTTTCTCTTCCTACGGGCTCCAGCGATATGCCGCCGACGAAGTGAAAGGAAGGATTTTCGGGCTCGATTTCGCCGCGGTGACGGCGACGGCAACGGTGTCGCAACTGATGTTCGGATGGCTGGCCGAGGAGATTCCGGTCCGAACACTGCTGGGTTGGATCGCAGCGGTAGCCATCCTGTTCGGCCTGGCCTGGTGGCGAGCCACGAGGAAATACTGGGTTTGATCAGTCGGAAGACGGAAAACGGACTGATCTGCAACCCTTTCCCCCGCCGTGGTGTTCTCTCTTTGATGGACGGGCTTTGCGAACGGTTGGCGGACGATCTCGATTCGGCGTTTCCGGACCTGGTCCGGGCTCTGCAGAACGACATGTTTTCGGGCTTGAGGTCGCTGGCGGGTCCCGAGGCCGAGGACCTGACACAGGAAACTTTCATCCGGGCCTACCGGGCGCTTTCGGAGTATGAGCCCGGCCGCATCCGGGAATTGAAACTGAGGGGGTGGATCTGGACGATCGCGCTCAACCTCGGTCGCAACCATCTTCGGGCGAAGAGTCGCAGGCCCCTCCTCGTAGACAGGGAGATCGAGACCCGCACAGACGATCCGGATTATGTCGACCTCGCCGCCTGGCATCGGAGGCTCCAGAGCCTCCCGCCCCGAACCCGCCGGGCGGTCGTTCTGCGACACGTGGTCGGTCTCGGATACGAAGAGGTAGCGATTGCCACTGGCCAGGCCGTCGGGACCGTCAAGTCCGACGTCCATCGCGGTCTCGAAAAGCTTCGCCACATACTGGAGGACGAATCATGACTGCACATTCCAATGCCCCATCGATTTCGGCGGTCGAGTCACGGCTCGGTTCCCTACGGGTGGCTGCTCCGACGAGCCTTCTTGCGGAAGTCGAACTTGGGACCGGATTGGTCGACGGATACACGGTGGTCGCTAGCCCGGTGGGTGACGTCGTCGTCGCGTTCAACCCGAACGGTGTTTCGGCCGTCGACCTGGCAGACGAAGGGTTCGGCGATCGCTTTCGGGCCCGGTTTGTTCGAAACCTGGTCGCCGCCGAGCCGCCCGCAGTCTGGGTCAACCGGATCGAAGAGGCCCTGGACCGCGGTCGACCGGGCCTCCTTCCGATCGACTTCCGCTCGGTGACCCCGTTTCAACGGCGGATTCTGGAATTGGCGGCCACCATCCCTCGCGGCCAGGTACGGCCCTATTCATGGCTCGCCCGGGCAGTCGGCAACCCCGGAGCGGCCCGGGCGGTTGGATCGACTATGGCCCGCAATCCTGTGCCATTGATCGTTCCCTGCCACCGGGTCATCCGGTCAGACGGCAAGATCGGCAACTACTCGCTGGGTGGCCCCGAGAACAAGTGGGAGTTGCTTTCCTTCGAAGGTGCCGAGCCAGATCGCATCGAGTCGATTGCGGCTGCAGGAATCCGCCTGCTTGGTTCGGATACCACCGGCATTTTTTGCTTCCCGACCTGTCATCAGGCACGTCGAATCTCGGAAGGTCATTTGCGTCGGTTCAGGTCCGAATCGGAGGCAGAATCAAGTGGATTTAGGCCTTGTCGAATCTGCCGACCAGGGTGACTAGGCCATAACGAACTAGGTCCACCGGCCCTAGACCCCTTCCCCGCTATTAATAAGAATGGCTCTGCGGGCGATAACTACTGGTAAGGGCCGATTCATTTGTGTCGCGGCCTGGAGGAAACTACGTGTCCAGATCCGAACGAACACTCGTCTCCCCATCCGGAAATGACGGGGAGACAGAGTTGCGACCGCTATTCGGCGTGGCCTCAACAGTTCTGGACCAGAGCCCATCCGATGAGGGAATACCAACGCCAACGTGGGATAGTTTAGGAGAAGTGGCCGAATCTGACCTCGTCCCGGGCCGACCCACCTACACCGCCCCTCCCCGTCCGCTGGGTGACTTTGGGTTTACGGGGACGTTCGTGTCCGAGGAGACGGTCCTGGCCGGCTCGCTAGAGATCAAGAAGAACAAGGTCACTTTGTGGGCCAGCGGGACCCAACTGGCGTCCTGGAAGTCAGCCGACTGCAAAGTCCAGCTGCTGGAAGGGAACCAATTCTCGATCGAGGCAGACGAAGAGATGATCACCTTCACCGCCGACGATCCCGAAGGACTGATCTCTGCGATCAGTGCCTTCTTGACTCCGCGGTCGGTCGCCAGTGACACCGCCGATGTCACGAAGCCACCACCCAAGCACACCCCTCCAGCGGTGGCCACCGCGAGGCCGGCGGCGAAAGTCACGGTGCGGACAGAGCCAGATGCGAGAACAACGGCGCCCGCGCCTGCCGCGAAGCCAGCAGAGACTGTGCCGGCCAAGAAGTCCGAGCCGCCGGCAACATCCAGTCGAGCCGCACCCAAGCCGACCCCCACTCCGAGGGCGAGCCAGGAACCGGCCATTCGCCGGCCCCGGATCAAAGCTTTCGAAGCCCGAGCCGCGGAAGGCTCGGGTAGCACATTGGCTCCCGAAAGTGCCACACGCAGCGCCGGAGGCAGCGCCGCGTTTTCGCCGGCCAAGCCAGACGAACTCCAAGAGGAGGTTCGCCGTCTGCGAGAGATTCAGATTCCGGTGGTGCCGGCCGAGAAAGAAGTGCCGACGATCGCCGATCGGATCACCGACACGGCCAAGCGCCGATACAAATCGTCGAAAGCCCACCGCTGGCTCAAGAGCGACATTGAAGACGTCGCCATCAAGGCGGGGGTGGTCGCCTCGACCATCGGAATTTTCACGCTCTTCGCATTAACGATCTTCATCATTGCCGGCGGGTTCCGGGGAGAACCGGAGTTCGTCTCGGTGCCCACCACGACGATTCCCCCCTCCCCGACCACCACGGTCGTGGTGACCACTCTGCCTCCCCCTCCCACGACTCTTTTCCAGACCGGTCCTGCTGAGCTCACCGACCGCTGGAACGCCCTCGCCGAGGTAAGCCGCCCTGAACTAGTCCTCTTCACTGACTTGACCTCTCCATTCCTTTTGAGCCTCACTCCGTACCTGACCCTCGAGGGCCTGCTCGATCCTGCCGCCGGTTCTGTCGTCATGCGCGCTACCCCTACAGGGACCCCCGAGGGTGACAGCCTGATCCTCACATCACTTGGTCTGCTCATCGGAATATCTGATCCGACCCTCGACGGATCAGATCGAAGAGCGCTGCTGGAGACCCTTGGTCTGGCCATCGACAACCCGCAACTGGGTGGGCTTGACGGGACGGTCAACTACAACGGCTTGTTCTACCACCTCGCTTATCTGAGCGACCAGGGCGTTATCGAGTTCCGGGTAACTCCGGAGTTGCCCGCCGCCACGACCACAGTGGCCCCCTAAGTCGTTGAGCTTGGGTCGATCAGCTTGGGTCGACCAGCCTGAGTCAATTCGGCCTGAGTGGATTAGGACTTGAGCTCAACCCAGGGCTTCGACAACAGGCTTCCAGGCGGCGACAGCCTCCGGTGAGGCAAGACCCACCGGGGAGATATAGATCGCCCCGACGCCTGAGCTGCCCAGCAGGCGCAGGCGATCAATGTGATCGGTGACAGTCCCGGCGTTGTGGTTGGTCGCGAAAACGCTGGCCCCCAACCGTCCGCGGTTCGCTTCGACCAGCGCCGCCACTTCCGACCGGTCGTTTCCAAGAAGCGGCGTGTCGAGCACCGAAACCTCCAACGCGTTGGGATCCCGGGATGCCTCGACGGCGCTTGCTCGAAAGAGGTCGATGTGCTCGAGGAGGTTCTTGGTGCCGACCAAGTTGAGGCCGTCGGCAAGTGAACCAGCCAGCTTGATGGTCCTGGGACCGCTGCCTCCGACGATGATCGGGATCTTGCCGATCGGTCGCGGGTAACACACGGCTTCGATGACCGATTCGATCTTGCCCTGATAGGTCGCCTTTCCCGGGCCCCACATCAACGGCAGGATCGCTAGGGCGTCCTCCAGACGATCGAGTCGGCGACCGGGGCTTTCGAACCCATAGCCATAGGCGGCTTGTTCGGACTTGAACCAACCGGCTCCGAGCCCACAGAAAGTGCGGCCCATCGAGAGCACATCGATGGTCGCCAGCATCTTGGAGAGCAGAGCTGGGTTGCGCAGGCGGACGTTGGCTACCAGGGCTCCCAGGGACAGTCTCTTGGTACGACCTGCCAGGAAACCGAGAGCACTGAACACCTCAGGAAAGTCCTCCCACTCCCTTCCGACCTGGGGAATCTGCATCAGATGGTCCATCAAGGAAATACCGTCGAAGCCGGCCTCTTCGGCTGCCTCTGCCATCGAAAGGAGGTGAGTCCGCAAGTCGCCGGCACCAGTGAATCGGGCGAGATGAAGCACGACCCGCAGAGTTCTTGGCCGCAGAGTTCTTGGCCGCAGAGTTTTTGGCCGCAGAGTTTGAGGCCCACCGGGCGTGACAGCCGGCGCCTGCGACCCCGCCAGAACGTGAGCAGGCCTGATCGCCACAACGTCGGCTCCACTCCGCAGATCCCAGCCCTCGTCCCCAAGCCGGGCCTGAAGCAGTCGGAATCGGCGGATCTGCGAGGTGAGAACCGAAGCCGGAACCGGGCGAGTTCGCTGCCGGTTCCTTTCGCGGGCCACCTGCTCGGGCACATCGAACACCACAAGAATCGCGGGAAGACCCATCTCCCTCGCCAACGCGAGATGCCGCCGTCTACGTTCATCATCGAGGCCCAGCGTGTCGACGACCGTCAGCAGACGACGCTTGAGTCGAGCTGTGACCATCTGATCGAGAACGGCAAACGCGTCGGCGCTGGCATCAAGATCGTGTTCACCAGAGCCCACGATGGCGCGCAGGCGGTCAGAGGAGATGACCTCTTCGGATCGGAAATTCTGTTCGGCCCAGGTGCTTTTGCCCGAACCCGACGGCCCGATCAGAACGACTAGAGCAGGATCGGGAATGGGTTCCACGGGGCGGAGCCTAAGAGTGGTGAGTGGTCGATCGGCGAGTGGTCGTACTGCCTACTGCCTACTGCCTACTGACCACGCCGACCAGTACGCCTCGAGTCTTAGAGCGAAGCGGTCGGGGGCCTCGGCGTAGATGCGCTTGCCCATGACCAGGGCGGCTCCTTGCAGCTCCCGGCGTCGTTGCTGGGAGAGTGCTACCAGCAAGTTTCGTTCGTCGGGATCCGGCATAAGGTCGGGGAGGGAGCCGACCAACCGCACCAACTCCGCTTGGTCGTGGTCGTCGCCAAGGACGTCTCCAAGATGGGACAGCGAGGTCGCCAGGCCGCCGACCACCTCGGGCCACACGGGCGAGACGATCTCCACTTGATGGCGGAGGTACTTCACATGCTTGCGCCACTCGTGGAAGTGCTCGGTGGTCGGTGCCTCTATGGCCGACTTCATCTCCTTCTGTCCGTCGCGATAGGTGGCCGCAATGCCAGGTCCGATGGACGAGAAGGTGTTCGCGATCGCCCGACGATTGCTGCGATTGATCTGGAAGCGGGGATCCTCCAGGTCGATCGGCCATGCCGCGTATCGGGATCGAGCCCGGTGCAACTCGCCGACCACATGTTCGAGGGCGTCGTCATCATCGAGCACCCTGCCCAGCATTCGCTGGTGCCGGCGACGAAGGCGATCCTCGAGATCGAGAAAGATTCCGGGAGCGAGGAGTTGTCCATACCTGGCGCGCATCCGACCAACGGCATCGACAAGGACGGCGCCGTCTCGCACACCCGAAACCAGGCGGGCGGCGTCGCGTAAAGCCGCGTTCTCTGCCTTGAAGACCCGTTCGCCGATCACCGGGCGAACCATTAGCAAAAGGGCTCTGATCCTCTTGCCCGCCTTGCGCATCTCGTGGATCGCCACGTCCCGGCTCACTGATTGACCCCTCAAGCCGGTAAGAGCGAGGTCAAATTGGTCGAGCGACAGCCGCCGCAGACCTCCGGCCAGGGGTTCACCCGGATTCAGATTGAAGTCCGCGACCGGAATGGCCGGAAGTCGTGATTCGCCCACCGGCGCAGGGTAGGACTGGTGACGCGCCCTATGACCCGTCGCCCTCGTATTGGGTCAGGTTGAGGCTTGATCGATGGGAATCAGCGGCAGCTAAGAATCAGCGAACAAGGGATCACCGGTCCATTCGTAATTTGGCGGGTGGCTCCCGCCAAATTCGTAATCTGGTCTGAGGGTCCCCCCGGAAACCGGGAGTGTGACGCCAGGATTCGTCTGATCCGGGAAACTGACCCGGCGCCTCGTATTGTCACCGAATGCGGATCAGCGCCGGACTCCTGCCCTACCGACGGGCATCCGCGATCGAAGTCTTGATCGCACATCCAGGTGGGCCGCTCTGGGCCAAGAAGGACGCCGGACATTGGAGCATCGTGAAGGGCGAGGTGATTCCGGGTGAAGACCCCCGGGCCGCCGCCGCTCGCGAGTTCCAAGAGGAAACAAGTTGGACAGTTCCGGATGGGAGTTGGCTAGAGCTGGGAAGCGTTCGATTGAGGTCGGGAAAGACGGTTCTGGGCTGGGCCATCGAAGCCGATCTCGACCCGATGAACCTGAAGCCGGGCCTGTTCTCAATGGTCTGGCGAGGGCAGCGTCAAGAGTTCCCTGAGATCGACCGGGTCGTCTGGTGCAGCCCGGCAGAGGCTCAGCGCCTCTTGAATCCGGCTCAGGCAGAATTCGTGCCCCGTCTGATTCGAGGCCTGGAAGGCTGAGTCGCCACCGATTCCGGCGGGCTCCCGAAGCGCCGGACCGCGGTTGCCAACTCGAGGATATTCCCGCTCAGAAAAACAGCCGGTTCGATCGAAGCGATCTCCAGCGACCCCGAGACGATGCCCTCGCTGAACCCATGCGTCGCACCGAAGTAACCAAGCAATCGAACGATGCCCTCGTTCTCAGGCAAGGCTTCGAACGCGAACCGTTCGATGCCGACGGATCGGCCGATCTCCGCCAGAACCCGGATCAGAAGCTTGCCAATACCGCGAGCCTGCCAATCATCGACAACCGTGATAGCGATCTCGGCGATCTCGGGTGAGCCCGAAAGACGAACCAGGCGCGCCACCGCCACCGGTTGGCCCGCAACGATCACGCCCCAGGCGAGGTGGCTTTCTTGGTCGATCTCGGTGAGATAGGCCAGCTGCGACCTTGACAGGTTCTCGATCGGGGACATGAAGCGGAGTCGGCGCGACGCCGGGGAGAGCATCGCCATGCCTTGTTCCAAAAGGGGTTTGTCGTCGGGACCGACGGGCCGGAGCTCGACCTCGGTTCCGTCCGCCAGCACTGCTGTGACGGCGGCGTCTTGCAGCTTCACTGCTGCTCCTTGATAGATGCTTGCAACTGCAAGCATACTTGCAAGCAGGCACTAACAAGCAGGCACTAACAAGCAGGCACTATCCGGGGCGGCCGAGAGGCCTCATTGCGCCGGGCTATCCGTCGGGGCCGCCAGGGATCGGTAGCCGGCCACCCGGTGGTGGGGCGTGTCGAGGTAGATCTTCGCCTCCGGGTTGCCCGCAAAACGACCGTGACTCCACCGGATCTCGACATGGCCCTCGGTGATCAGGTCTTCGCTGTCGAGGACGTCGAACACATCGGACCGCCATCGAATCAGGGGTTGGCCGGCGGCGTCGGGCCAGATGTCGAATGAACGGATCCGGTATCGATTCCTGAAGTCCCAGGGTGTCGAAGTGCGGTAGTGGAGAGGTTGGCCGGCGGCGGTGCTCCCGAGAACGAAATACGGCGCTGCCTCCAACCGCAACAACCTCCACAACATCTCTTCCTGTTGCGCCGGGGAGGCGAGCGAGGCGCGCCATCGCTCAGCCGAGGCGTGGGCCACCGACCAGGCGAAGGCTCCGTAGATCAGAGCCACGTCCTCGGGCCACGTCCGTTTGAAAGCCGCCTTGATCCTCAGACGGTCTTCCGGGCTAATGGACCCGACTGCCTCGGGCAGGTCGGGGCCCACGTGACGGCGACAGCTTGCATATAGCTCCTGGTATGCCTCCGGCGCCACCTCCCCGAACCAATCGGCTTGATCCACCCGACGATCGGACAGGCGGCGGTCAAAGAGGTGCGAAGGCGAGGCATTGTGGAGGAGGTTGGAGCCGTACTTGCAGCTCACGAGATAGACGTGATCGATGCGAAGATCAGCTGGAATCTGCTCGTAGCCGGGCGGCTTGTGATGTCCCTTCCACTCGACCCGGTGGGGAACCCTTCCTCGCAAACCATCCGGGGACCGAAGGAACCTGACGCCGTTGTCCCAGGCAGTCGTGAACTCAAGCCCGAAACCGCCGTCCAACCGCGCCTCGGCTATCCGGTCGAGCTCGGCGGGACCGGCGTGAATCAACCAGTCGGGTCTGGTGGCCAGGGCCCGGTCGACATCGGGGAACCCGAGCATCGCCAGGCCCGTGACGATTTCGGTGACCTCGGTGCGGAGAGCCGGCACTTCAACTGCTGAACAGGCGGGTGAACTGAAGCTGGGCACCGATCAGATCTGCCGGCAGGTCAGCCTCGGCGTAGATCGGCAAGTGGGTGTAGACGTCAATGGCCGTGTTGGTCAGGCTCATCCACTCGACTACCGCATCGCCCCATCTTTCGTCGAGCAGTGCCTGGCGCATACTGGAGCGACGGCCTTCGTCCATCCGGCCCGGATCGGTGCGCGCCACCACCTCGAAGGCAAGCACCCGGTGGAGGACTTCGATGTCTGAAGCCAGGTAGACCGACGGAGGGTCATTGTGGACTACGGCGTAGGCGACTGCGTTGATCAAGTGGAATCTGTCATTGGGCGACCTGTCACGAGCATTGGGGTCCTTGGCACCGGTTCACTGGCGATCTGGGTCACTGGCGATCTGGTCATGGGCGAACGGGGTCACTGGCGATCTGGTCATGGGCAACGGGTCATTGGCGATCTTTCATTGGGGCCGATCACGTTCGATCTCGTCGATCGTCCAGAAGCCAGCCAGCGGTTCCTCAGTGGCTGCCGAGGCGTAGCGGCGCAAGCGACCACGGGCAGCAGGGTCGAACATCTCGATCGCATCGAAAACACTTCTCCAACCGACTGAGCGAAGGGCCTTGTCACCCTCGCTCCCGTTCTTGGGAAGGTTTGAGGTGAGGATCAGGAGCCGCACGCCTCGGTCGACCTGGCCCCGATCGCGAGCCGAGTCGAGAACGTGGGCTCGCCCGAGAGTCTTCCAGAGCGTGTCGGTCCGTTGGAGGCCCGGACGAACCGTGGTGAACGCGCCGGAGACGTCGACGTACCACTGAAGACCGTCGGCGGCGTCGGTCACTTCGAAGTTGAACTGGATTCCGAGCTTGGCGAGGGACGGTTGCTCCTTGACGATCTTGAACCCGGCCGTCTCCAGCACCGATCGGGCCAGGTCCTGGGCCTTCTTGCCTTCATGCGTAGCCCGGGCTTGAAAGTGCTCGGCTCGTTGCAGTTCGGGTATCTCGAGATCGAGGGCGTCCTGAACCGGGTCGGTGGACGCAGGCTGGGGCCTGGGGTTGACCAGCGACACCCGTTCCAGGGCAAGGGCGACATAGGCCGGATCGATGTCAAACCCGACCGCCCGCCGTCCGGCCCGACGGGCCGCTACGAGGGTGGTACCCGAGCCCATGAACGGATCGAGGACCAGATCGTCGACATAGGTGTAGAGGTCGATCAGCTTCAGCGGCAGATCCACCGGGAACGGGGCAGGATGCTTCACCCGCCGGGCGCTCTCGGCGTCGATCTCCCAAACGTCACGAGTCGTTTCAACGAACTCGTCGTTCGACAGCGTGGCCATGTAGGGAAGTCCCTCGGCCTTGCGCTCCTCCTGGCTCCGGGCACGGTCGAAGCGACCCTTGGAAGCGACGATCACCCGCTCGGTGATATCCCGCAACACCGGGTTGGCTGGACTCCGAAAGGAACCCCACGCGCAGGAGCCGCTGGTCGACTTGCCCTTTTGCCAGATGATCTCTCCTCGCAGCAGAAGGCCCAGGTTCTCGAGGATCCTCATCACATCGGAAGAGAGGCTGCGGTAGGGCTTGCGGCCGAGGTTGGCAACGTTCACTGCGATTCGGCCACCGGGTTCGAGCACCCTGACACACTCCTCGAAGACATCGTGGAGAAGGGTCAGATACTCCAGGTAGCTGCCGGGAATCTCACCGATTCCCTCGGGATTCCGCGCCGCCTGAATCACCTGGTCCTCGTACTCCTTGCCGACAAAGTAGGGAGGTGAGGTCACCACCAGTGCCACTGACTTGTCGCCTAGTGATGGGAGCGACCTCGAATCACCGCGCTGGGGACCGAGTTGGGGGGGTTGGGGCCGGGGCCCGAGCTCTTCGTCGTCGTCGAGGATCGGCGGCGTGAACCGGGCATAGAACACCGAGGCGTCGTGGCTTTCGCGCTTCCCGGCCCCAAACGACGAGGTCTCGGTGCCGCGCTTGCCGGAATCACGGGTCGACATGATGGGAATCCTACGGGTCGCCAGTGACATGAGTGTGGAGGAGGCTTGGAGCCCCGATCAAGGGCCGCAGCGCTGCGGCCCTTGACGGGCGCCTCCCGGTTATTTGCGAAGAATTCCGGCGAGCATCCCCAGACCGACGCCGATGACGGCGCCGATCCAGATGCCGGTGCCCAGGTTGCCGGTGGCAGCTCCCACAGCGGCACCGATGCCGACACCCAACACCGATCCGGCTCCGATCAGTCGGCCCTGCATCTCGTCCTTCTTATCCTGATCGTCAGCCATCGGGATCCGCTCGATCCGGTTCAGATCGAACCAGCCCAACCTAGACGAACCCGGGCCGCGGGGTCACCCTACGAGAGCTATTTCCAAGACTTGATCGATCGAGTCGACCGGATAGAAGGTCATCACGGCCCGAACCGACTCGGGCACGTCGTCAAGATCGGCCTCGTTTCGGAGCGGCAGAATCACCTCGGTAAGTCCGGCCCGATGCGCCGCCAGTACCTTCTGCTTGACGCCACCGATCGGCAGCACCTTCCCTTGCAGCGTGACCTCGCCGGTCATTCCGAGGTTGGGCTTGACTTTGCGGCCCGTCAACAGAGACGCGATCGCGGTGACCATCGTCACCCCGGCCGAAGGACCGTCCTTGGGGACCGCCCCCGCCGGAACATGGAGGTGAAAGCGCCGCTTGAGGGCCTCGGCCAGGATCTCGAGCTCGACGCTGTGCGACTCGATGTAGGACAGGGCGATTCGCCCGGACTCCCTCATCACGTCGCCCAGCTGCCCGGTCAAGATCAAACCGGCTTCGCCATCCATTGCCGTAGCCTCGATGAAGAGGACATCGCCGCCGGCACCCGTGACAGCCAGGCCGGTGGCCACACCGGGGACATCGGTCCGGTCCTTGGCCTCGTCGTGCCAAACCTTGGTCTTGCCGAGATACTCGGCAACATCGTCGACATCGACAACGATCCGAGTCCCAAGCCCCAAGCCCCAAGTCCCAAGCTCTTGATCTTGAGACTGGAGACTTGAGGCTTGAGGCTTTTCGGCTTTGGCGACCCTGGTCGCGACCTTGCGCGACAACTTACCGAGCTCGCGCTCCAGCGACCTGACTCCCGCTTCTCTTGTGTAGCGGTCTACCACCGCGGCCAGGGCGGCTTCGGTGACTTCGATCTCCTCCGGCTCCAAACCGGCATGCCGGATCTGGCGGGGCAACAGGTGATCGCGGGCGATCGCCACCTTCTCGTCATCGGTGTACCCGTCGAGGCGAATCACTTCGGTTCGATCGAGCAACGGTGCGGGAATGGTCTCGAGGACGTTGGCTGTGGCGATGAAGAGCACATCTGAGAGGTCGAGATCGACCTCGAGGTAGTGATCGCGGAAAGTGTGGTTCTGCGCAGGGTCGAGCACCTCGAGCAATGCCGAGGAGGGATCCCCCCGCCAGTCATTGCCGACTTTGTCCATCTCGTCGAGAAGGAAGACCGGGTTCATCGTTGCGCCCTCGATCAACGCACGGGCGATTCGACCGGGACGGGCGCCGACATAGGTGCGGCGGTGGCCGCGGACCTCGGCTTCATCGCGGATGCCACCTAGCGAGACGCGCACGAACTTGCGGCCGAGGGCCCTCGCCACCGACTCGCCCAGCGAAGTCTTGCCCACTCCAGGGGGACCGACGAGAAGCAAGATCGCTCCGGACTGCCTGCTGGCAGGCTCGTTGAGGCCGCGTTCCTGACGCAGCTTGCGAACCGCCAAATACTCGACGATGCGTTCCTTGACGTCGTCGAGACCGGTGTGGTCGGCGTCGAGCACCGTCCAGGCTTCGTTGAGGTCGAGGCGATCATCGGAGCGGAGCCCCCAGGGAATGTCGAACATCGTGTCGAGCCAGGTCCTGATCCACGAATGCTCGGGTGACTGTTCGGACATCCGTTCGAGCCGATCGATCTCTCGCTCGACAGTCTCTTTGACCTTCTCGGGCATCTCGGTCTCTGCCAGCTTGGCTCGGTAGTCCTTGGCCGCTCCCTGATCTTCACCGAGTTCCTTCTTGATGGCCTCCATCTGCTGGCGCAGCAAGTACTCGCGCTGGCCCTTGTCGATGTTTTCGGTGGCGTTCTCCCGAACCCGCCGGCGCAGCTCGAGCTCGGCCAGCACCTCGCGCATCCAGGTGAGAAGCTTGCCGAGGCGCTCGCGGATATCGAGGGTCTCGAGTGTTTCCACTTTCTGTTCCAGGGATAGGTCGGGCGAGTAGACCGCCAGGTCGGCGAGTTGGGAAGGGTTCTCGATCCCGAGGACGCGTTCGGCGACCTGGCCGATGCCGCGATGGTCGAGCACCTCTGTCACGACCGCGCGGTACTCGGCGACTAGGGAATCGAGGGCCTCATCATGGACATCCACTTCGGGATAGGCCTCGTACTCGACCCAGAGGGCTCCAGCGCCATCAGTTGCGCCGGTGCCGACCCGGGCCCGGGCAACGCCCGAAACCACAACGTTTCCGTCGTCGTCGGCTTGCTGGATCTCGGCAATGGTGCCGACCGAGGCATATTTGCCCTGGACCCTGGGGACGAGGATCAGGCGGTCGTCACTCTTGGCCGCCGCGGCAAGGGCAATCTTTCCCTCGGCGGTTTCAATCCGCAGGGTCACGACCATATGCGGGAACACCACTCCGTTGCGGAGGGGCAACACGGGAAGGGTGTCGAGGCTGGTCAGCTGGTCAGTTCGAGATTGATCTGAGCGTCCGGTTTCGTTCACAAAAGCTCCGTTCGAGGTTTGAAGTTCGAAATTTGAGGGTCCTTGATGGGCAAAAACCCCTGATCCGAATGGGATATTCCGAGTTCTCGGGAATATGACACTACCGCACTCAGGTTGTAGGGTAGCTATTCACTCAACTTCGGAACCATCAGCTTCCATCAGGAGGAAACCAAATGGCCCGCGCCGTAGGAATCGACCTAGGCACAACCAACAGCGTGATCGCCACCCTTGAAGGGGGCGAGCCCACGATCATCCCCAATGCCGAAGGCGCCCGCACCACCCCTTCGGTCGTTGCCTTCAAGGACGGCGAAGTGCTCGTCGGTGAGGTCGCCAAGCGACAGGCGATCACTAACCCCGACCGCACCATTCGCTCCGTCAAGCGCCACATCGGGACCGATTGGTCCATCGACGTCGACGGCAAGAAGTACACCCCTCAGGAGATCTCGGCTCGCATTCTCATGAAGCTGAAGCGAGACGCCGAAGCGTTCCTGGGCGACACCATCACCGACGCGGTGATCACGGTCCCCGCCTATTTCAACGATGCCCAGCGCACCGCGACCAAGGAAGCGGGCCAGATCGCCGGGCTCAACGTCCTCCGGATCATCAACGAGCCCACTGCTGCCGCCCTGGCCTACGGGCTTGACAAGGAGCACACAGATCAGACGATCCTCGTGTTCGACCTCGGTGGGGGCACGTTCGACGTGTCGGTCCTCGAAATCGGCGAGGGGGTCTTCGAAGTAAAGGCCACCTCCGGCGACACCAACCTCGGTGGCGACGACTGGGATCAGGCCGTTGTCGATTGGCTCGTGACAGGCTTCAAGAACGATCACGGAGTCGACCTGTCCAAGGACCGCATGGCCCTGCAGCGCCTCAAGGAAGCCGCTGAGAAGGCCAAGATCGAGCTTTCGCAAGTGGCAGAGACCGAGGCCAACCTGCCTTTCATCACCGCGACCGCCGAGGGCCCGCTCCATCTTCAGCGCAAACTGACCCGCTCTGAGCTTCAGAAGCTGACCGAGCACCTGCTCGACCGGCTCAAGGGGCCGTTCAACCAGGCAATCAAGGATGCCGCGATCGGCGTCGACAAACTGCATCACCTGGTGCTGGTTGGCGGCTCGACCCGGATGCCCGCGGTTCAGGACCTGGTCAAAGGCTTGACCGGCAAGGATCCCCACAACGGGGTCAACCCCGATGAAGTTGTAGCGGCCGGTGCCGCGATTCAGGCCGGCGTCCTGAAGGGTGATGTCAAGGACATCCTCTTGCTGGATGTCACTCCCCTCACGCTGGGAATCGAAACCAAGGGCTCGGTCATGACGCGCATGATCGAACGCAACACGACGATCCCCACACGGAGGACCGAAACCTTCACTACGGCTGAGGACAATCAGCCGGAAGTGGAGATTCACGTCCTCCAGGGCGAGCGAACCATGGCCTCGGACAACAAGAGTCTTGGCAAGTTTCGCCTCACCGACATCCTGCCGGCCCCAATGGGCCAGCCTCAGATCCAGGTCACATTCGACATCGACGCCAACGGCATCGTCAATGTCTCCGCCAAGAACACGGCGACGGGCAAGGAACAGGCGATGACCATCACCGGTGGGACGGCCCTGGCGAGGGACGACATCGACAAGATGATCAAGGATGCCGAGGCCTATGCAGAGGAAGACCGTCGCCGCCGGGAGCAGGTTGAGACCCGCAACCAGGCCGACCAACTGGTCCATCAGACCGAGAAGGTCATAAAGGAGCAGGGCGACAAATTGGCCGACGACGAGAAGGCCAAAATCGAGTCCTCCCTGGGCGAGTTGAAGGCCGTCATCGACGACAGCTCGGCGGATGCCGCCAGCCTCAGGGCCAAGATCGACTCGCTGGTGACGGTGAGCCAGAGCGCTTTTAGCCGGATGTACGAGGAGTCGAGCCAGCAGCAGTCCGCGGCCGGCGGTGCCGCCGACGGTGGCTCCGACGACGACGTAGTCGAGGCTGAGATTGTTGACGAGGGCGAGAGCGCTTGATGCGCTCGCGCCCTCTAGACGCCAGACGCCAGACGCCAGACGCCAAACACATCGCCGAAGTCGAACACCGGACCTCTAAGCAATGAAACCAGCGCCAGAACCCGAGCTGCCGATGATCGAAATCGTCGAAGGCGAGCTGGTCGAAGGTGAATCGGCGGTCGAGGCTCTCACTGCCGAGGCACTGGGCCTCGATCTTCCAGATGATCCGGCCGAGGCGCTGCCAATCGTCCTGAAGGCGCTGGCCGAGACCCGAATGGACGCAGACAGGTATTTCGACGATCTCCGCCGGGTTGCGGCCGATTTCGAGAACTACCGCAAGCGGACCCAACGCGAGATGGCGGCCATGGTGGAACGGGCCTCTGAGCGGGTGGTCCGACAGTTGCTGCCGGTTCTCGACAGTTTCGAAGCGGCTCTCGCGGTCGAACCCAAGACCGAGACCGAGGAGAAGCTACTGGTGGGGATTCGCAACACATACGACCTCCTGCTCGACGTCCTGGTCAAAGAAGGCCTGGAGCCGATCGAGACCTGGGATGCGCCGTTCGATCCGACGGTTCACGAGGCCGTCGTTACGACTGGCGAAGGAGCGGGAGCGCTCAGGGTCACCCAGGACCTCCGGCGTGGATACAAGCTGCACGGCAAGGTGCTTCGGGCCGCTCTGGTGGCCGTTGCACCGGAGCACGGTGAGTAGAGACTGGCCAAATGAATAGAGACTGGCCAAATGAATAGAGATTGGGTCGACAAGGACTTCTACCAGGTTCTCGGCGTTGGCAAGGAGGCCCCGGCCGACGAGATCAAACGCGCCTATCGCAAGCTCGCTCAGAAGTACCACCCCGATGCCAACGCCGGCGACCCGGCAGCCGAAGAGCGCTTCAAGCAGGTCTCTGAAGCGTATGCAGTCCTTTCCGACGCCGAGCAGCGCAAGGAGTACGACGAACTCCGCCGCCTGGTCGAGTCAGGGGCCTATCGAGGCTTCGACAACGGACAGGGCAACCCTTTCGGCTCTGGACAGCGGGTGCGGATGGAGGACCTCTTTGGCGGAGGACTGGGAGACATTTTCTCCGGCTTCGGTGGCGGAAGTGGGCGCCGCCGAGGAGGCCCGCAGCGGGGCGCCGACGTATCCGCCGAACTGACCCAGTCCTTCCACGACGCCGTCAACGGAGTCACCACCACGATCTCAATCAGAGGCGAAGCGCCCTGCTCTCGGTGTGGTGGGGCCGGGGCCGAGCCCGGCACCAGCGTTGATGTGTGTCCGACCTGTCGCGGGACCGGAGTGGTGGCCCAGAACCAGGGTGTTTTCTCGTTCAGCCAGACCTGCCCGCAATGCGGCGGAAGCGGCCGCATCGTCCCCACGCCTTGCACGCAGTGCCGGGGCAAAGGGACCGAGGTCAGAACCCGCAGCATCAAGGTCAGGATTCCGCCCGGCGTGCAGGATGGCGCCACCATCCGCATACCCGGCAAGGGCAACCCCGGTCGCAACGGCGGCCCACCAGGAGACCTTCTGCTCAAAGTTCACGTCACTCCTCACCCCGTGTTCGAACGGCGCGGGCACGACCTCCATGTGACTGTTCCGATCAGCTTCACCGAGGCAACGCTTGGCACCACTGTCGAAGTGCCGACTCTGGACGGGTCGGTGAGCATCAAGATCCCGGCAGGGACCCCCAACGCCAAAGTGTTTCGCGTAAAAGGCCGCGGCGTAAAGCCCGAGAAGGGACCGGCGGGCGATTTGTACGCCCGGGCCGAAGTTGTGGTGCCTCGCAAGGTGTCGAGAGAAGAGAAGAAACTCCTCGAGCAACTTGCCGAGATGGAAACCGATGATCCGCGGGCGCACTTTAAGGTTCCGCAATGATCGGGCCCCGATGAGCGACCGCAAAACAGCTGCTGTCTTTGTGATTTCGGTGGCGGCCGAACTCTCCGGCATGCACCCACAGACCCTTCGCATCTACGAGCGAAAAGGGTTGATCGATCCATACCGGACCCCGGGTGGAACGAGACGGTACAGCCAGCAGGACATCGAGCGCTTGACATTGATTCAGACCCTCACCAGCCGGGGCCTCAACCTCGAGGGCGTGAAGCAGGTCCTCGACCTTCAAAGCGAGGTGCAATTCTTGCGGTCCGAAGTGGCAGAGCTCCGCAAAACCGTCGAGCAGATTCGAAAGGAAGCCGAACGGCAGGTGGGCAAGATTCACCAGTCCTATCGGAGGGACATCGTCCTTCGGACCGAAGTTCTACCGGAGCTGCGGCGCAAGACCCGCAACCAGTAGGGCTCGCATGCTTCTTTGGTGTGTGAGCGTCGGTCCAGACACTCCCTCGCCTTCGCTGATTCTTTAAAGACGCCTAGCCCGTCGAGATCCTCAAGGCGAACCGGCGGCGGCTGTCCGGTCCGACCGTGACCGGAGTTCGCGCACCCCCCTCGACCTCCCAAAGCCCCGGTCGGTCCGACCGTGACCGGAGTTCGCGCACCCCCCTCGACCTCCCAAAGCCCCGGTCGGTCCCCCCGCAAGCAGGGGGACAGGGATTATCCGGCGACGCTCGCGGCCGAGGCCTCGGTGAGAACCCCGAGCTTGCGGAAGAGAATCTCCGCTTCGGGGATCGGGTCCTCGCCATCGTCGCCGCAGGCATCACCAAGCCTGCTTCTGGTGACCAGCAGCAGCGCTTCTTCGTACTGAAGACCTTCTGCTCTGGCGATGGTCAGGCCACCTTCGACCTCCGAACAGGCCTCGGCGGTGCGACCGAGCAACACGAGTGCTCCGGCTCGGACCCGGGCCAGGGCGCACGCATAGAGCTCGGCGTCCTCGCCGGCCTCCGCTTCTGCTCCTGCTAGCAGCTCGAGGGCCCCAACGGCGTCCCCGAGACGAGTTCCGATCTCGGACAGATAGACAGTGGCCTCCAACTGCGAATGCTTCTCGCCGAGCCTCTTGGCCTCGGTGCGGATGTCACGAAATGCCCTGATGGCCGTGTCGAAGTTTCCCCGGGCAGATTCGAGCCGGGCAAGCTGCATATCGGCGAAGATCCGATCGACCAGGTGGTGGGCATGAAGTATCCGCGAGGCGTCGCGCAAGATCGGCTCGGCCTCGACGAGCCTGCCCTGGCTGACCAGGACTTCTCCAATGTTGGCACCGGCGGTCGCCGAGTCGGGCTCGTTCCCCGCCCGCAGGTATTGATCCTGGGCCTTGGTGTAGAAGCCGATTGCTGCGTTCCAATCACCTGCGAAGTAAGCCTGGCCACCGAGATTGTTGTTGATGATCGCGGCGCCCTGAAGATCGTCGATCTTCTCGTAGATCTCCAGAGCGAGAGGGCCGAATACTGCCTTCGAGGGTTGACCGAGCATCGAGTAGGAGGCGTCGAGCACCCGATAGGCGCGGGCCAGGGCGTCTGGCGCCCCTGCCGCACGGGCCTCCTCGAGCGCCTGCTTGGCGAGATTCAATGCAGCCCGCGGATGCTGTTGGAGTTGGCGGAGCCAGGCCAGTTGAGCGGCAAGTCGAGCCCTCTCCTTGGCCGCACGTTCCCCTTCGAGGCTGGCGAGGAGCCGACGCCCCAGCGTGATGTCCCGCACCGCAGCTGAGTAGGCGCCCTCGCTGGCTCTGGTCCCGGCTTGCTTCAGGAGGATGTTGGCTCGCCGGATGGGATCGGATGCGACCCGTCCAGCCTTGCCATAGATCTTCAGGGCTTCGCCGAACCTTCCTCCCTGCTGTAAGACATCGCCTAGCGACTCCATCACTTCGCAGAGGCTGCGCAGAGGGGTGTCAGGGGATTGCCGGGCCGACGACAGCGCCCGTTGATAGAAGGTCGCGGCCTCCGCAGTTGCGTACATCCGCTTGGCGTTATCTCCCGCGACACGGGAAAAGTGCCAGGCGTCCGCCCAGTTCTGGGCATGGAAGTAATGCAGCGACAACAACTCAGCCTGGGTGTCGGGTTGGTCGGCGACTGCTGCCCTGATCGAGTCCCCGACCGATCGGTGAAGCTCCGATCTGGTCTTGAACGGCAGCGACTGATAGGCGACGTCCCTAATGAGGGCGTGTCGGAACTGCACCCAGCCGCTGTGATTCAACGTGACGAAATCTCCCAGGCGGCGAAGGGTGCGGGTAAGGGAGCCGGAATGCGCTTCGGGAATGACGGCCTTCGTGTGTTCTGCCAGGAATCCGTTACCGAGCACCGCCAGCCGCCGCAGCAACTGACGGTCGCCCGGCGGGAGTCGGTCGATCCGGGCGGCGATAAGGCCCTCGACCGAGTGCGGGAGGGAGTCAACGTCGCTTCCCGAGCTCAGGTTGCGTAGCAACTCGACGAGAAAGAGCGGATTGCCGGCGGCGCGGTCGGCGAGGGTTGTGACCTGAGCCGGAAGCAGCGGATTGTCCCCTGTCGCCGAATTGATAAGAGCCTCGGCATGAGCGCGGCTCAAAGGCTGCAACTCGACCCGGGCCAGATGATCCGAAGCGGGAGCCACGAAGCCTGAATCCCCTGGTCGCCGGGTGAGGATAAACATCCATGGCTGACGCTCCATCCCGACCATCAATCCCGCCAGCATCTCCCGGGAGGCGTCATCCATCCAGTGGGTGTCCTCGATGACGAACAACGTCCGAGCGGTGACGACTGCCTCGAGCAACATGCCGACTGCGGCCATGGTTCGGGCCGGCCGGAACTGCGCCTCTAGCTGCGTCACCTCCAGCGATGGCTCGATCTCCACGTCCAGTACGGCCCCGATGAGCGCCAGCCACGGCGCCAGAGTCGGTGCGGCCTCCCCGACCCGTCTGCCCAGCGTTGCGGCTGTCTCTTCTGGACCCAGTCCCTCGACCTCCAGAGCCTGCCTGAGAAGTGCCCGAAAGGGGAAATAGGGAGTCGCCGCCTGATAGAGCCGACACTCGGACCGGATGGTCCGGGAATCTTCCGACCGCAAGAGGAACTCCTGGAGAAGTCTCGTCTTGCCCATCCCGGGCTCGGCGATCAGCTCCACTGCCATTCCCACAGAGCGCGTCGCCGATTCCCACGCCCGGGCGAGGATCTCGAGCTCCTGTTCGCGGCCGATCAACGGAGTGGCGACGTCGACGAGCCCCCGGCTGCCCGTCGGATCACCCACCGCAAAAGCCTGCACCGGGAGCTTCTTGCCCTTCACCTGGAACGGCTCCAGTTGCGTCGTTTCGAACAGGGTGCGCGAGCCATCGAGCACATCCCGGGTTGCCAGGATCTGGCCGGCCGAGGCTTTCGCCATGAGTCGGGCGGCCAAGTTGACCGTGTCGCCCATCACCGTGAAGGTGCGCCGGTACACGGGGCCAATTTCGCCGGCGAACACCGGGCCCCAGTTGACCCCGACCTGAACCGGAAGTTCGATCGGGGACGAGATGACCTCCCGTAACGCAAGCAGTACCTGATCCTCGTCGTTGCCGGTCGCCTGCGGAATTCCCCCCGCCAGGATTATCTTGCCGCCGTCTCCGGCGATGTCGGTTGACAGGAACGTCACTCCGCGCGCATCGACGGCCGCCTGAACCGTTCTGACCAGACGGTCGAGGGCGACCGCGGCGGCCCGGCTTCCGACGGTCGCAACCATGTTGTCGAATTCCATAAAGTGAACGAACCCGACAGCAACGGGACGATGTTCGGGTTCTACCTCGCCGGCAATCAGCGACTCACGCAAAGCCCTCGGCAGGAACTGGTGCAGTTGCGGCTTCGATCGGGCGGGACCAATGTCTGCTCGGGACGCCTCGATGCGACCCGCCAGCAGAAAACCAGGCCCAACCTGCCTCCCGACGTTGCGCCGCGGCACCAAGCGGGCGGTCGCGGGACTGATGAGGATCTGGCCGGCTCCGGCGGCTGCCTCCATGGCGGTGGTCTCGGTTGCAGCCGGACCCGCCACGATCAGCTCACGATGGGACTCACCGACCAGGAAGAAGTCGAAATGCCCCGAATGAACCCCGACCGACATTCGCAATGCCACCTGGCCGGCGCTCGTCTCGAACCGACCGATGCTGCGCAGGGCCTGTCGCATGCCCCAGGCCGCGGCGCAGGCATTGTGAGAATGAAGCTCCCCCTGAAAGAACAGCAGCAGGGCGTCGCCACCGAACTTGAGGAGACTGGCGCCGTAGGCGTAGGCCTCCCCGAGGAGGCGGTCAAAGGTCCTTCCAATTACCTCAGTGACTTCCTCGGCGCCGACCTTGCCATGCCGGGCGAGTCGCTCCGACATCTTGGTGAAACCGGACACATCGACGAAGACCATCGACCCTTCGATGGCACGATGCATCTCACCCGGAGCCAGTTCATCCCACTCCCTTACCAGGCGGGGTAGGTACTGCTCGATCTGGGGCACTAGGGGAGCCTAGGTACAAAGTCGGGCGACTTCGCAGAGATCCACACCGTCCAGGACTGTGGGAGAAGGCCGAAGCGCCCTCCCACAGTCCTGCAGAGGCTCAGGAACCGCTATTTGAACCTCGGATCGTCCCTTCCGAAGACGTTCCAGATGACGGTCATCGAACCTTCCGATGAACTCACGGTGACACCAGTGACGCACCATGTGTCCCCCGCCGGGGGCTCACCGTCGACGCACACCGGAACGTCAACGAAGTCATCTCCGGTCAGGTCCTGGTCATATTGGAGAGGCGGGATCGGATTGGCGAGCTCCCTGACGAAGGTGAGGGTTCCCGTAAATGCGACCACGGTTGTGCCCAAAGGCCTGAGGATGACAATGTCGTCTTCGACACTGACGTCCACGAGCTTGACCTCGCCCTCCTGGCATCCACCTTCCGCTACGAAGGTGCCGGAGGTGCCACCGTCCGTGGCGGATGCCGGCTCAGCGCAGATGTCAACTGCTTCAACGTTCAAGAATTTGATACCAACCGCGTCCGGCCCAACAGTCACTAGATGACATCCCTCGGGGGAGGTTTGCACCCAACCGATCACGAGGACCTCGCAGACTTGGTAGTCACCGGCTTCAACGCCGCTGAACGAATAGGCGCCGTCCGCGTCGGTCGTCGTCGATTGGAGGACCGTCTCTCCCTGCTTGAGTTGGATGGTCCACCCCGAGAGCCCTATCTCCGTTTCCTGGTGTAACCCGTCGGCATTGGCGTCCTCGAACTTGTTGCCCGAAATGCTGAACGTCGGAACCGCCGCGTAGCAGAAATGCACCCAATTTAGTTTGTTGCCGTTTGGAATCTTCAGCCCGTCGTCCGCTGCAATTCCAGACACGCCGTAGTCGTAGTGATTGGCACCGCTGCCCTTGACAACAACATCTAATACCACCACGCCAGTGGCGGTGAAGTCGAACTCCCTGCGCTCAACATCGTGCATGAGGATTTGCCCACCGGTAACGGTAAGGGGCACGTCCACGCCAACCGCAGGATCGTTGACGGTGACCTGAGTTCCGGTTGAGCCGACGGAGGCACAATCGGAATCCCCAGGGACGAAGGTCGGGTCCACCTCCGGTCCTTCTATCGCCTGCGCCGGCAACATCGCCAGCGCCACCGACGCCGCTACTGCAATGATCCAAAATCGTCGATTCTTCACCGTGGTTGCCTCCTCGCCCGTCCCATTGCCTTGATTGTCTCTGCCAGCGCCGACGCCGTCAGCGGCACGCGTGATGCCGCCGGGCAAACCGGCTTTCTGGACGAACGCGTCCTGATGCCCACTCTTGCCTCCCGATACGTTGCCCGATGCAGGCGAAGACTCCCCCAACTCTCGGCCTGTCGGACCAGACACTAGTCACCGGCGAGCCGACCATGGCCAAGTTTTCCCGGATTCGAGCCAGAAGTCTGCTATGACTCCGGGCCTGCCGGGATCCGAAGTCGCTGAGACTTATCATTCCGGTCCATGCCCGCGAACCCCTATTCAGGTCCTGTCCGGATCCTTGACATCAACGGATTTCTCCTCGCCATGGGCATAGCCGACCTGGAGGCCGACCCAGACAACGACACCTGGGGCGGAACCCTCGAGGTCATGGCCGGGACCGGCGTAGCTGGCAAGGCATTGGTGGTAGATCTAGAGGCTGACGGGAAGAAGGGAAGGGCCCAGCTCCTCCCGGTCGACAACCAGGGCGAGGCCGCCCACTCCCGGGTGGTCGGGTTGGGGCCATCACCCCTGCTGCGGCCAGCTTCTTAAGAGCGTCGATATCTTCTCGGACGCCCTCATCACCTCTACATGTGTGTTGTAAAGCGCCGAAAAGCCGAACCTGGCGACGTCGGGGGTTCGGAAATCACCGACAACGCCGGCAGCCGCCAGCGACTCGATGAGCTTGTCAGCATTCGGGTGGCGGAGGCTGACATGACTGCCTCTCTTATCCGGGTCGCGTGGTGTGATGACTTCGACGACGGACCCAAGCTCCCGATCCACGAGTTCGATGAAGAACCCGGTCAGAGACTGGGAAGCACTTCGCAGATGGGCGAGGTCGACGTCAGCGAAGACGGACAGAGCGGCATCCAGCGCGACCAACGAGAGGATATGGGGCGTCCCCACCCGCATTCGCCCAATCCCTTCGTCGGGAAGGAATTCAGTTGAGAAGTCGAATGGACGGATGTGCCCGAACCATCCGGCGATCGGATTCCTGAGGTCGGTGATGAGATCCGGACGAACGTAGATATAGGCCGGCGCACCGGGGCCGCCGTTCAGGTACTTGTATCCGCATCCCACCGCGAGGTCGACGTCGTTGGATGCCAGATCGATCGGCATCGCGCCGGCCGAATGCGAAAGGTCCCAGACGGACAGCCCCCCTTCTTCATGCATCATCCGGGTAATTGACCAGAGGTCGTGTAGGCGACCGGAGCGATAGTCGACCTGGGTCAACGACACCACTCCGATCGATGAGTCGATCGCGTCCTCGATCGACTCAGGTTCGACAACCACCAGCCTTCGTCCCCGGCTATGGGCGATCCCTGCCAGGGCATAGAGGTTGGTCGGGAAGTTCCCTGAGTCGGTCAGAAGGTCACCGGGGGACAGATCGCACGCTGCTTGGACCGCCTTGTAAAGGTTGACAGTTGTCGAGTCGCACGCCACGACAGTTCCGGGACGTGCTCCGAGGATCGGTTCCAACCGTGATCCAACCCTCTCGGGAAGACTCATCCATCCGTCAGCGCCGTCAGTGCCAAACCAACCCGAGATCAGGTCCGTGCTCCACTCTTGTAACGCTGCCGCGACGTTGTCGGCCAGGCCGCGCAACGGGGGCCCCAGGGAGTTGCCGTCCAGGTATGTGAGCCCGACCGGCAGCTCGAACAGTGATCGTCGGCCCATCGGCGACCAGTTGCGATCGAGTTCCCGGGCCTCCTCCAGATTCGCCATTCCGACACGGTATCGCTCCTCGGCCCAGGCCGGTTCTCACCGAGCGAACCGCTCGGCGGGGGTTACGCTCCGGTCGACCGGAAAGGCGGTACGGAGGCCGATGGAACTGAGCGAACGACTGGAAATGCTGTCGTCCACAAAGCGGTGGGACTTCTCCGACCTCCGAGCCGTCTACGTCAACTGCACACTCAAACGGTCCCCAGAGCAGTCACACACCCAGGGCTTGATGGATCGATCGATCGGGATCTTGGCCAAGAACGGCGTCGCGGTCGAGAATCTCCGCGCCGTCGACCTCGATTTGCCGCCAGGGGTCTGGCCCGACATGACCGAGCGCGGCTGGAACAACGACGACTGGCCGGAACTGTTTCTCAGAATTCAGGCTGCCGACATTCTCGTCATCGGAACTCCAATCTGGCTTGGTGAGAAGTCCTCTGTGTGCACCCGGTTGATCGAACGCCTCTACTCCAACTCGAGTCAACTGAATGCGGACGGTCAGTACGCCTATTACGGCAAAGTGGCGGGCTGTTTGGTGACCGGCAACGAGGACGGCATCAAACACTGCTCGATGAACATCCTGTACTCGCTGCAGCACCTCGGGTTCTCCATCCCTCCCCAGGCCGATGCTGGCTGGATCGGCGAAGCAGGACCCGGGCCCTCCTATCTGGATCCAGGTTCGGGTGGCCCTGAGAACGATTTCACGAACCGCAACACGACTTTCATGACGTGGAACTTGCTCCATCTGGCGCGGATGATGAGAGATGCGGGAGGCTTTCCCGCTCACGGTAACCAGCGATCCCTGTGGGATGCCGGAGCCCGATTCGACTTTCCCAATCCGGAGCATCGATGAGTCCCATCAATGGTGGCCTGCTTTTGCTGAGGGTCGTCGTCGGCCTGACGATCATCGCCCACGGTGTGAATCACGCCCGCAACTTAGAGGGGACCGCCCGCTGGTTTGCCAAGGTCGGTTTCAAGGCTGCACCGATGCAGGCGCGGATGTCGGTGGTCACCGAACTGGGCGCCGGACTCCTCCTGACCCTTGGTCTCCTCACCCCACTGGCAGCCGCCGGAATCGTCGCAACCATGACGGTCGCTGCCGGTTCGATCCACCGCTTCAACGGCTTCTTTGTCTTCCGCAAGGGCGAGGGCGTGGAGTACGTCAACGTCCTGGCCTGGGTTGCGTTCGTGATCGCCTGGACCGGGGGCGGTCGTTACTCGCTGGATAACGCTCTCGGGATTGACTTCGGCGACACCTGGAATCTCCTGATCGGACTGGGCGGTTTCGCCGCAGGAATCGGGCAACTGGTTCTCTTCTGGCGCAAACCGCCGGGCCCCGAAGAGACAGCCAAAGGTTGATGAGCGACATCGAAGCCACCAACCCGCGGGCGGATGCCCAGAAGTTGTTGCCTCAGGGGTTCGAGGCGCGGGTTCTCGAGCCTTCGCCGCCCGCGGTCAACCACGGGGACTATCGGGCGGACGATCCCACGGCTTTTGATGAACGCGATCCGAACCTTGAGGTAGTAACTCCGACAACCGCTGGTGACGTGACCTGGGATGAACTCTCCCGTCGGCACCCGGATCTCTCTGAATTCGCCTCGTCACACTGGCTCGGTCGATGGTCCCGGCTACCCGTGCTGACCGACCACCACACCTCGACCGTCTCTGCCCTAGGTCAACTTGCGTTCTTCGTCATCGGCCCGGCCCGGTTCGCGGTGCAGGAGAAACTGGGTCTCCGCTACACCCACGGGGGTTTTGGAACCCCGTTCTACGGAAACGACCGCCAAATTCGCATCGAAGGTCAGCATCTGGTCGTTCAAGACGGCGCCATGGCACAAGGCGACGAGATCACAACAATTCGAGATGCGGTCCGCCAGGTCGGGATCGAGTACAACGAGAAGTGGGGACCGCCCTTGCACGATCCTCCGGCCCCGACCGACCCCGACGAGCCACTCATGATCGATCCCGGGTCGGTCCGGACCTGCTCAGATATTCTTGGCTTCGGATTCTCCGTTCTCGAGCAAATCAGGACCGAGGCGCGCGATGACGAGAAGCCGTCTCGAGTTCAGTTGTGGCCGGAGCATTTCGACGCCGCCGTCGAGATCGGGGTTGAAGACGCCGGCCGCAGGGCTGGGTTCGGAACATCACCGGGCTACCCGGCACATCCCGAGCCGTTCGTATACGTGTCACCGTGGGCGAAAGACTGGCTCGACGACCCTTACTGGAATGCCGATTTCGGCGGCTCGATCCTCCGCTACGACGAGTTGTTGGCTGCCGAGAACCAACGAGAGACGGCTTTGGCCTTCTTACGGCGCGGCCTTGAGTTGATTCGCGCTCGCTAGGTTTTCAAGCCTCGGACCTTCTAAGACCCGCCGGCGAGTATCGAAACAAGTCGCTCGTCAGCGAGGGCGAGTCTCCTGGCGAGCTCGGCGATGATGGCTTTGGCGACGGCCGGGTTGCTGTCGATGAACGTGGAGAGGTCCCACGCCGCGATCTGCAGGATTTTGGTCGGCTCGATCGCCACCACGTCGGCGGAGCGGACGACGTCCTCCGGGGCGAGGAGGGCCATCTCACCCACGTGCTGCCCGGGGCCTAGAACCGATAGGGCCGTTCCTCCCCGGCTGACCTGCACCTTGCCCTCGAGGATGATGTACATGGCGACGCCCTTCTCACCAGCGGTAATCAAGGTCTGACCGGCGGCGAGGCTCCGCTCATTGACGATTCCCATCAGAGATTGCAGCTCCGAATCGCTCAAGGCCCTCAGCAACGGCGACGAACGAAGCGCTTCAACCTTGTCCACGGTCTCCTCTCGACTCCGGCGAGGATAACGGGAGCATGAGCTTGGGGCATCGAAACGTGGATGGGCCGTTTTGGTTGCTGGACCCCGGGAACGACCCTGGCCAACCGACTGGGCCTGGAGGTTTCTTCTAGCCTGACCCCGTGACCCGCCGAACCTCTGCTTGGATTGGGTGGGGTCTGGCGACAGCTGTCATCGTTGTCTCAGCCTTTGTCGTGGTCGCGGCGGTCCGGAGTGGGGAGTTCGCCGGAGAACCCAGCCTCATCGTGACTGCCCTAATCGAGGTTTTGATCGCACCCATCTTTGCCCTGCTCGGGGCCTTGATCATCTCGAATCAGCCGCGGAACATCATTGGGTGGCTCCTCGGGGTCCCCGCTCTTGGCAGCGTGCTCGTGGGCCTTATCAGCCTGTGGACCGGATCCTTCCAGACCGCACCCCAGACTGTTTCTGTTTGGTTGCTTCTGGCACTCTGGCTGGAGAGCTGGTCATGGCTGCTCTTTATCTTTCCGATCTTTCACCTCCTCCAGGTGTTTCCCACCGGTCGAGCCCTGACCCCTCGTTGGCGATGGCTGGCGTACCTGGAGCTCGGGATGGTGGTCATCTTCATCGCACTGGTCACGTTTTCTGCGGAGCTGGGAGCCAGCGAGGGCGATAACACCCTGTGGACAGTGAAGAACCCGATCGGATTCCTGCCGGAGGCGATCTGGGACGGTGCCTTCTCCAGTATTTGGGCGCTGGGTTTGTTGATTCTCGTGATTGGAGGTGGTGCCTCGGCTGTGGTTCGTTTTCGCCGTGCCCAAGCCACCGAGAAGCAGCAACTCAAGTGGCTGCTGTACTCACTCGTGATGTTCACCGTCGTGTACGCAGCGACAGTTGTCGTCGTTGAGTCCGGAACCGTGACACCACTTTTCGACGTGCTTTTCTTCGTTTCGATCATCTCAATTCCCGTGGCGATGACACTGGCGGTCCTTCGGTATCGCCTTTTCGACATCGATCTGATCATTCGCAAGACTCTGGTCTACGGTCTGCTCACCGGACTCCTCACTGCGGTCTATTTCGGGTCGGTAGTGGTGCTGCAGAGCGTGTTCCGTGGCGAAGGCAGCAACTCTGTGACTGTCGCCGCCTCAACGTTGCTCATCACTGCCTCATTCAGTCCTCTGAGGCGCCGCATCCAATCGTTGATCGATCGTCGCCTGTTCCGGAGCAAGTACAACGCCCAGTTGGTGATCGAACGCTTCGGCGGCGCGGCCCAAAACCAGGCCAACCTGGAGACCCTGTCCGCCGGCTTGATGGCGGTAGTCGAGGTAACGATCAAACCCAGCTCCGGCGAGCTGTGGATCAGACAGTCGGCTCAGGGAGGCCAGCGCCATGAGGCCGGTGTCGGTTAGCCCCGCTGTCTCCCACATCGTGCGGTCTCGTCTCCAGCCATGCGTTGATACGGGGGAGGGCAGCCTCGTAGCCAGCCCGGACCACCGGACGTACCTCTTCGAAATCGAGCATGCCTGTCCCGCGCAGGTCCAGGTCCAGGTAGAGATCGGCCTGGTGGATCTTCGAGTCCAGCTGAGCCGACGAGCCGGCAATAGTCGATCGCAGCAAGATCGCGACGATGCCGGGATAGGCCATGCCCTTTTGAAGATGGGACTTCGACATGAGCGCTTTCCAGCCCGACACCGACATTCCGTAGTCGGCTTTCGCCCGCGGCCCGACGGCCGGGGCCACATCAACTGCGATGATGGTTCCGAATGGCAGAGTGGCCCGCATCGGTGCAACCGGAAGGTTGTCGAGAACTCCACCGTCGACCAATAGATCGCCTCCCTTGGGAACGGGCGGTATCACTCCGGGGATGGCCACACTCGCCCGCACGGCAGCGGCGAGTGGGCCGGTCCTGTGCACTTCGGCCCGGGATCGAGTCAGATTCGTCGACATGCAGAAGAAGCCCCGCCACAGGTCTTCGATGTCTATCCCACCCCAGACTCGGTCAATACTCTTCGTGATTCGTTTCCCCTTGACGAGGGACACCACCGGGATCGTGTAGTCGAGGACTCCCCGAAAGAACTGCTCGGTGAGTGAGATGACGCGGTCAGGTGTGAACTCGGAGGCAATGGTGGCCGCAAACACCGACCCGATTGATGAACCGCCTACCCAGTCGATCGGCACACCGAGCTCGATCAAGGCTTGGTAGACCCCAATGTGGGCAAAGCCGCGAGCCCCGCCCCCGCCGAGAACTAGCCCGTAGGCACGCCCGGAAACCAGCCGGGCCACTCTCCCCAGGTCGGCGACCGACCCGCCACGAATGTGAATCAGCTCGTCGGCGCCGGTGTCGCTGAGTAGCCGAGCCGAGCCCGACGGGTGAAGATCCTCGGAACCGTGTACCACCACTATCACCTTGCGCGCCCGGGACGGGGCCAGGGCGAAGAGATCGGCGGCCCTCTGGCGATCGGAGGGCTCTGATTCTCTCGAACAGACGACCACAACCCTGTCCGACTGTCGGATCGCCCGGTGGGCCCAGCCCGTCCGGGTCGGCGGGGTCTCGAGAACAAGCACCGAGTTGGACAGTTCGGTTTCCTGGAGAAGGCGGATCAAACGAGCCTCGGCCGGGTCGCCCAGTTCGACGGCCGATGCACCAACCTTGCCGAGAATCTCGTCCACCCGCTCGGGCCAAAGGTGGTCCGTCGGCTCGAGCCTATTCAGCTGATCGACGAGCTGTGAGGCAAAGATGTGGTCTGTCGTTCCCGATACGACCGCGACCGAGACAACCAGGCCACCGCGTGATGGGCGCGCTGTGCCTGATGCTCTCCGCACGATCGTCCTGGCTATCTCGACCATCTGCTTCGGCCTCTCGTCCATCAATAACTCGAAGACCTGTCGCGGGAACTTCACGAGAAGGGTGTCTCGCCGGGTGGTGACAGTGGCCGAGCGTGGAGCGTCGTCGATCAAGCCCAGTTCACCGAAGACCTCTCCGGGGCCGAGCTCACCCAGCCGCACCTCGGCCCCGCCGTGTCCCGCGGTGACATCGACCCGGCCGCTCACGATCACGTAAGCCGCGTCGGCTTCGTCACCTTGATTGAACACGACCCGACCACCCTCCACTCTCAGCCAGTCGCACACCCGTGACAGCTCGGCGATAAGCCCCGGATCCTGGGTCCCAAATGACCTAGCGACGAAGGTGGCGAGCTTCGTTTCCTCGATTCGTCGGGTCGCGTCCTGCGAGATTCGTCGCGCTGCGTCGAGGTCCAAGTCGAGGAGGCGGGCAAAGTCGAGACGATCTATCTCGACGACGGTCGATGCCTGGGCTGCCCGAACCGTCGCGTTGCGTATTCCGCCTGTCAGCATCGCCACTTCGCCGATCACTGATCCGGCGTCCGCGATGACGCCCAGGTGGATCGGGACTCCACCTACCTCCCGCGTGACCTGAAGAGCCCCGGAGACAAGGACAAACGCATGGCTTGGTTCCGAACCCTCGATGATCAGCAGCTGACCGGCACCAAGCTCAACGAGCCGGGAGCTTCCGGCAGCCTCGATCAGCTGGTCCCGGGTCAGCTGGGGGAAGGCGCCCGATCGCTCCAGGCTGGAGAGTGCTTCACTGGCCACGGTCGGCGACGGTAACACCCTGCCCAACCCGGGCATTCTGGCGAATCGGGCTCAAACTCGAAGGATCGCCTGGCCGAACACCATTTCGTCGTCGTGAGCGTCGACGGTGATCGTGTCCCCATCTGAGTATTCCCCGGCCAGCAGCTTCATCGCCAGCGCATCCGCCAGTCTCTTCTGGATGACCCGTTTGAGAGGGCGGGCACCGTAGATAGGATCGAAGCCCTCCTCTGCCAGAAGGTCTTTGGCCGCATCCGACAGTTGGAGGATGATGTGCCGCTCGGTCAACCGTCGCTGCAACTGGGCCAGTTGGATATCGACGATCTCCCGGAGTTGTTCCCGGCTGAGCCGGCGGAACACGATCAGGTCATCGACCCGGTTCAAGAATTCGGGTCGGAAGTGGCCGCGCACCGACAGCATCACCCGCTCCTCGACCACCTCGTCCGGGAGGTCGGGTTGGATGTGCTCGGAGCCGAGGTTGGAAGTCATGATGAGAACCACATTGGTGAAGTTGACCGTTCGGCCCTGCCCATCGGTCAGGCGCCCGTCATCCATCACCTGCAGAAGGACATTGAACACGTCGGGGTGAGCTTTCTCGATCTCGTCCATAAGGACAACCGAGTAGGGCCGCCGTCGCACGGCTTCGGTCAACTGACCGCCTTCGTCGTATCCGACGTAACCGGGTGGGGCTCCGATCAGCCGGGACACCGAGAACTTCTCCATGTACTCCGACATATCGATCCGGACCATCGCCCTTTCGTCATCGAACAGATACTCGGCCAGGGCCCGGGCGAGCTCGGTCTTGCCCACGCCGGTCGGGCCGAGAAAGATGAACGATCCGATCGGCCGGTTCGGATCGGACAGACCCGACCGGCTCCGGCGGACCGCGGCGGCTACTGCATCGACCGCTCGATCCTGGCCTATCACCCGCTGATGCAGGTGCTCCTCGAGATGGATGAGCTTTTCCACGTCGCCCTGCATCAGCTTCGAGACCGGGATCCCGGTCCAGCGAGCTACTACCTCGGCGATGTCCTGATCCGTCACTTCCTCTGACAGCATCCGGCCCTCGGCATGAAGCTTCTCGAGCTCCTCTTGCCGACGGGCGAGTTCGGCCTCGAGCTCGCGGAGGGTGCCGTACCGCAACTCGGCAGCTTTCGACAGATCGCCCTCGCGCTCGGCCTTCTCGGCCGCGGCCCGGGTTTCTTCAATTCTCTGTTTGACGTTGCGGCTGGCAGCGATCGCTTCCTTCTCCAGCGTCCAACGGGCAGTCAGGGCGTCGACTTGTTCGACGATGTCGGCGTGTTCTTTGATCAGAGCAGCGAGGCGCTCTTTGGAAGCGGAATCACTCTCCTTCTTGAGCGCTTCTCGTTCGATCTCCAGTTGGATCCTGCGCCGCGTCAGCTCGTCGATCTCCTCGGGCATGGAGTCGATCTCGATTCGAAGTCGTGAGGCTGCTTCGTCGATCAGATCGATGGCTTTGTCCGGGAGAAACCGTGACGTGATATAGCGATCCGAAAGAACCGCAGCAGCAACAAGCGCAGAGTCAGTGATGCGAACTCCATGGTGAACCTCGTAGCGCTCTTTGAGCCCGCGCAGGATTCCAATGGTGTCCTGGACCGATGGAGGCTCCACCATCACAGGCTGGAAGCGCCGTTCGAGGGCGGCATCCTTCTCGATGTGCTTGCGGTACTCGTCGAGAGTGGTGGCACCGATCATCCGCAGCTCGCCCCGGGCCAGCATTGGCTTCAGCATGTTGGAAGCATCCATGGCGCCCTCGGCCGCCCCGGCCCCGACCACGGTGTGAAGCTCGTCGAGGAAGGTGATGACCTGGCCTTCGGACGCCTTGATCTCTGCCAGTACAGCCTTGAGCCGCTCTTCGAATTCACCCCGATACTTGGCGCCCGCCACCATGGCTCCGAGGTCGAGAGCAACGATGCGGCGATTCTTCAGGCTCTCGGGGACATCACGATTAGCGATGCGCAAAGCCAGCCCTTCGACAATGGCGGTCTTGCCGACACCGGGCTCACCGATGAGAACTGGGTTGTTCTTGGTTCTCCGCGAGAGCACCTGGATAACGCGCCGGATCTCCTCGTCCCTCCCGATGACCGGATCGAGCTTCCCTTCCCGGGCCACCGCCGTGAGGTCGCGCCCGTACTGCTCGAGCGCCTGGAAAGTCGCCTCGGGATCGGCGCTGGTAATCCGCTGGTTGCCACGAAGATTCTTCAGACCATCGAGGATCACCTCGGAGCGAACCCCCAGGTCCCGCAGAGCCGTGCCGACCGGGCCGGTGCTTTCCGCCAGGCCGAGCAGCAGGTGCTCGACCGAGATGTAGTCATCCTTGAAATCGGAACGGCGCTGATCGGCGACCTCGAGCACCCGGGCTAGGTCTTGAGTCATCTGCGGCTCGGATCCGCCGTAGACCTGTGGAAGCTTGTTCAACTCGACCTCGGCCAACTGGCGAGCATCGTTGGGAGCGACCTCGATTGCCTGTAGGAGAGGCAGCACCAGGCCTTCGGTCTGGGCCACGAGCGCCCGCAATAGGTGGGCGGGGTGAATCCCCCCGTGGTTGCGTGCGGTGGCTTGATCCCTGGCGGCGACCAGCGCCTGCTGCGCTCGGGTTGTCAGTTTGGAAAGGTCCATCCTCAGGCTCCGATGTTTTGCCGGTTCTAACTGCTACCCAATCTGATTCATTCCGGAACACGAAATGGTCACGTCAGCCGGCAATGAACCTAGTGATCCAGTCGGAAAGAAGTCTCGTGTCGGTATCAATGGCAAGCGACGAGAGTCCGGAATCTACGACATCCTCCGGTATGGGATTTCCCCGCCTGGCCTCCATTAGCACCGCGGAGTAGGCCGGTTCGAATTCGGGATGCCCCTGGAAACCTATGAAGTGATCACCCACTGCGATGACCGAGACGGGCACGCCTTCGCTAGAACCGAGCACGCGCAGCCGCTCGGGCGGGATCAGGATTTGATCGCCATTCATGTGAAGGATTCGGAAGGTGTCTGCCGCCGGCACCATCCATAGCTGGGCCAACCCGACCCTCGTCTCTTTGATACCGACCTGCCACCCGGCCGGGGCCCTGGCAACCTCCCCGCCGAGGGCGTGGCCGATCATCTGGGCTCCAAAGCAGATGCCAACGAGTTTGCGGCGCTCACGATCGAACCGACGTACCAGGTCGGCCAGGGTGACCACCCAGGGAACGTCTTCATAAACCGAATGTCGAGACCCGGTGGTGATCCAGGCGTCACACTGGTCGAGATCAACGGGGAACTCCCCGGCTGTGAGATCGAATTCGACGAGCTCGACGTCGGGCCGATCGGCAAAGAACCGGGCAAAGAACTCCGGATAGTCTCCCGCTACGGCCCTAAACCCAGGCCGAACATGGTCGCAAAGGAGAAGACCGAGCTTCACGGTCCGGTTTCCCCTCTCGGAGATCGGGGGGCAGCAAGCCTCAAGTCTCAAGCCTCACGTCTGAGCCGATCTGGCGCTTGCGGCTTTGGGGCTTGTGGCTTGCGGCTTGGGACTCATTGCTCGCCTATGAACACTGTTTTGTATTCGCTGTAGTGCTCGAGGGCGGCCATTCCTTGTTCGCGCCCAATGCCCGATTGCTTGACCCCACCGAACGGTGCTTCGATGTGAACGCTGGAAGACGAGTTGATTGAGATCATCCCGGTCTCAACGGCTCGGGCCACTCGCAAGGCGCGACCTATGTCCCGGGTCCAAAGCGACCCCGACAGCCCGTACACGGAGTCGTTGGCAACCTCAACCGCCTCTTGTTCGGTGTCGAAGGGGATGATCCCGACGACGGGCCCAAAGATCTCCTCTTTCATCACTCTCATGGCGGGATGAACGTCGATTATGACCGATGGGGTCAGGAAGTTTCCTGCTGAGTCGAGACGCTGGCCGCCTGTTACAACAGTGCCTCCTTCGGACCGACCGATCTCGAGATAGGACTCGACCCGTTCCCGGTGAGAAGCCGAGATCAACGGTCCCATCTCGGTTTGCTCCGCGGTTGGATCTCCCACCTTGATTCCTTCGGTCGCTGCAACGAAACGGTCGACCACTTCACGGAAAATCGGCCTCTCGACGAGTATCCGGCTTCGGGCGCAGCAGTCCTGGCCGGCATTGTCGTAGACCGACCAGAGCGACGACGAGATGCAGGCGTCGAGATCGGCATCTGCAAAAATGAGGTTCGCCGACTTTCCTCCGAGTTCGAGAGAGACGCGTTTCACTCCGCTGGCGGCCTGGTGCATCACCTCAGTCCCGACCTCGGTCGAACCCGTAAACGAGATCTTGCGAACAAGTGGATGACGGACCAGGGCCTCGCCCGTCTCCGATCCCTTGCCGGTCACAACAGAGAACACACCGGCTGGTACGCCGGCCTCCAGGGCAAGATCGACGAGCGCCAGCGCGGTCAAAGGGGTGATCTCGGCTGGCTTGGCCACGACCGAGTTCCCCATGGCAAGAGCCGGCGCCGCCTTCCATCCAAGGATGACCATTGGAAAGTTCCACGGAACGATGGCGCCGCACACGCCGATCGGCTCACGGAAAGTCATGAGGGTGCCACGGGCATTGCCGGGAATGGTCTGGCCATGGAACTTGTCCACCGCCCCGGCGTAGAAATCGAAGGTAGTGGCAACTGCACCGATCTCGCCGCGGGCGGCTGCAATCGGCTTGCCCGTGTTGGCCAGCTCCAGATTCGCCAGGCGCTCGTGGTCCCGCCGAATCAGGTCGCCCATCCGGCGCAGCACGTCCCGCCGCTCCCTGACCGGGGCGTTTCGCCAGGTTCCCCGCTGATAGGCCTCATGGGCAGCGACCACTGCCCGGTCGACCTCTCCGGGCCCAAGACGCGGTACTTGGGCGATTTCCTGACTGGTGGCGGGATTGAGAAGGGTGGTGGTCATGGCAGTAAGTCTTGCATTGGGGAGAGGGGCTTGAGACTGGAGGGTTGAGGTAGCTTCGGAGCCCGGTCGGGTTGGTGTTGACTCCGAAAGTTCGGAATCGCCGAAGGACCGGATATGAGCGTACCGCGGGCCTTCTTTGGCGTGTGAGCGTCTCGCCACACCTTCTTTGGCCCCAGGAAGTCGTATAGGCAGCTGTCGCGCCAAAGAACGATCAGAGCGACGCCCACATACCAAAGAAGGGCCGCAGCCTTTCCTTCGGTGATCGTTTCTTCCCATCCAACTTCCCGTCCCGACTTCCGATTCCAATTTCTCCTCGGACTTCCGACTTCCTGATCTCGTAACAGCTCCGAAACAACCACGAAACATGAAACACCCAGGGTCTGACCGACAACTGGCAATCACAAGAAGGAGGAAGGTCTGTGAGCGAAGGAACCATCGCCTGGCTGCTGACGAGCTCGGCCCTGGTCCTGTTCATGACTCCGGGTTTGGCGCTGTTCTACGGAGGCATGGTGAGGTCGAAGAACGTCCTCAACATGCTGATGAAGAACTTCTTCACAATCTCGATTGTGACCGTGGTCTGGACAGTGATCGGCTACTCGCTGGCCTTTGGAACCGACATCGGCGGGTTCATCGGAGGCTTGGATTTCGTGGGACTCAAAGGGGTCGAAGGCGACGCCTTGCTGTTCATGGTGTTTCAAATGATGTTTGCAATCATCACACCGGCTCTGATCTCGGGTGCCGTTGCCGAGCGCATGAAGTTCTCGGCCTGGGTCTTGTTCACGACACTGTGGGCGCTGATCGTCTATCCCATCGTGGCTCACTGGGGATTCGCCGCCGACGGGTGGCTATTCGCCTGGGGTGTCAGGGACTTTGCCGGCGGACTGGTTGTGCATATCAACGCAGGGGTCGCGGCCCTGGCCCTGGTTTTCGCGCTCGGTCCCCGCAAGGGATATGGAGCCGAGCCGATGAGGCCCCACTCTTTGCCTCTGACCCTGATTGGTACCGGGATTCTGTGGTTTGGGTGGTTCGGATTCAACGCCGGCTCGGCGCTGGCCGCCGACGGGATCGCCATCAACGCCTTCGTGACTACGCAGATCGCGGCCGCCGTCGCTGCCTTGGCCTGGGTGGTGGCGGAGTGGATGAAGACTGGAAAGCCGACCACGCTCGGAGCGGCTTCGGGAGCAGTGGCCGGTCTGGTGGCCATAACGCCAGGCGCCGGCTTCGTCTCACCGATGTCAGCGATTGTGATCGGTCTTGCGGGTGGATTCGTCTGTTTCAGCGCCGTGAGCCTGAAGTCGAGATTCGGCTACGACGATTCCCTCGACGTGGTCGGCGTTCATCTGGCTGGCGGCATCGTCGGATCGGTCTTGCTCGGAGTCTTCGCCCAGAGCTCGGTCAACGAGTTCGTCCCCGATGGCCTGCTCTTCGGCGGTGGCGCCTTTTTCATCAAGCAGGTCGTCGCGGTCCTGGCCGTCATGGCCTTCACGTTCGTTGCGTCCTACATCCTGGCCCGCATCGTCAAGGCTCTCGTGGGGCTGCGAGTCGATGAGAATCAGGAGACCGAGGGCCTCGACATCTCGCTCCACGAGGAGCGGGGATACGTGCTTTCGGAGTAGGAGGAGCAATGAAGCTGATAATCGCTTTCATCAAGCCGTTCAAACTCGAAGACGTCAAGGACGCCCTCAAAGGAGTTGGTGTCACCGGGATGTCGGTGGGCGAGATTCGGGGCTTTGGTCGGCAATCAGGCCAGACCGAGGTTTATCGCGGCGCCGAGTACAAGGTCGAGTTCGTCCCCAAGACCCGGGTTGAGGTTGCTGTGGACGACGGGGACGTCGAACGAGTCGTCTCCGCAATCGAAGGGGCGGCGCGGACGGGTGAGATCGGAGATGGCAAGATCATCGTGATACCGGTCGAACAGGTCCTAAGGATCAGAACAGGTGAACGAGGAGCCGACGCAATCTGAGGGGCTACGGCAAAACGCTGATCGGTCGCGGCTGAGCGCCGAGGCATCCCACGCGAAAGACGACTGGGAGCGGGTGTCGAAACGGAATGGACTAGATCCTCCCGGTTCGGGCCTGCTCCAGTCGTATCTGACAACGCGCGACTCCATCCTCACCAACGGACCCGGGAGGGCCGCCGCCGCCATTAACACAGTCCTCTCGGCCTCGCTCGATGAGTGCCTCGCTGCCCTGGCCGCTTCTGCCCCGGATGTGGCGATGGTGGCAGTCGGTGGATACGGGCGGCGCGAACTCTGCCTCTATTCCGACATCGACTTGCTGCTGCTCCATGAGGGACCGGTCGACGAGGACGCCGTTCGAGCAATCCTCTATCCCCTCTGGGACTCGGGCCTCAAGATCGGGCACGCCACCAGAACTGTCAAAGGGACCGTGAGCTTCGCCCGGGACGACCTCAGCACCCTCTGTACCGTGCTCAGCGCTCGTCTAATCGGCGGACCGCCCGAGCTTCTCGAGGAACTCAATCAGGGCCTGGCACGACTTCTGGCCGGCACCCGCACGAACCTGACGGAGCGGTTGGCGGACGAGGAGCGCTCTCTGTGGGATCGCGAGCCATTTGCGTTGCAGGACCTCGATGTCAAGAACGGCCGGGGCGGGCTGCGCACCCTTCATCGATTGGATTGGGACCGACGGCGGTCCGAATTGCTCGGGGAAGAGCCCGAGGTCGGCCTTGAGCCGGGGGAGATCCCGGCCCGCCGGACATTGCTCGCCGTTCGCCAGGCCCTCCACGCCGTCCAGCGCCGGGGCGCCGATCGGTTCGCCCTCGACCTTCGAACGAGCGTCGGGGCGTGGCTCGAGCGGGACCCAGCCGAGGTTGCTACCGAGGTTTATCGGTCGGCGCGTTTCGCCGATGGGGTGGCGGCAGCAAGGTGGGGCCGGATCAGACCGGCGGGAGTCGACCCGATCGCCCACGCCGGTCTGGCCGTGGTCAGATTTGTCCGATCCCGTTGGGCCCGGGGAGAGGCTGCGGCGACACCCTTGGCCTTCGCCCGAGCCGCCGTTGCTTCCGATGCCAGGGGAAGGCTCTCCACCTGGGAGAGGGAGTTCGCAGCGCGATCAGGCCCTCCGGAATGGACCGCCGGCGACCGCAGCGGCTTCGTTTCGCTTCTAGCTTCAGGGCGTCCGGGCTGGGACGCCATCCTCGGTCTCTGGGAATCGGGTTGGTTGACGAGAGCCCTGCCCGAGATCGGTCATCTCCAG
>DATLEZ010000018.1:0-5923 GCA_035525055.1 Acidimicrobiia bacterium | reverse complement strand
GGGTGACCGTTTGGCTCGGTCCCAGGCTCAGCTCGGTCACCGCCTGGCCATCGCGGAATGTTCCCTGAAAGCTTCCCTGGTCGCGCAAGACCCATGACGAGCCATCGTGGACCACTAGCGCGTGCAATCGCGACACGTTGGCGTTGTCGATCACCACTTCGCCGGCGAGGTCTCGGCCAATGCGCACAGTCGTGCCCGGCGAGAAGGTTCTCTCACCTCCCGGCCAACGAATTGTCAGGTCACCGCTCATCTCTCATCCTCCCGGACCGATGGGCCAACACACTACTAAGACACGGCCGCTCTTGGCTCTCGGAAGGCGGCCGACGAGATGTAGTGCATTGTGCCAGTCTCCGGGTGCGCGCCAACCGATACCTTACAAACGGCCTACTCGCCGTTTCCGGCCCGATCGACACATTCCGGCACCGTCACGTCGGGATCGCTATCCTGAGCTCCGGGGCGTATCGGAAAGATGAGGCACAGCGAGCCGGTCTTATATGCGATCAGCCATTCGGCGTCCTCGCTCAGAAGCCACAGCAGATCGTTCTCGTATTCGAGGCTGACGAATTCGAGTTCAGGCTCGAACTCGATCTCGACCGCATCGTCATCTTTCAAAAGGCGGCCCTCCTCGATTGACCAGAACGAGTCCCACGCGAATGCCACGAGAGTGAACCCGCTCACGGAGGGAGCCTCGATTATCGAGGCGTCGGGATTTTCAGGATCGGGGTAGAACTTGACGGCCACGCCGTCGCCGGCGGTGATCCCGGCCCGCTGAAGCTCTCCCTGAGAGACTCCCCCGGCCGCCCCGACGTCCTCTTCGTCGGTGCTCGATGTCGTCGGACCTGCCGACGTTGTGGTCAGGTCGGCGGACGTAGTGGTAGCTGCGAGCGTCGTTGTGGTGACAGGAGATTGGACCGGGTCGAACAGTGCGTTGGCCGCAGTCCAGCCCCCCACCGCCCCGATGAGCAGGGCGATTGTCGCCAGGGCAACCATCTGCGCGGTCCTCGAAAGGAAAGGTGACGACGCATGATCGGTGACCTGCGGCCGGTACGCCAGCGCCACCGTTGCGTCGTCGCCGCCAACCCGCGCCGACTCCTCGAGCCAGGCGGGCAGCGATTCAGCCACCCGCTGCGGTCCCCTGGTGCGAAGCTGGCCAAGCAGATCGGTGGCCACCGATTGGCGCCACCCGGGGTCGGCGAACGCAACACCGTATCCGTCGGTCGACAACAGGACGAGCGTCGGGGCGGGCCGCTCCACCGTCGCCACCCTGAAGTCACGATCGGCATCAGGGAGGCACAGACTGGTCGTTTCGCTGCCGGTGAGCCGGTCGTCCGGCGGAAGCGGCCGGACCATCTCCCCGTCCTCCATGGCGACCAAAGAGTCGCCGTCCCCGAGTTGGAGCAGGTGGCATCGGTTCGGGGACAAGATGCCGACGAGAAGTGTCGAGCCGTACGACAGCAGTGGATCGTCGTTGAGCGGGGCGCCGGCGCGCGCTGCTTCCTCTTCGGTGAACGGGTTCTCCGCCAGATGGGCTAGGCAGCGCTGCGACCAGGAGGCGACGAGTTGCGATGGCATATCTGCCAACTGCTTATCCACTTTGTGGGTCGGGCCGTCGAGATTGCCACTCTCGAGCGCATCGCGAACTACTTCTAAAGCAATCGACACCGCCAGCTTTGAGCCGACGTCGCTGCGGACATAGCGTGAACCTCCATGGCCGTCGGCCACCGCCATCACCACGTGCTCCTTGCCGTCATAGACCATTGTCTCGGTAACCCAGGCATCCTGGTTGGGGGCGCCGTTAGACCCGTGACGGCCCCCGAGTGCGGTTCCGCCGATTACGGACCAGCCGGATTGGTTCGGGGTCACCAGGTGATCTCTAGCTCTTGGGTGGGATCGACCGGGGCGGGCCCGAAGGCGGGGAGCGCGGTCGCCGTGGAAGCAGCACGCGACGCGTGCACCGATGCCCAGCGGATCATGTGTGCCAACTGCTCCGGGTTGTTTGCCGTCACCGCACCGAGCTCCTCAGAGCTGACAAACCCGTTGAGCATCTCACGGTCGGCGTCGCGGCCGATCCCCACCGCCAGCCGGACCGAGCGGGCGCCCCCCGCCTCGTCGACCAGAGCGTTGTAGGCGGCCCCGTAGTCGTCAGTGGGCATGCCGTCGGAAACGAGAACAATTGCCGGGGGCAGCGCCCGGTCCTCCATTGGCGGGGATCTGAGCTCCCCGGCCAGGAGATCCAGGGCCGCACCGAGATCGGTGTACCCGTCGGCGACGAGATCCGCCCACTGAAACGTCTCGATCGGGGTTGGGGTGCCGACATGCCAGCGGGCGCCCGTGGAGAAGGCGAGCACTCGGACCAGAACCATGGCGTGGGGGTTGGCATCGGCGACCTCGACCAGGTGGGGTATCGTCTCCCGCATGGCATTGTTGAGTGCTTGCATCTTGCCGTCTGCCGCCATGGAGCCGGAGCAGTCGGCGAGAACGAAGAAGTGCAGCGGCCGTTGGGCCAAAGTGTTCCCTGGTCTACTGCTCATCTCTCCCCCCCTGACAGGGCCGCCATTATGCTCGATTCCGGACCGGGGAGGGAACCAGCCCGGACACCCTCGTATTCGGGATTGGTGATGTGATGTTCAGGGTGGGCCAGGAGATAGATCTTCCCGAAAGTGGACGCACCGCTCGCGTCGATCGGTTCATCGGCGAGGGCGGTCAGGGTTCGGTCTTCGAGGTTAGTTTCGGCGACGGGAGCGAACCCCAGGCGCTCAAGTGGTACTTCCCCGCAACTGGCACCGAACAGCAGCGCGGCGCGATCGAGGGCCTGGTGAGAAGAGGGCCGCCGAACTCCCGCTTCCTCTGGCCCGTGGAAGTCGTCGATTCGGACCAGGCACCGGCCTTCGGATATCTGATGCCGCTTCGCCCCGCCGAGTTCGTCACCCTGGCATCCCTGCTCAAAGGACGGGTGGAGGTTCGATCGGCGATCCGAACAACCCTGTGCCGCGATCTGGCCCACAGCTTTCTCAACCTGCACAGCCAGGGACTGTGCTACCGGGACATAAGTTTCGCAAACATCTTTCTCGACCCGACCACCGGGCGGGCCCTGATCTGTGACAACGACAATGTGGCTATCGACGACGGCTCGCCCTCCCCGGTGCTCGGGACCCGTAAGTTCATGGCCCCCGAGATCGTGCGCGGCGAAGCCGAGCCGAGCACGGTTACCGATCTCTGGTCGCTGTCGGTCCTGTTGTTCTACATCCTGGTGGTGGGACATCCCCTCCTGGGGAGGCGCGAACTCGAGTTCCCGAACTGGGACGAGGCGGCCGAAGTCGTGTTGTTCGGCGAACAGCCGGTCTTTGTCTTTCACCCCTCCGACGAGGGGAACCGACCCGACCCGGTTTATCACGGGCCGATGACTGCTAACTGGCAGACCCTCACCACGCGGGTGCGTGAGCTCTTTACCGCGACATTCACTGACGGCGTGTTCGACGGCCACCGCAGAGTGCGGGAGAGCATCTGGCAGCGGGCGATGGCCCGCCTCGAGGACAGTATCATGGTGTGTCGCCGGTGCGGCGCCGAGAATTTCTTCGACCCGAGGGTCGAGAGCATGATGTGCTGGGCCTGCGCCCGTCCCCTCGCTGCTCCGATGCGTCTCCAGTTCCCCGAAGGGCGGTGGGTTGCCATCAGCGATTCGACCCGGTTGTGGAGTCACCACGTCTCCCGCATCCCTAACTACGACTTTGACACTCTGGTTGCGGAGGTAGTGCGCCATCCGGAACGAGAAGTCTGGGGCCTGAAGAACCTCGGCAACAGACCCTGGCGGGTGCAGCCACCGGAGGGTGAGGAGGTCGTCGTCGAGCCGGGACGCACATTCGGCCTGATCCCCGGAACCACTTTTAGATTCGGCGAAACGGAAGCAACGCTCGAAGTCTGACACGGCTCACTCCTGTCGGTAGTTGTTTCCACATTCGCTCTTCATACTTACCAACCTCCTACCGACCTCTTACCGCTGGGCTCTTATGTCTTGACAATTCGTCGCTACGAATTGGCTGGCGGGCCGGGCCAATAGGGAGTGAGCCCGGTGGCTTGGATCCAGTCTTGGAGGTCCCATATGCCGGAGAGGTTCGTCGAATCTGCGATTGTGTTGTGGATCCCGCTGTTGCCACCCCGACCCAAGTTGGCGATGTACTCAGGGGAGTCGAGGTATTCAACGTACTCGGCAAGCACCGCCATCCGTTCCGCCTCGAGAATTCTCTTCAGCTGGGAAAGGGCTGGGCCATCGGGATCATTGATGTCGATCATCGCCACCGAAGCTGGTGGCTGGCCCATACCGTGGGAGAGAATCACCACACCGGGCGCCGTCGTCAACGCTCCACCCGGGCCAAGGAGCACCGTCGCAGCCCCGGTACCGGTGCCCGGCTTGATCATTATCGAGTTTTCCACCGTTGACATCTGCGGACCCAGTGCTACCGCAGTCGGCCCGCTCAAAGGGGAGGACGAGGCGGGTAGGACCGCGATCGACTTGCCCGGCCCTGGGACCAGCGCGTTCAGGACTGAGCCGAATTGCTGCTCGAGCTGGGCGCTGCTTGCATCGAAGGAGGCAGCTGCTTGTCGACCCGCCGCAATTGATCCTGTCATGCTGTGGGCGTGGCTCACGAAGGAGGCATTGGCTTCGCCGGGAATGCCGATTCCAGCCTGCATGCTGCTGCTGCCACCCATCAGATCGAGTGCCTTCGCCGAGAGCTCGTGAGCGGCCGCTTCGGCATTGGCCCGTGCACGTTCGGCCTGGGCGAGATTCGTCGCCACTGCGGACGGGTCGTATGTCGCCCCCCAGGGCGAATGGAGCCGCTCCCTGGCAATTTGCACCTCTCGCTGAGATATCTCGAGGGTATGCGAGTAGCGAGCCAGCGCTGCACTGAATTCCGTCGCAATATCCCCGACCCCGGTCATTAGACCGCCGACACTGTCGGTGAGAATCCCGAAAAGCATCTGAGCCTTCCCTGACCAGGACTCCTTAACTCGCTCACCGTCGTCCTGGAGGCCGTTCCCGACGTCGAATGCTTCTGCCGCCGCTTTGGTCAACCTCGAGGCCGCCAAACGGATTGCCATTGGGTCTCCTGGGGAGTCTGTCAGATAGGTCATCTCTAAGTATCCATTCATCGCTCAGTCATTACTGTGCCGGTCGTGCCCTACCTATGCCCTACAACTGACTTACCGCGCGCCACGGGAAACACTTCTCGGTTCATGCGTTGTCGTAAGGACCCGGCGTGATGTTGTGGAAAGGCTCGAATACGTCGTCCGGTCCAAGCCGGTCGTTGAACGTCGAAACCAGCCGCCGAGGGGTGGGTCGAAGCCAAACCACCACGATGGGCATGACTGACAAAAGAGGCATGAGCGTCACCAGCCACCGGAACCTGCCCATGAGCCGAAGGGCCACCCATCAACCCCAAAGCAGCAGCGGATAGCTCCCGGGCCGCCTGACCAGCACGAGCATAAGCCTGGTTCGCCTCACCGACCAACGCATTCACCGCCACCGGATCAGGAGCGAACCCGGGAGGAGTCGAAGCCACCAAACCATCAAGACGCTGCCGGCACAACCGAACCTCACCCTGACAAGATTCGAGAATGTTGGCGTATCGGTCCAACGCAGCCGACAGATCAGAAGCCACCCCACCAGAACCCCCAACCACCTGGCCAAACTGATCAGCAGCAAAAGAAAACAACCTTTGCGCATTGCTCTCCCACATCTGAACCGCCTGCTGGTTCAAATCAGACAAACCCCGAGCCACCACACCCACCGACGCAGCAGCACCCGCCAACCGGCGAGCACCAACCCTCACCCCGGCCGGATCACCAACCGGCTCAACCAGAACCGGGACATGCATCAGCTGTACCTCACAACTACGTTCTCCGCAGTCGCATAATCAGCACTCGC
>DATLEZ010000017.1:0-4809 GCA_035525055.1 Acidimicrobiia bacterium | reverse complement strand
CTCGCTTCTCGATGACGGCCACGAAATGGTGGCGGGTTCAGGGTGCGACTATTCAGCTGTCGGACCTCTCCTTCCCGGTTGTGTCGACTCCCGAAGCTTCATCCCTCTTTGCCCCCACGACTAGATTGTCGGTGTGGGAATTCTACGGCATCCACCTCGCCGCAGACACAGAACAGGCCAACCAGGCGCTCGGAGCCTTCATCGACACCTACCAGGACCATCCCCTCCTCGAGTTCGAAAAGCTCACCGAGACCCTCCTCGAATGGGGCGACGAGATCTTTGCCTTCCACGATGCAGATCGGATCACCAACGGGAGGATCGAAGGTCGGAAGGGCCCCACATTGGCTAGAGATACGGCCTTCCCCACCGGATCCTGACACCAGGTGAGAGTTCGAAACGCCGGTTCGCCCAACTGTCCGATCACAGCAACCAAGGAGAGCGCCACGACGATTCCTGTGCTCTTGCGATCGGTCCGACCTGCAAAGTAGAGAAGCGGCGCGACCACGGTCCACGGCGCCGAGATTCCTGTCCCGTATCCGATCGCTGCGTCGAACCCAGCACTGCGACCGGTCCTGATCCCAGCAAAGGCAGCAGGCTCATTCTTCCGAATGGCCAACACGGTCCCCAGCGCCGCACTGGCGGCATAGACCCACGCCAGCCGTTTCATTCCTTCACCCATACCGCAACCGTCTTTGGCTGCATCGTCTCCGACACCACCCCCACCCATCCCTCGACCACCTCATCCGGATCGACCTGGTCGCGCAAACTCCCAGCGAACTCCTCCATCACCCGCTCCGCGTCAAAATGGGACCGGTTGAAGCGGCGGTCCACCCCCGACTGAACCCGACGCCGCACCGGGTTGAACAGAGCCGCCACCGCCAAAGTCGAACCGGCCACCGCCAGATCCGACTCCCCCGGCAACACGGAGGTCAACCCTGTCACCACCGCAAAGAACACCAGGGCCAGGAATCCCACCACCAACGAATAGGAGAGGGTGCGGGACACGATCCGGTCGATCTCGTACAGACCGTGCCGGGTGATAGCCACCGCAATGGCGGCAGCAGTTCCGATCCCCCAAAGCGGGAAGATCACGACCGTCGGGTCGAACCCCCGCTCCCCAGTGATCCCCTGTTCGAGAAGATTCGCCAGGATGAAGAGGATGGGAAGGACTCCGACGGCAGTCAGGAACCACCGGAACTGTTGCCTCTCCACACCCCGGGACCGGCGGAAGCGAACGAAGAGGTCGATCAGCACCACCACGAATAGCAGGGCCAGGACGGCGCCGAGAATTGCAACGGTCGGATCGAGGAACCGGTCGGCTCCGGAGATTCCTAACGGATTGCGGGGTGGGGTATCTCCTTCCACCGGACCCGGTCGCAAAGCGAACGCAGCGAGGTCCAACGCGGCCATGAACAGGAATACTTTCGCGACAAAACGTCCGAGCGTTGTGGTGATCGACCCGGTTGGGTAGAGCAGAACCAGGAACACCACCAGAGTCACCGGGACCAATGCCCCCCAAGCGGTGACCCAGGCTGCGAGGCGACCCAGGGGAAGTGTGCCCGGTTCGGTGACCAGCGCGTAGCGGCCGTATTGGCTCGCGAAAACCTGAATGCCCATCCCGAAGGTGATGCCGGAGAGGATCCAGCCGATGCGGTTGGACGGGCGGCTGGAAACCAGCAGCGCGCCGACCAGGCCAAATCCGACAAATGAGGACACCCAGATGATGTCCTCCAACAGAGATGAGGGCGGCTCGTTGGTCGAAATCGGCGGGTTCCGGGCCGCCAACACGGCTCCGATCGCCATCCCGGCTAGTCCTAGCACCCACATCGTCCAGCTCAGGAACGCGGCCCGCCGCCGGCTCATGCTCCCGCCTCTCTCACCCAGATCCCGACCGTCGTTGGTTGCATGGTCTCGGATACCGCTCCCACCCAACCTTCCACCACCCCATCGGGATCCACCCGATTCTTCAACGAACCCGAAAAAGCGTCCATCACCTTCTGGGCGTCATAACGGGATCGGTTGAACCGGCGTTCAACCCGGACTTGGACCCTTCTTCGTACAGGGTTGAACAACGCCGCTACCGCCAGCGTCGAACCGGCCACCGCCAGATCCGAATCCGCCGGCAACAGAGACGGCAAAAGTGTGACCACCAAGAAGACTGCCGCCAGCAACCCGACCACCAGGGCATACGAAACCGTCACCGCGAGCACCCTGCCACGCCGCGAGATGCACCACCGAGTCCCCTCGGTCGAGGCGAGGAGCTCCATATCACCGTTCATCGAGCACAGCCTGCCACGATTTCGTTACGTAACCGCAACGCCACTAGGCACCGGGGTGAGCCGCATCCAGCGTTCCGAGACCCCGATTCCCGGTCCCTCGTAACGGAAGCCATCATGCGATCCGTTCCTAGCTAGTTATGGGCAGTGCTTGAAATCCGCCTTTTCGGGCCACCGATGATGACGGTGGACGGTGCTCCGATACGGGTCGACGCCCGCAAAGGCCATTGCCCTGCTCGCCTATCTGGCAGTGCAGCGTGATGTTATCCGTGAGGGTTTGGCGGCTGTCTTCTGGGCCGAATCGGCCTCCGACCGAGCCCGGGCCACGTTGAGGCGAACCCTGTCCGCACTTCGCGCCGGTGTTGGCAGCGAGATGATCACCGCCGACCGCAATCGGATCGCGCTCACCGAGAGATTCTGGGTTGGCACCGATGAATTCGAGTCGACGTTAGCTACGACTATGAGCCACGGTCACGACTCATCGGATGTGTGCCCCAACTGCATCCCCGACCTCGAGCGAGCTACCAGTCTCTACCGGGGCGACTTTCTCGTCGGCTTCTCGATCCGGGATGCGCCAGAGTTCGAGGATTGGGCTCGAAACCTGGCCGAGTCGTTCCGGATTCGAGCCGGTGAGGCGTTCAACCGACTGGCCATCGGTGGTGCCGCAGCCGGCCAGTACGCGGAAGCGATCGCCGCCGCTCGAGATGGGGCGACCTCGACTCACTCCACGAGCCGGCGCATCGTCTCCTGATGCTTCTCCATGCCTGGGCAGGAGACCGGCCTGGCTCGATCGAGACCTATCGAAGCTTCGTGGCGATCCTCGACCGCGAGAGCTGAGCCAGTAGCAGCCCGAGCCAATCGTCCCGACGAGCTGCTCGGCCGCAAACGTGAGCACGAGACGTTGAGAGATTCGATGGACGCCGTCACCCGAACTGGCCGTGTCGTGGTCGTCACCGGAGCGACGTGGATGGGCAAGACCAGGCTTCTTGAAGACCTCGCCGCCGAGGCGGGATCCCGAGGGTCGCACGTGATGTTTGGTCGGGCGTATCGCATGGAGCAGGGACTGCCTTACGGAGTCGTTACGCAGATGCTCCGGAATGCGTTACCGCTGATAAAGAGTGTCATCGCCGAGATCCCGGGGTGGGCACTCACCGAGATGACCCGGCTGATCCCGGAGTTGGGCCCGGCACCCCTGGCCGCCTCGGACCGTTTCGGTGAGCTGCGCCTATACGAAGGTGTTCACGCTGTCCTGAAGGCGCTCACTGAGAGCCGACGACTGGTCCTGCTCATCGACGACATCCAGTGGATCGATCCGGCATCGGCTGGCCTCATTGCCTATATTGCCAGACGCATCTCCGAGACTCCGATCCTCCTCACCATGGCGTCGCGAGTCGGCGAGCCGATGCTCGATCCAGTGGCCGACCTGGTTCGAGCGGCTGACGTAGTACTCGCTGTGGAACCTCTCAACGCAGAGGACTTGCTTATCCCGTGCAACTCTCCCGCGTCCACAACATCCTGGGTGTCGTTACCCCGGACCCATCGACGGCTATCAACCATCTAGATGAGGCGATGAGGTTGGCTGCAGACGACGAGCTGCTGCGGATGGCCACCCTCAACAACCAGGCGCTGTTGCATTCCGGAGCCGGAGACGAGGTCACGGCTGTCAGACTGATCGAGGATGCAATCGAGATCGCGGTCCGAACCGGGAATCGTCATCGCGAGGCCGCGCTGCACAATCATCTCGCCGATCTCCACCATAGGGCTGGACGAGAGCCTGAGGCCGAGGATTCGTTGCGACGGGCCGTGTCGCTCTTCGCCGATGTCGACACCGGGGACCCGGAGCCGGAGGTATGGCTGCTTCGCCAATGGTGATTCTCGTAACGCCCTCGCAGCGGGGTACCTGGCAATATCGACGGTCGGACATGACCGAATGGGGATGTGACGATCAGGCGTGAGAGAGCATCGACTGGGACCGGGGCCAGGAACCAGGCCTGTGGCTGCTGGTCCCGATCTGGGCGATCACGGTCGCCGCATCGGTGTACGTGGTGCTCCAGATCGACCCGAACCTGCTGACGCTGGCTAACCTGGGATACATAATTCTCCAAGGCGCGATGATCGTCACCGGAGTGATCATCCTCGCCAATCGACCCGGCAACGCGGTCGGTCGAGCGCATCCCCCGGTAGGGGAGTGGTGTTCAGGGACGGCGTCGATCCGTCGACCTCCGGTTTTTCAGGCCGGCTGTATTAATGCTCAAAACGGAGCTAAGTCTCTGGAGTTCGCTGAGTACGCTTGTCGGCATGTCAGCGATCAGTGGTAGAGCCGCAGTGTCAGCACAAACCGGCAGTGTGGTGTCACCCGTATTCTCGTCGAGATCGTCTGTTAGATAGATGATTTCTGGGCCACCACCGCCGGGTTCCGACGACATCAATCCACAGCTGGTAGGACAACGTCCTGCTGAAACCTCGAGAGAGCGGTACTTCCGCACGTCGGTGTGGACGATGATCGTTGTGCTGGTGCTGCTCTCCCCGGCGA
>DATLEZ010000016.1:0-35246 GCA_035525055.1 Acidimicrobiia bacterium | reverse complement strand
ATGATCGCCTGCGTGATTGTGTCCCCGACGTTGTCGGTGATCTCGAGCTTGCCGATGACGTCGACCATTCCGGCCCGGGCAAACGCTCTCTTGGGCTGGGTCTGCACGCCCGTGAGAACGACCTTGATTCCGAGGTCGTTGAGGTCTTCGATGATCGATTCCAGCGCGACCAGTCCGGTGGCGTCAACGGCCGGCACATCCTCGAGGTCGATGATGACGGTGTGCACGTCGCCGGTGATGGTGGTCAGGGCCGAGAGGGCTTTTTGGGCCGCACCGAAGAAGAGCGGTCCGCCGACGTCATAGAAGACGACGCCGGGAGGGAGGCCGATGGCGGTGTGACCCTGCGGACCTCCGAGAAGCTGGGCCCCGGAGATCTCCACCATGCGCCGCATGAAGAGGAGCGCCGCCAGAACCACCCCTACCCCAACTGCCACGACCATGTCGAACAGGACCGTGAGGAAGAAGCACACGAGCAGAACCGTGATGTCACTACGAGGGGCGATCCGAAGCATGCGCAGGAAGTGCGAGACATCGCTCATGTTCCAGGCGACAACAAGCAATAGAGCTGCCATGGCGGCCATCGGGATGTACCCGAGGAGCGGAGCCAGCACCAGCACCGCCGCCAGAAGGAACCCGGCGTGGACAACCGCAGCCAGCGGCGTCCTCCCCCCGGCCCGAATGGCGGTGGCCGTGCGGGCGATCGCCCCGGTGGCGGCGAAGCCACCGAAGAAAGGGACAATCAGGTTGCCGAGGCCCAGGCCGAGCAACTCCGAATCGGGATCATGTCGCGAGCCGGTCATGCCGTCGGCAACTACCGCGCAGAGAAGCGACTCGATCGCACCCAGCATCGCGATCGCAACCGCGGTGGGAGCCAACTCCGGAACCAGCGCCCAGCTCGTGCCTTCTCCGACAGTCCACGGCAGCACGGGAGTCGGAGGCATTGCCGGTATTCCACCGAACCGGGTGGTGATCGTCGTGACGTCCGACCCGGCCGCCGTCAAGATCACACCCGCCACCGCGGCACCGACCACGGCCACAAGGGGGGCAGGGACCCGTTTGGTCAGTTTCGGAAAGAAGATCATCAGAGCCAACGCCAAGGACCCGATTGCGACATCGGGCCAACGAGATTGCGGAAAACGATCCGCAAGGTCACCGATCCGATCCCAGATGCGGTCGCCCTCGAGGGGGCCGAGACCGAGGAAGTCACCCAACTGGAGCACGGCAATGGTTACGCCGATCCCGGCGGTGAATCCGGTCGTGACAGGATGGGGTATGAACTGAATCAGGTTGCCCAACCTGAGAAGTCCCATCGCGACCAGGATCGCCCCGGCCATCAGGGTGGCCACCATCAATCCGGACACGCCGTACCGGGCTGTCACTGGCGCCAGCAGAACCACGAACGCTGCGGTCGGGCCGGTGACCGAGTGCATCGAACCGCCGGCTAAAGCCACCACCGCCCCTCCGACGATGGCGGTGAACAAGCCGAGTTGAGGAGGTGCTCCCGAGGCAATGGCGAGGGCCATCGAGAGGGGAAGGGCCACAATCCCAACAGTGACACCGGCTCCGAGGTCCGCCCGGAAGTCTTCGGAGCGGTATCCGCGGGCGGCAACTCCCCTCATCGCAGAGGCAAAAGGAAGAGCCGCTTCCTCAACTATGAACCGCTTGGGCACGGCCCGATCGTAGGCCACGAGAGTGGCGGGCCTGGTGGTGGTGCGTCGCGGGTTCCACGTTCGAGGTTGACGCTCGAGACCCCGCTCCGGCGAGCCCATCCTCCTACTCTCAACTCTCTACCGACGCTGTCAGGAAAGGACACCTACCTTGTCCATCGAACTGAGCATGGTTGGCCTGGTCGTCAGAAACATGCCCGACTCCCTCGAGTTCTATAGCCGGCTGGGGATCGAGATTCCCGCCACCGCTGACGAGGAAAGGTTCGTGATGCACCGCATGGAGAGCGGGGTCACGCTGTTCTGGGACACCGTGTTTGCCAAGAACTACGACCCGACCCGGGAGGAGCCCGCCGGTGGATACCGGATCATGCTCGAGTTCTTTCTGGCCGACAACGACGCGGTGGACGGCAAGTGCAAGGAGTTGGTTGGTTTCGGGTATCACGGCCGCAGCGCCCCGGTTCAGACCTCCGGGCCCTACGCCGCGATGGTCGACGACCCCGATGGAAACATGATCCTCATAACGGCCGGCTAGAGGCCAGCCCGCCGGGTCAGCCGACAATCACCGTTTCGCAAGGTATACCGTCCGACATATGACGAATCCCCCGTGGACCAACTGGGTCGGCAATCAGTCGTTTGTGCCAAAGGCCACCATCGTCATCGACTCCGAGTCTGATGTTCAGAAACAGGTTCTGGCTGCGGTCGAGGCCGGACATGGCATCAGCACCGCCGGTGCCGGCCACTCATTCACCCCGATCGTGGAGACCGACGGAGTCATGCTCGATCTGAGCAACCTGACCGGAATCATCAACATCGACAAGGACCGCTACCTGGTCACGGCCGGACCCAGGACGACCATCGCCGAGTTTGGCGAGCCGCTCTGGGCTCAGGGCCTGTCACTCTCCAATCAGGGGGACATCGACGCTCAGGCCATCGCCGGTGCTATCGCCACCGCCACCCACGGGTCGGGCCGCCGCTTCCCCAACTTTTCAGCCGTCCTCGAGGCCGCTCGATTGGTCGACGGCACCGGCAACACCATCGAGATCACGCGCTCCCAGAATGCCGACCTCCTGCCCGCCATCCAAACCTCGATAGGAGTCCTCGGGATCATGACCGAGGTCACGATCAAGGTGGCACGGGCTTACAACCTCCATGCTCGGACCGACGTCATGAAGTTGGACGAGGTCATGGAGCGATTCGACTCCGACGTAGAGGAGTACCGGCACTTCGGGCTCTTCTGGATGCCGACCGACCAATCGGCCCGCCTCTATAACCTCGACGGTGCAGGAGCCGACGACTGCGTCGTGAAGCGATACCGGGAGTTCGGCGTCGACGAAGCTCCACCCGATCTCGGCCCTCACGAGAGGTTCGGTCCTGCCCATCAAATCTATCCCATGGTCTACGACCCCAATTTCCACGAGGTCGAGTACTTCCTGCCCCTCGAGCATGCTCGGGAGATCCTCGATGAGATGCGCCGACTCATGATGCGGTGGCTGCCTTTGAGCGTCTATCCGCTGGAGATACGGGTGGTTGCCCAGGATGAGGCATGGATGAGCCCCAACTATCGGCGCGACAACCTGGTCGTCTCGGTCTCCGGCGAGCCGGGCAAGGAGTACTGGCCCTACCTTCGAGCCTGCGACAGCCTCTTCGCCGAGTACCGGGGCCGCCCGCACTGGGGCAAGCTTCATTTCATGACGGCTGATCGGGTCGCCCGGCTCTTCCCGCGCTATCAGGATTTCGTTGACGTCCGACGGCGCCTCGACCCCAACGGTGTCTTTCTGAATACCCATACCCGGACCCTGTTTGAGTAGCTGAACGTGCAACAGTCCGCTCACACCGCCCTGATTCGAGGGATCCCGACGTCGTTTGCCAATGCCCTGGTACGGCACGGTCGCCCGATGCTGGACCCGGCCGTCGCCCGCCGGCAGCACGATGAATACCGCGCCAGGCTCTCCGGGGCCGGCTATGTGATCGCGGAAGTACCGGCCGACGAAGCCTGCCCGGACTGCGTGTTTATCGAGGACGCCGCGGTCATCATCGGATCGATCGCAGTGATCACGAGACCCGGAGCGGCATCCCGGCGTCCCGAGACCCCTCCGGTCGCAGAGGATCTCAAGCCTTACAGGACTGTCACCTGGATCGAGTCGCCGGCCACCTTGGACGGTGGCGACATCTTCACGATGAACGGCACCGTTTACGTCGGACTCTCGGAGCGAACCAATCTGGAGGGGATCGCCCAACTCAGACCTATCGTCGCCTCAGAAAACCTGCGGCTCCAGGTGGTGAACGTTGTGGACACCCTGCATCTCAAGTCGGCGGTGCTTCCGGTCGACGACGAGACCGTAGTAGTCACGCTCGAGAGCGTTGACCAATCGGCACTGGGAGATCTGCGGATTCTGTACGAGGATGCTGCCGAACGGCATCGTTTTAGCTGCCTTCCCATGCTCAACGGCCATCTGCTGGCGACTGAGAGCTCCCCCCGGACCAACGAAATGCTGAGTACCGCGGGCTACCTCGTTGATCCCATCGACGTCTCCGAGCTCCAGGCCGCCGACGGCGGTCTGACCTGCATGTCGATCATCCTCTGATGACTTCATCCGGTCTGGCTCCACCTTGAGCCGCGCTGAATACTGGTGCGGTCAACGCGGCGATTCTCAGGCGACCGAAATCTGTCGGCATCCCTACGTACGATGGCCTCCATGACCGATCTTCCCGTCGATGTAGTCCGCAGTAAGCGACGCAAGCGAACCATTCAGGCGTACGTCGTCGACGGCCGCGTCCGAGTTCTCGTCCCGGCGGGATTACCGGGTGACGAGGAGGCGAGGCTCGTCGAGTCAATGGTCGCGCAGGCGACCCGGCGGTTTACCTCGGCTGCGGTCGACCTTCCGACCCGGGCTCGCCACTTGGCCCGCCGCTACGACCTTCCGGTGCCAGAGACGATCGAGTGGTCGGATCGCCAGCTATCGCGGTGGGGTTCGTGCACGCCGACCGATTCCAAGATCCGAATCTCCAACAGGTTGGCAACGATGCCGGTTTGGGTTCTCGACTGGGTGCTGGTCCACGAACTCGCCCACCTCGAGGTGCCCGACCATGGCGACCGCTTCCAGTCGCTGGTGGGCCGCTATGAATTGGGGGAGCGGGCCGAGGGGTATCTGATTGCGAAGAGCGAGGGTTGACTTGAGCGACGAGCGCGAGCTTCTACGGAATCGATCGCTGTTGTGCTCACGCCCACGCAATTGCCAATGGTCTCTCTGAGCTGCCCGGTTGCAAAATTCTCAACGACGTAGCTCTCAACCAGGTTCTAGTGCGATTTGAGGACGACGACCGCACTCACTCGATCCTCGAACGGGTCCACCAGGGTGGAGACGTCTACCCGAGCCCATCTACCTGGATGGGCCAGGCAGCCATCCGGCTGTCGGTATCGAACTGGCGAACCAACGAGAACGACGTCGCCCGGGTCATCAGGTCCTTCGCCAACGCTGCCGGCCAGCAGTAACCACCCAGGGAGAGATCGGGGCGCTCCGGGCTCGCCAACAGGAGATACGGAACACACCCGACGCCACCGCAAGTCTACGTAGCCACCCACGGCACGGGTTCGACCACCAATACGACCCCACTTCACTTCGAGGCCCTCAAAGGTGGTATCGGCGACCCTTTAAGGTGAAGAACACATGGCAGATTCGCTGGAGCTGGAAACAGTCCTGAATCCGCTCAACGGTTCCCACCACCAAACCCCACCCGCCGGAGAGGTTGTGGATCAAGGGGATCTTGAGCCGAATGGATTCGCAGAGCTGGGCTTAAGACCCGAGCTTCTGTCCGCCCTTGCCCATCTCGGCTATGAAGAGCCCACTCCCATCCAGGCCCAGGCCATCCCGATTCTTCTCGAGGGAAAGGACCTGCTCGGGCAAGCGGCGACCGGAACCGGCAAGACCGCAGCGTTCGCTTTGCCTGCGCTCCAAAGGATCGTCAAGGAGGGTCGAGCCAACGAGCCCACGACCATGGTCCTGGTTCCCACCCGTGAGCTGGCGATCCAGGTTTCCGAGGCGTTTTACCGATACGGCCACGACCTCGGGGCCAGAGTCGTCCCGATCTACGGGGGACAACCGATCGGTCGCCAACTCCATGCCCTTGGACGAGGCGTTGACGTAGTCGTGGCGACGCCCGGCCGGGCCATCGACCATATCGGACGCGGCACGTTGAAACTGACCGACATTCAACTCGTCGTACTCGACGAGGCCGACGAGATGCTCGACATGGGTTTCGCCGACGACATCGAGCAGATCCTCGAGGCCACCCCCAAGAAGCGACAGACCGTCTTGTTCTCAGCGACGATGCCGCCCCGGGTCGACAAGATCGCCAAGCGTCATCTGCGCCAACCGACCCGCATCTTCATCCAACAGGCATCTCAGGTCACCGACCATGCCCCGCTCGTTCGTCAAACCGCCTACATCGTTGCTCGGGCCCACAAGGCTGCTGCCCTCGGTCGGATCCTCGACGTGGAAGCACCGGTTGCTGCCATCGTCTTTTGTCGAACTCGAATCGAGGTCGACCAACTCACCGAGACTCTGAACGGCCGCGGGTACCGGGCCGAGGCACTCCACGGTGGCCTGGTCCAGGAGCAACGCGATCGGGTCATGGCCCGGCTGCGGACCGGCGTCACTGAGCTACTGGTGGCTACCGACGTCGCAGCTCGGGGCCTCGACATCGACCAACTCACCCATGTCGTCAACTACGACGTCCCGTCCGCTCCCGACTCGTATGTCCATCGAATCGGCCGGGTTGGCCGGGCCGGCCGCGAAGGAGTGGCGATAACCCTCGCCGAGCCCAGAGAGCGACGTCTACTCGACAACATCGAACGATTGATCAAACAGCGGATCTCGATCGAGCGAATACCGACTGTTGCCGAGTTGCGTACCCGTCAGCTCGAACTGACCATCGCCACGCTCAGGGAGACGATCGTTGCCGACGACCTGGATCGGTTCAACGGTGTGGTCGAAGCCCTTTCGGAGGAGTTTGACGTCATCGATGTCGCCCGGGCCGCCGTCAAGCTGGCACATGAGGCCAGCGGGGCGATCGACGACCAAGAGGAGATCCCGGATGTCAGCCCGAGAGGCAGGTCCGATCAGACCGGACACGGCAAAAGTGGGCGAAAGGGGGAGCGCGGCGCCAAGGGCCGCGGCGGAAGTGTCGCCCGCCTCTACGTAGGCGTCGGACGCAGCGCCGGCGTCCGACCCAAGGATCTTGTCGGCGCCATCGCCAACGAGACCCACCTGAGCGGTAACGAGATCGGGGCAATCACAGTCTCCGACCGCTTCTCCATCGTCGAGGTGCCTGAGTCGGCCGCCAACGAGGTGATCTCGGCAATGAGACACGTCAAGATCAAGGGAAAGAAGACGACGGTCCGCCGCGACCTGGCCCAATAGGGGCCGAAAGCGAACCGGCCGGGAAGAACCTGTAAAACACAGTTCCCGGTGTTGAAACCGAGGTCTCAACTCCGGGAACTGATACGTCTTTTTTACCTCATCCCCGGCCGAGGCAAAAACGGTTTTCACTACTTTCTTTTCGCGCTCTCAGGGCCCGATCGGCCTGCGCTTTAGAGCTTTGCGGAACGCGTTGGACGATCGAGGGCGGCGACGCCTACCTTGGCCGTGATGATGTCTCGCGCCACATCTACTAGTCGTAGGTTGTGATTGCGGGCATGGTTGCGCAACAACGAGAAGGCCTGTTCCATGTTGAGGTTCTCTCGCTCGGCAACCATTCCCTTGGCTTGCTCGATAACAATGCGACTGTTCAAGGCGTAGTTGAGTTGCTCATTGAGAACCTGGGCCTGAAGCGCCGCTCGGTGCTGAAGAATGGCGATGGTGGCGACGTCAGCCATGGCCTGGGCCGCGTCGAGGTCAACTTGCTGCATCTCCCCTGCTTCGACGAAGAACAAATTGAGGGCACCGATCACAACCCCTCGCAACCGCATGGGCAAGGCATGTACCGAGTGGAACCCCGCTGCCAGAGCTTCTTCGGAGAATCGGGGCCAGCGGCCGTTCACCGTGGTCAGGTCCTGGTTCACGACTGGCAGTCCGGTCCGATAGCAGTCGAGACAGGGACCCTCCTGGGCCTGAAGCTCAAACAACTCGAGAACTCGCATCGCCTCGCTAGAGGATGCCATCACCCGAAGGTCGCCTTCCGGGGCGACCAGCATGAGTCCAGCGGCTCCGACGCTCAGCACGTCTACGCAACTATCGGTCAGCCGAGTCAGCAACTCCACCACGTCGAAGTCCGCCACCAGCGTGTCGGCTAACTCGACAAGTGTCCTAGCGAGTTTCTCTTCTCTAGACATACCCTCTCCAGTTACCTCGTTCGCCCCCATTGCCGGTGTGGGTCGCAATCCGAACACCGGCGACGACCAAGTCCGCTAGAACCAAACGGTGGTTGCACGCGAAAGTGTAAGACCTCACGGCCCAGCGTCGATCTCGCCCGTTCCGGCGTCGAAACGGAGCCTTCGAGCCACCACATCTCCTGCCACCTCAGTGAGGGGACGGTCGCTGCTGAAAGAATACCCCCTCAGCCGGATCATTGCTTGCGCAATGCTGACATTGAGCTGGACGGCGACCATCCCGGAGGCCTGGTGCACGACGTATCGGAAGTCAGAGCCGCGCTCCAGTTCGACTGCGAACTTCCCGGGCGGTCCATTGGCCTGCATCATCAGGACTGCCGCCGCAGAGATATCAGCCATGACCAGCGCATCGGCGTGCTGCTCGTTGGACATCGGGCCTGGTTGATCGCGGTACAGGTTGAGCGCCCCGAGGCGAACGGCTCCCACTTGCAGGGGAAAGCCGAACACCGCCCGCGCCCCGGCGGCAATGGCGGGCACGGCGAAGGCCACCCATCGAGGCGCACTCGGTTCAGCCAGATCGGGCTCGAGGACCGGCCGATCCTGGTGATAGGCCTCGACACACGGCCCTTCCCCGAGGGTGTATTGGAGTTCTTCGATCAGCCGGCTGACGTTGTTGGTTGAGCAAACGGCCCCGGAAGGCAAGTCACCGGACATGAGCATGATCCCGGCGCCAGACATACCGGTCACCTCTGCACAGACCTCGCAGAGTTTTTTGGTCTCGAGCCCGAACGCCCCGCTGCCCACCAGGTGGGTGAGGATTCGTAGCCGTCGTTCACCCGCCACAGGTCAAAGGTTTCTGAAGGTCCGAAAAGCTCATGGTTTTGTCCGAGGAGGCCACAAAATAGTGAGCGCTACCAGGGTCCAGAGCACCGCTCCGCCGGCTGTTGCTGGCCGGGCACGCCAACGAGGTTGTCGTGTCCCTCCACCGTACACCGATGGGAGCGCTTCCGTTGCGGCGCTGCCTGATCGGCCGGCCCCGTTGGGCCACAAGGACCCTTGCACAGAACATCGCCTCGTGTAGAGTTTGGAGGGTAGGTCACCCGATTCTCGGGTAATTTTGGACGGTTGCGTTGCTCCAGACCCTGGTGGCGCCAAGTGTGCGGCCAGAGGAGCGTGCTGTGACAGCAATCGCTGACGAGGGAATGATCATCCGATCGCTCCATCAACTCGTCGCAGAAGACTCCCCCGATCTTCACACCGTCACCACTGTTGACGGCGTCTTCCGGTTCGTCTCCTCGGTGAGTTACGCCCTTTTCGGCTGGGAGCCTGTCGACTTAGTCGGACGCAATCAGGCTTCCTTCCTACACCCTGACGATATCGGGCTCGTGGAACGGGCTCGGCTGTCAGCCCTTAAGAACCCGAGCGGACCTGTGACCAGCGTTGCTCGTTTCCGATGTGCAGGTGGGGCCTATCGCTGGACCGAGGCAATCTCGAGGCTGATCGACGGCATTGACGGGCCAATGGTCGTTTCGGCTGTTCGAGACATTGGGGATCGCAAGAAATCCGAGCTTGACCTCGAGCACAAGGCCTCCACCGACCCGCTGACGGGTGTTGCCAATCGCACCGTGTTCATGGACCGGTTGCGACAGGGCCTCCGTCGCCTCGATCGGCGGGAGAGCCTCGTGGCAGTCCTCTTCCTGGATCTCGATCGGTTCAAAATGATCAACGACTCGGTCGGACACCTGATCGGTGACGCCGTACTCCTGAAGATGGCCGAGCGGCTCCGGGCATTTCTGCGACCGCAGGACACTCTGGCACGTTGGGGTGGCGACGAGTTCGCCATCGTCATCGAAGATCTTTCGTGGCCCGAGGAAGCCGTTGTTCTGGGCGAGCGAATCATCGAAGCCGGCCGTGTTCCGTTCATGGTGGGCGATGAGAAATTCATATGTACGACGAGTGTCGGCATCGCCGTGACCTCCGACTCCCGGCACAGCGCCGAAGGCCTCCTGCAAGAGGCTGATCTCGCGTTGTACAGGGCCAAGGACCGAGGCCGCGATCGGGCCGAGGTCTTCGACGAGGACCTCCGGACCCGGGCGGTCGATCGCCTGAGTACCGAGCGGATGCTTCGCCGTGCCATCGACGAGGACCGGCTCCGAGTGAGTTATCAACCCATCATTGACCTCCGGACCGGTGCGACAGTCGCAGCCGAGGCTCTGGTCCGGGTCTGGGATCCGGATCTGCCACTCTTGATCGAGGCCGAGGCGTTTATCGGCGTGGCCGAGGAGGCTGGGCTCCTGGCCGGCATGGATGACTGGGTCCTCGGCCAGACCATCGATCAAGCGACGATCTGGCGCGAGCTCTTCGTTGGAACCGGGTTCGCCGACGTTGCGATCAACGTCACGGCCCGCCACATGGCCGACGCCGGATTCGCCCAATCGGTCATCGATGCGCTCGGTTCCCACGGTCTGTCGTCAGGGGCACTCCAGATCGAGGTCACGGAGCAGGTTCTGATGGAAGCGTCGAACTCGGCAATGACCGGTTTGAACACGCTGCGTGACGCCGGGGTGAGGGTCGGTCTGGACGACTTCGGCACCGGGTACTCCTCGCTCTCTTACCTCCGCATGTTCCCGCTCGACTTCGTGAAGATCGACCGATCGTTCATTCATGAACTGGTCCGTGGCACCACTGAACGAGCCATCGTCGCTTCGATCATCGACCTTTCCCACGCACTCGGTATGGCCGTCGTTGCCGAGGGCGTCGAATCACAGGCCCAACTCGAGGAGCTCATGGCCCTTGGCTGCGACCGCGCCCAGGGGTTCCTCATGGCAACCGCCGGTCCCCCGGGGCTCATCGAGGATCGCGTGCTGCGCCCGGCGTCATAGCCAGCACGGAAACCGGGTCTGGAGGAAACAGGAAAGACAGGACGACGGAAGAGCATCCAGTCTTCCCTCCCCTAGAGGTGGGAACGACCCGGAAGCGGAGCGAGATCGAGGGGGGGTGCTAGAGCCCCCCCCCTCGATGGTTTAGACCCCGTGTCAGCCAGCGACGCATAGTCTCGACCCGTGCCCCACCCGATTCGGAGGATCAGGCCAACCGATGCCGAAGCTCTGCGCGAGATCCGGCTCCGAGCCCTCCTTTCAGACCCTGGCGCTTTCGATTCCAACTATGAGCGGGAGTCGCAACTACCGACAGAAGAGTGGGTCCGGAGAGCAAACCAGGCATCGACCGGCGAGCAGCAGAGTCTCTTTGTCGTAGATAGCCCCGACGGGTTCGTCGCCATGGCGGGCGCCCACACGCCAAGCGACCGAGCGGACGTGCGGCGCCTCTACGGGATGTGGGTTGCGCCGAGTCCCGAGCGGCCGGGCTCGGACAACAACTGATTGAAGCGATAACCACCTGGAGCGTCGAAGCAGGAGCCGATGAGGTTCAACTCTGGGTCGTTGACGACAATCTCGCTGCGCGGCGGCTGTATCGCCGGGCAGGATTCGTAGAAACGGAGATCAATCAACCGTTGCCTTCCAATCCATCAGGGACAGAAACCCTGATGCAACTGTCTATTCGGGGAGCCTCCTGAGCAGGAGTCAACCCACCGCTGCCTAAAGGAAGGCCTCGTTGGGCCGAACCTGATAGAGGCTCGAGGTCGAGCATCTCGGGGTCCCGCAGTCCGGGCTGCCCGCCTTCATCCACGATCGCGTGATCAACGGCTGAAGTTTCGACCGGATTTTCTATGAGTCGATCGACAGCTTTCGCGGGTTGTGACCGATACATATGCTCACATGGTGAACCGTTCCAAGATCCCCAATCGCTATGAGCCGCTCGTCCATATGGCTCTGGAGATGTCCAGAGATACCGGAGCGCCGGCCCAGGACCACTTCGATTCGCTCCTTGATCTGTTGCGCGGTCCGACCTGGCTGCGCCGAGCTATTTGGTGCGCCGATCGGAACCGCGGGCTGGTAGTGGCCGTGGCGGTAGCCGGGGCCGTGCTTGGGGTCCACTTGGCGATCTAGAGGAATCAGTCAGATCGCCTCCGCGAGCCTCAACTCCATGAACAGTTCAGCGGTCTTGAGACCTTCAGGAACTTGACGAAGAGGCTCCGTCTCCTGAAAACCCAAAGACCGATAAAGGGCGTGGGCGGCGGTCATGAAGATGGCGGTTTCCAAACACACGTTCTTGTAACCCCTAGCGCGCGCCCTGGCGAGGATTACTTCAACGATCGCCTTGGCTATGCCTCTGCCGCGATAGGCCGGACGCACATAGACCCTCGATAGCTCGGCACCTCATTGGACAAGGGTTTGAGCGCGCCGCAGCCGGCAAGGCCCCCCTCGTGAGTGGCAAGAAACACATCGACCCGCGCCTGCTCGTAGACGATATCCCTCGGCTGTCTGTAGAAGGAAGTCGAGAATCACGTCGACGTCCAGCCCTATCTGAGCGGACATGGAGCTATCCCAGGACATCAACTCGTCAACGAGCTCTTGGAACTGAGCGAAATGCTCAGCTCTAGTGGCCCGGACGATCTCTGTCATGCGGCTCGGCACTCTACCGAGCGAGTACACCCCTACCCGGAGAGCCCGACGCCCCCGCCATCAGCCTCTGCGACGTCGGCTGATGCCGAAGCCGCCGGTCAGGAAAAGCAAGACGACAATGAGAATGATCCAACCGGTCGTGCTCATAGGTACTCCATCCAGTCTGGAAACCCTGCCAGTGGTCCGGAGCAGGTCTCGGCGATCCGATCTCTTCAATATAGCTCGCTGCATCGATGCTGCAGGGCGTCCGCCGGGTGGTTGAACGACGCGACGACCCCCTAAAGAGCCGGCTCCCCGGCCCGGATGCCGGAGCTCGTCAACTTTGCGCGCCCGGACCAGGCCAGCACGCGCATGGCATGAAGGGTGTTCCAACGGCTCGCCTGGCCGTCGCCTTCATCCATGTCGAAGTGGACTCGACCGGGATGGGTGTTCTCCAGAGGCCATCGTCCGTCCGGGTCCCTCTTGCTCTCCACAAGGTCGACGGCCTCGTCGGTTCTCTCATCGGGTTCGACGCCAGCGCTGCGTAAGTAGTCGAGTCCTCGCAAGACGTCGTAGTGCCAGCGAGTGGGGAAAGAGAATTGGGTCCAGGCCGGATCGATCATCTCGCCAGTCGATAGGCGGCGGAGCAATCGGCGCTCCAGAAGATATTCCTCACCCCTATGCCTGGCGGCGGCCACGCCCGGGTGAGCCCTGTTGATCTGCTCGTACTCCAGCAGGCCTTCGAGAACCGCGATCGTCGTGTTGAACGATGAGCGGGTAGACCCTCTCTCTGCCTCACAGTTCCACCCACCGTCGTCAAGCTGACCGCCGAGGAGTCGTTCGACGACGCCGTCGACGTTTTGACCGAAGTAGGCGCCGAGAGCGACGGCCTTGCCGTTGATGCATGGCTCGACCTCTCCGTCGAAGTAGTCCTGACCGTCGTGGTCCCATTTGGTGTTGGCCCGAACCAGCTCCACTGCTCGACGAGCCTGTTCACTCTCGGGATCGAGGCCCATATCACGGAGCAACAACAGGGTGAAGGTCGTCGAGGTCCATTCGGGCTTGAGGGTGCCGATTGAGTTCTTCATCCAGTTCAAAGCGGATCGGTACTTGCCGATGTTCTCGCCTTCCGGATCTGGCTCGTTTTCCCACTCGGTCAAGGTCGCGCTGTCGAGCCCGAGAAAGCCGCCGAGATCGTCTATGGAAACGCGATGCAAGTGGCGGAGCAGCTTTCTGGTGGCGACGTCGGGCAGGCCTTCCCCCGTGGTCTCGAGTGAGGCAGGAAGCACGTCCTTGCCCCATTGACCGTCCTTGTCCTGGAGGGCCAGCAGGCGTGCCCCCCAACCTTCGGTGGCGATCTTGGCGCGTTCGGCAGCGACGGCTTCGGCAGGTTCGCCCGTGAGATCTCTCATCACCTGCCACCTGATCGAAGGATCGGAGGCGAGCAGCCACGCAAATACGTCCATGTGCCCCTTCACTGTTGGAATCGGGCAGCCTAGAGACCGGCTCAGCTACTTCCGCCAGGTGAGGGCGACAGCACGTATCGGTTCGCATTGGACCGAGGTGCCCCTCATACCATCGATTGGCGTGGCGTCTGCCAGCGGCTCGCCACTGGCAGGCAACGGGATGATGAGGTCGTGTTGGCGGGTCGACCTGGTCGTTTCCAGAGCCGGCACCCACTCGACAAGCCGCGGTCCAGGACGACGAAGCCATCGTGCGCAGGCGCCCGACGACGGTCCTTTCCGAGAGCGTGAACCAAATCCCTTCCCCGATCGTATTGCTCGACAGAGCCCCGGATTGAAGGGTCCTTGGTCCCTATCTACCCCACGGGTGGTAGGGGTGCATTCCGGAAAAGGCAATGGAGACATGGGCTATTCCAAATGTCGGATGGGAAGGTGAGGGTCAAGGGTCATGTACGCGACCGCCTGGCCGCATAGGTTTGTACCGGCGCAAACCGTAGTGGTGGGACTGCTTGGGCTGCTCCTCGCTATGACCGGGCTGATCGGCCCGGCCGTGGAGGGGATACCGGTCCTTTCCTTCGCCGACTCGGAGCGCCCCGATCTGGAACGGCGACCCGAGCCCGGGCTGGGCTTCGTCGCCGAGGCCGGGGACACGGCCCGTTTCACGGCGCGGTCTTCCGGCTACACGCTTTCCTTCGGCCCCGACGGGATGAACATGGAGCTGCTCGGACCCGATGGTCCGGTCGCGCTCCACATGGGACTGATTGGCGCCAACTCTCATCCCACCATGGTGGCGATGGAGGAGCTCTCCGGGAAGATCAACTTCCTCATTGGCGACGATCCGGCCCTCTGGCGGATCGGCCTCACCCGGTTCGGGCGCCTGGAGTACAGCGAGGTCTATCCCGGGATCGACCTCGCCTTCTACGGCGATCAGGGCTCGCTGAAGTACGACTTTCTCGTCGCCCCACATGTCGACCCCGGTGCTATTGCCATGACCTTAGAGGGAGCTCGCTCCCTCAAGCTGACCCCGGCCGGAGAGCTTCTCCTTCACACCGAGGCGGGGCCGGTCGTCCATGCCCCACCGGTGGCCTACCAGGAGATCGGAGGCTGGAACCGGACAGTGGAGGCCGCCTACCTGCTGGTCCCGGGTGGCGGCATCTCCTTCCGGCTGGGCTCTTACGACCCTGCTTTACCACTGGTGATCGACCCAGCCGTCGAGTACTCCGTCGAGCTGGAGGGAGGGGCCAACGAGGAGGGTCATGCCATCGCCGTGGATGCCGCCGGCAACGCCTACGTGGCCGGGTTCACCGGCTCCGAGAACTTTCCCACCTCGGGGGCGCTCCAGCCCGCCAAGTCGGGCCTCTACGACGCCTTCATCACCAAGCTCGACCCGACCGGGGCAGTGGTCTGGTCCACCTTCTTCGGTGGAAGCGGCGACGAGCGGGCCCACGGGATCGCTCTCGACGACGACGGGAACGTCATCGTCATGGGGAGGACCGACTCGGACGACCTGCCCACGGTCAACGCCTCCCAGGCCTCCTTCGGTGGGGGCATAGACGCCTTCGTGGCCAAACTCACCCCGAACGGCTCGGGGCTGGTCTACTCCACATACCTGGGCGGAAGTGGCGACGAAGCGGGTTCGAGCGTGGATTTCCTCGCCACCAGGGAGGGTGCGGTGACGGTTGATGCCACCGGCAACGCCCTCATCACGAGCTTCACCAACTCCACGGACTTCCCGACCCTCAACCCCTTGCAGTCCACCCTGAAAGGTGGGCTGGACGTCTTCGTCACCAAGCTGGATCCCTCGGGATCGCCGATCTTCTCCACCTATCTGGGCGGCAGCAGCGGTGAAGTCGCCGGGGGAATCGCCGTGGACTCGCAGGGCGACGTCTACCTCAATGGGGGGACCAGCTCCTCCGACTTCCCCGTGACGGCCGGGGCGTTCCAGACGGTCTATGCGGGCGCCAGCGACGCCTTCGTCGCCAAGCTGGCCTCGGACGGTTCGGGCCTCGTGTACGCCACCTATCTGGGAGGCAATGACGGCGACGGCGGGATTCGCATCGCCATCGACGGCGAGGGAAGCGCGTACGCCATCGGCGGAGCCGGCTTCAACTTCCCAACGACCGAAGGATCGCTGCAACCCACCAAGCCGGGAGACTTCGATGGCTACGTGGCCAAGTTCACGCCCAACGGCTCGGCACTCGTCTATTCGACCTACCTGGGCGGGCTGAGCAACGACTTCGTGAAGGATGTCGCCGTCAACGAGGCGGGGCAGGCCTACGTGGTGGGCCAGTCCGAGTCGGGGGGAACGGTCCCCGAGGTCAACGTCCTGGAGGACTGCTCGGCAGCCCCGGAGGCCTACATCGCCAAGCTGAGCGCCGACGGATCGACCGCCATCTACGCCACCTGCCTGGGCACCAACATGGGACGCATCGCCAACGCCGTCGCCCTGGACGGCCTGGGAGGCGCCTATCTGACCGGATGGGACTTGGGCGTGACCGGGGTGGACGCCAGCGACGTGGCAGTGGTGAAGATCGTCGATGCCGAGCCGGGCACCGCCGACCTGGCGGTCTCCCAGACCGACTCACCCGATCCGGTGGCCGCCGGGGAGGACGTCACCTACACCGTGAAGGTGGTCAACCACGGGCTCGACGACGCCACCTCGGTGACGCTGGATGACCAGCTGCCCGATGCGGTCACCCTCCGTTCGGTGGAGACCACCCAGGGAACCTGCAGCGGGATCAGCAGCTGTTCTGTGACATCGGGACGATCGCCACCGGGCAGATGGTCACGATCACCATCGCGGTCGGCACGGCTTCCACCACTCCTTCTCCCATGGTCAACACCGCCACCGTCTCCGCGGGCACAACCGACCCGGACACCACCAACAACACCTCGTCGGAGGAGACCACGATCTCCACCACGTCCGCCACGATGCACGTCTCGGACGTCTCGGTGAGCCTGCTGGTCAGAGACACCACGGCGCGGGCCACCGCGGTGGTCACCGTGGTCGACGAGACCGGGGACCCGGTGGTCGACGCCACCGTGACCGGTGACTGGCTGCTCAACGGCACCCTGGTCCAATCCGACCAGACCGCCCTCACCGGAAGCGACGGACGGGTCAGTTTGATCAAGCGTTTCGACGGGATCGCCTCTGGTGATGTCATCGAATTCTGTGTCACCAACATCACCCACGCCAGCCTGGTCTACGACCCCACCTCCAACGTGGAGACGTGCGGGCAGGCGACCGTGGGCGGCAACCAGGCGCCAACGGCCAGCTTCACCTTCGCCTGCACCAATCTGAGTTGTGACTTCGACGGAACGGGGTCATCGGACTCCGATGGGTCGATCAGCTCCTACGACTGGGACTTCGGGGACGGCTCCAGCGGCTCGGGAGCCCATGTGACCCACACTTACACGGTTGCCGACACCTATACGGTGGTCCTCACCGTAACCGACAACGCCGGCGCCACCGGGACCGCCACCGCAGAGGCGACTGTCGCGGAGTCCGCCTTGATGCACGTCTCGGACGTCTCGGTGAGCCTGCTGGTCAGAGACACCAAGGCGCGGGCCACCGCGGTGGTCACCGTGGTCGACGAGACCGGGGACCCGGTGGTCGACGCCACCGTGACCGGTGACTGGCTGCTCAACGGCACCCTGGTCCAATCCGACCAGACCGCCCTCACCGGAAGCGACGGACGGGCCAGTTTGATCAAGCGTTTCGACGGGATCGCCTCTGGGGACGTCATCGAGTTCTGTGTGACCAACATCACCCACGGCAGCCTGGTCTACGACCCCTCCGCCAACGTGGAGACGTGTGGGCAGGCGACCGTCCCTTGACCGTGTTGGCGAAGGTGACGCGGGAGAGCCACAGCAAGGGCCGGCCGGTTCGGCTCCGGCTCAGGAGAGCAACCGGAGCCACACGTCCATTATGAGGCGAAGCCGCTTATGTCAAGCCTGCGGATCCCTGCGGAATCTCGCCGATCCTGGGCGCGCGCCACCGACCCGGCGACAATGGCTGAGAACGCGAAACCCAGGTAGAAGGGGGGTTAGTGAAAGTGGAACTGAGGGGACTTGAACCCCCTAAACCCTTGAGGCCCAGTCATTGAACTGGCCTCTCCGTACGTTCGTGATGGTGGTTTTCTGTGCTAGCTCGTTGCGCTGACCTGCACCTTCATACTCTCTAGTCCCAGGGCGTGCCGATGCATATTGCGTCGTTCTGAGATCGAGAGGCGCTGGATAGGCGCCGCACCTGCTTGGCCTTGATCCGACGTGTTACTGACCAACCGAGAACTTGCGAGCCTGGTGCTTCAACCGATTCTCATCCTCACCGCCTTGACCTCGGCTCTCGTCGCGACACGTCCGGGTGGCGACTCCGTTGAAAAGGCCAGCAACTGGATATTCGGCTCTTCGCGTTGAAGTGTGGGGTGCCTTGAGTTCCGGGTCTGACACCGAAATTCTGTGACGCGGCGAAGAGTCTTACGAAAGGCGGCAAGAGGACGTTATCGGCGACGGCAGGCACAAGAGATGACGAAACCCCGACGCTCGCTTACAACGGAATTGTGATGTCACCGACTGGTCGTTCAGGATGGGTCGCCCCCCCGTTCTCACCCCCCTGTGCTGGCTGAGCCGGTCGCGGCTGCCTACCCTAGGTCCTGGAAACGGCGCAGTTCCACAGTTTCGTTGGCACACCGGAGGGATTTGAACCCCCAACCTCCTGATCCGTAGTCAAGAGAACCCGTCCCTTCGAATCACGGCTGATCCCGATCTGTGGCAGGTACATGGCGTTTCGTCCCACCTGGCCCGCCGACCCGTCCCGGCTGATCCCGACCTGTTGTCCGAAATCCGTGATCAGGATGTGATCAGCCTCCGATCCGACCCCCTGACCGCGGTAGTGCCGGGCGTTCCGCGATCCCTCGGGAACGACTACATGGCTTGCGACCAAGAGCCCGTCGCGCGCGGCGGCCAGGTAAGCCCCTTACTACGCAAAATCCACCGAGTCCTTAGCCAAGCCGTCCAACCTCAAAAGTCGGCACTCTCCTGCGCACATCGCCCGTCGGGCAACCTTCAAGCATTGAGGAAAGCGAGGACAGCGAGCACGCGACGATGATCGTCCGGGGACCCTTGTAATCGGAGCTTCAGGAACACCTGCTGTATATGTGCCTCCACCGTCCGTTCTGTTATGAAGAGTTGGGTCGCGATCGCTTTGTTGGACCGGCCCTCCGCCACCAGTGACAAAACCTCCCGTTCTCTTCCGGTCAAGGCTGCAAGGGGGTCGTGGCGACGGCGACGGCCAACCAGGAGCGACACAATCGTTGGATCGATGACGGTCTCACCCTCTGATATCCGTCTGAGTGCGTCTACGAGGACGGCGCCTTCGGAGACCCGCTCCTTGAGCAGATAGCCCATTCGTTCGGGGTAGTCCTCGATTAACCGCATCGCAAAACTGGGCTCCACGTATTGCGAAAGGACAAGTATCCCGACGTCAGGTTGTTCCGCTCTTATTCGGTGGGCAGCCACCAGGCCTTCATCCGAGTGCGTCGGAGGCATACGGATGTCGACGATTACAGCCTCAGGTTGCTCAACGGCGACATGCCGCAACAGGACATCCGCATTCTCGGCTTGCGCAACGACGTCGATCCCGGCCTCGGTGAGCACCTGCACGATCCCCTCTCTCGTGAGCATCACGTCGTCCGCGACCACTACCCGCACGGCAGCTCCGCTCGCACTATCCGAGGCTCGGCCACGAACCGACCGCCGAGCGCCCCGACCCGATCGGCGAGGTGGATCATCGGAATCCGTCGGTTGGATCCATCATCCTTGACTTCCAGCACCAACCAACCTCCACCAACTGACGTATTGATGGTCGCGTAACTCGCCCCTCGCTGAGCGGCGTCCGCCACGGATTCAGCTGCCACCACGAAGGCCGCCGACCCGATTTGGTAAGGAACCTGACCGTTAAGCGAACTCTTTACCTCAACCGGGATGGCCGCCGTATTGCGAAGCGACCCCAGCGCCCCTGCCAGGCCGGCCTCGGTCAGCACCACGGGGTAGATGCCATGGGCGATGTCACGCAGCTCTGCCAGCGCGGTTTGCACGTCGATGACTGCCCCCTCGAGAAGGTTATTTGTGCGGTCGTCGCCACGGCTCGCTGCATTCTTGGCTGCGAGCTGGAACTCGTAGAGCAGCGCTAGCACCCGTTGTTGGGCGCCGTCGTGTAGATCTCTCTCCAGGCGGAGGCGGGCGGCATCGGCCGCTTCGACTACTCGCACGCGGGATGTCTTGAGGTCCTCGACCTGCGCCAGGAGCTCGGCCCGGAGCCGTTCGTTGTCAACCGCCAGCTTGGCCGCGGCCCCGATCCTGCGCGCCAGGTCGTCGGCTCCGACCAACCCCCGATCGTGAATGACCATCGCCACCGTTTTCCCACCCCGGACAATGGCGGTTACGGCCCGGTCCCGGGTGGGGGGCTCGGTGGGCCGGCCTTCAGAATCGACCAGCCGACCCGACTCCGGCAACCAGTAGACGACGCGTAGGTCGGGGTCACCGAGCGAACGTGAAAGGGAGGTTGCGAGCGAGCCGGGCGCGGCGGCGTCTCCCAACTCCTTGGCTATCCGGGAAACGGTGTGGCTCACCTGCCTGGCACGGACGGTCGAGGCCATGACGCCACCAGCGATGGCAATGAGGGATAGAGCCTCGATGATGAAGAGCGCCCGGAATAGTGGAGCGGCACGGTTCCCGAGCGGCAGGGCCATGACGGCAAGTGGCCGCGCCGCCTCGGTCAAAGCCACGAAGGCCGCAGGCAGCACCACCGGAAGGAGAGCACGCTTCCCCACCCGACTGGTATTGAGCAATCTTCCAACCGCGACGGAGGCAGACCCGATTCCGGCCGCGACCGCAATGACGTACCACGTCGCATCGAGCAGCCGGACTGCCTGCGGGATGTGTGTCAACAGGAAAACGTTGTCTGTGCAATTGTTCCAACAATTGAGATCGAAGAATGGGTCCCGCAATAGCGCTCTTCCTACCGTGAAAACCGCGGCGGCTCCGTAGACCAGACCGACGGCTGGTCGCAGCTTCGCCAACCCAGGTGTCCCCACCGGCCAAACGGCGACCACGTGGACGATCAATGGCAAGACAAACGGGACGGCAACCATGGCCACGCTTCGCACGATGGGGGAACCACCGTGCCAGCCGACCCAGTCTGCGGCCAACCATGTCACCCCGAGTAGGAGAGCTATCGGACCAATGGCACCTTGTCGACGGAGGGCGAGGGCCACCGACCCGGCGATGATCAGACCCAAACCAGCAGTGAGATCGAGAGCGGCGGCAAGGGTCGAGCTACCTGCATAGTTGATGAGGAGTGCGGGACCGAAGATGAGCGAAGAAGTGGCCGCTCCATAGGCCAGGCTGGCGAGGGCGAGGGCCCAGCCGATCGCGGTATTGGCGCTCGTCTCATCGGAAAGCTGGCTCCCCCTGACTTCGTACCCGGAGTCGGTCAGTTCGCCCATGTCATCGTTTGAAGGGGATCTCGGCGGTGATGGACGTACCGATGTTGGGAGGGGAGCTAACCGTCAGCCGGCCACCGAAGGCTGCAACTCGATCAGTCAACCCTTGGATGCCACTTCCCCCGGTCGGATCGGCCCCCCCGACGCCGTCATCCGAGATGACGACCACGACCTGCTCGTTTTCAAAGGCGATCTCGATCTTGACCAGGCGAGCGGATGCGTACTTGAAAACGTTGGCGAGGGCTTCGGCGCAAACGAAATACGCGGTCACTTCGATCTCGGCAGGCAATCTCCCCACCGAGACATCCACAGTCGTCGCTACGGGGGCCTGATCGGCGAGCGAACCGAGCGCCACGGCCAAGCCCGCTTCGGTTAGCTCTCGAGGGTGCAAACCACGACCCAGTTCGGTCAGGTCGTGGCGAGCTTTCCTCAGGAGCTGGCGCACAGTCTCGAGGCTGGCGGGCTCACCGAATTCGTCGAGCCGCTGGGCGAGGTCGGCCAGCCGTTGCTCGGGGCCACGGCGGAGCCGGGAACCGAGCCGGCGTCGCTCATCGTCGGTCGCCAGTAGCAATCGGCGCCGGGAGGCGGCTAACTCCGCCAACTGGATCTCCACCTGGCTCCGGAGAGTGAGATTGGATGCGGATAGTTGGCTAGCGGCCGCGACGGCATCGACTAGCGCCGGGTCGGTGACGATGGTGGCGTCGTGGACCAGAGCCGCGAACTCCGCCCCTTCCCGAGGGATGACCGTCAGAGCGCGACCGCTGCCCTGGGTTGGCATAGTCAACGCCCGTCCGTCGTCGCCCAGATAGGCCTTCGACTCAGACGACCACAGGCCAACCTGCAAGCTCGGGTCACCGAGGGCGGTCGCCAGGCGATCTCTCAGGAACCCCGACCCCGTCTCGCCAAGCTCAACCACCAGATCGGCAACCCTGACGTCCGTGGGGTCCTGCAGCCGGACGACAACGCTGATGGTTGTCGCCACTAGCGCCAGCTCATAGGCATAGAGAGCAACGAATGCTCCGGTGGCACCCATAGACCCACGAGCCAGCACGCCCAGCAACACAGCCATTACATAGCCGACGGTGGCCTGAAGAGCGACGTCCCTTTCGCGTCGGAGACGCCCGACCGATCTCTGGTGCCCGTACCAGACGACGACTGCAAGCAAGGCCGTAATCAGGCTTACCGTGCGGTCGTCACGCCAGAGCGATGGAATCAGAGCAGCGATATAGCCACCGGCCATCGCAAATGAGTCCAGTCGGGTGCGGGGCCGGGCGGTCGGGTAGGTGAGGAACAGATGAAATAGCGGCCCCCGATGGAGGTTCGAAGCCGCACCGGCCAAGCCTCCTGCGAACCACGCCAGACCAGTTGCGACTAGCAACACGCCAGATCCTGCTCGAGGCGACCGGCTGAGGGCGACGATTCCGCCGATGAGGAAGGCCAGACCCACCGCCAGGTCCGGGACCCAGCGTGCCGGATTGTCCCATTCGAAGGCGACAGCTTCGACTGTCATCCCTAAGGCCACCGCCAGGACGATGCCGAGGTAACTGATCCTTCGCATCGCGTCACAGAAGCTTCGACAAAGTGTGCCCGGACAGCTCGCTTTTGGTGATGAAGCCCCGCGCCGAGGCACCGGCTAGGCGCGGTCCGTACGACGCGGCCTCCCGGCTAGAGATCAATACCACATGGGGCGGAGCCTCTCTCGATGCGAGCTGGCTGGCCACCGCCAGACCGTCCATCCCCGGTAGTTGTATGTCCAAGAGCACGATTGTGGGTCTCAAGTCGGTGATCACCGCCAGCGCCTCTTCGCCGTCGGCTGCCTCGCCAATCACGTCGAAGCCGTCAGCCTCCAGCATGGCGCGGGCCGAGATACGAAAGTCCTCGTGATCGTCGACTATCACCAAGGTCGGGCGCACTCCTCCATTCTCACCGGCGCCGCAGGCTGGCGCATTGTGGCTAGCAACACTTCGACCATCCGTAGTCGGCCGGGATCTCTCGGCTCTTCCGGACGCCCGCAGAGTTTCGACTGACGTTGAATACTGTGGACAGGCACAATCCGGGTATCCGGCATTTTCGTGCCTGCCACGATGGCGAGCCGACCGTGCTGCCATACGTTCCTGCCCGACTGAAAGGAGAGAAGGTGAACCAACTTCTCAAAATCGTTGGGCTGGCAATGGCAATCCTGCTGGTCGCAGGGTGCTCAGCTGGCAGTCAAGAGTCGAGCAAGGCAGGCGGCTCTCCACTTCCCGTAGTGCTCCAGATCGGCACCGACGACCCGCCGGGTCGCCCCGGCGCCGATCAGATCGAGGAGTTCGCTCGCCGCGTCGAGGAGGCGACTGACGGGACCCTTACGATCGAGCCTGTATGGCAGGCGGCAGGCACGGGGGTTGACGACTGGGACCAGGTGGTCGCCCGCATGGTCGTGAGCGGTGACCTCGACATGGCCATGATCCCCGCCCGGGCCTGGGACACCGAAGGAGTAACCACCCTGCGGGCGCTCCACGCTCCGCTGCTCATCACCACGAACGAGCATCTCCATCAAGTTGTCACGAGTGATCTCGTCGACGACATGCTGGCGGGTTTGAGCGATGTCGGGATCAAGGGGCTGGCACTCCTCCCCGAGGGAATCCGTCATCTCTTCCTGTTCGGAGATCCGCCGCCGTCGCTCTCAGACCTGGCCGGAAAGGTTGTGCGGGCACCACGCTCCGAGACGACCTACGCGTTCTTCACTGCTCTCGGGGCCACTCCCGACGACCTGGGCGGCGACGACGGTCGCTACGACCAAGGAGTAGCCGACGGTTCGATCATCGGTGTGGAGTCTTCATATGCCCTCGCGGGGACCTTCCCGGGTGGAACCACCGCAGTTGCCAACGTAGGGTTGTTTCCGAAGGTGAACTCACTGGTGATCAACGCCAGGGTTTTCGAGGGCTTAAGCGGTGAGCACCAAGACGCCCTGACAACAGCCGCCCGAGAAACAGCAAGCTGGGCCGTCTCGATGCTCGCGAGCGAAGCCGAGGCCGCAGCTGAATACTGCCGGAACGGTGGGCGCATCATCATCGACGACTCGCAAACTGGCCAGATCGTCAGCACCGCTGAGGTTGTCAACAGCACACTCGAGGAGGACCCTGCTACGGCGGGCCTCATGGTGGAAATCCGTGCCTTGGCGGCTACGGCTGCGTCCGATTCCGGGGTAGCCCCCTGTGAAGCGGAATCTGATTCTGATCCCGTTGCCGTCGCCACAGGGCCGTTTCCCGAAGGGGTCTATCGGACCGAGGTCACCCTCGAAAGCCTCATTGAGGCCGGCGCAGATCAACCCACCGCTTTCAATCACGCCGGGCTGTGGACATTGACCTTCGCCGACGGGGTCCTGACCGTCGAAGACGTGAACGCAGCGTCGGGCAACGGAGCCACCGATACGGGCGTGTATTGCATCGAGGGCGGACGAGTCGACCTCGGGATCGGGATCGACGTACCCGAACCTACCTGCGGCGACTTCTGGTCGGCCGCCTGGGAGGTCGAGGGCGACGAGCTCCGTTTCGTCGACGTCCGCTCGGGTCACGGCTTCGAGACCTTGATCGATGCGCTGTTCCAGCGGTCCTGGACCAAGATCGGGTGACCGCCAATAACCAGCCACTCAACGACCGGTGCCCCTTTCATCCGGGGCACCGGTCCCGCGTCGCCGCGCCCCCTAGGACGGCTGCGAAAGTGATCAGACTGCTCTGCAAGCAGACTCAAATACATGAATGAAGCGGTGCCTGGTGAATGCCTTCCATGTCGTAGTTGAGAAGCTCGACGCGGCCGTTCATCAGGAGCGGCTCCTGGCTGGCGCGATAGGACTGATTGCAGCCGGTCGCGTAATCGGTGTGACCGCCATTGGGGTGACCCGTCTTGGCGGCCCTGAGGTGGGGCCCGACACGTTGTTCGGGGTGGGTTCGACCAAGCTGCTCAGTGGGTTGGCTGCGGTGAGGTTGGCTGAGCGCGGGGTCCTGAGGCTGGACGTGCCGGTGGTGGAACTCGTGCCCGGACTGGCCTTCGACGACGCCGACCATGGGGGCCGGGTAACGCTCCGCCATGTCTTGACCCATTCGAGTGGTTTGCCTGCTGCGGGCTGCGATTGGGGACCGGCAGATGCCGCGACTGGTGAGATCCTATGGCGCCACCTCTCTGACGAGGGATTGGTACGGGATGTCGCCTTTAGTCGTCCCGACTCGGCTGAGGTGCAGATCTACCCAAGAATGAGACCGACGATGCGGGGGAGCCACGAGTATCCCGAACCCTTCACCCCTTACCTCGAAAATGCGCTCCACTGGCTAGGAACTGCCACCAAACCACGGCCACCGCTCGATACGTGCCGGGAGTCGCGAAAGCCCAGATCGGATCAGCATGGCGTCCCGATTTGTTGCGTCTACACGGAATTTCGTCACAACGGCTTGACAGCAAATTGCTCCTAGTCCCGCTGTGTCATTAAGAATCCGTGCTCAGGATGTGATCAGGAGCGCGGCGTTGGGTACGTCAGCCGGGGCCTCGATCGCGAAGTGTGTCGCCGATTCTGGCGGATGTGAACTCTCGCCGCCTTCAGGGCGTCGGCATTTGGAATCCTGTCGTCGACTGATTCCGTGCGACACCTGGCACGCCGGGCGCGGCCCGGGTGGTGTGGCCACCCGGGCCGCGTCTCGCGTAGCCAAGCCGACTCGGAGCTCGTCGCTTACTTGGCGCTGCTAGGCATCAGCTGCACCGTGCCGACGAAAGTCAGCGGGTCGAGCCCGACCAGCTGGCTCTCTTCGTGCACCCGGGCTCCCTTCAGCCAACCCTCAACGACGCTCCCATTGAGAACGACCCGGCCTGTATTGAAGCTGAACCGGCCGTCGAGGATCGCCGTGAGCGAGCCTTCCGGAACCGAGAGCAACACCGTCGCCGTGAAGTGTTGGACGTCGCCAGTAACCGACGAGTCGTAGACGAACATCTCGATCGTCCCGTCGTCGCCTGCGGTGCCGACGTAGTGACCGGGCCCCACCGCATGCTTCTCGAACGGGATCACCGTGACCGCGGTCGACGCCAAGGCCGAAGCTGGGATCGAGCCCGCCGCGATAGCGGCGAGTACAAGAACAACGTAGAACTTCCTCATCGTTCCTCCATTTCCGGGGTCCGGGTGTCGGCGGGCGGGATCTTGGGCACCGCCCACTCAGACACCGAGACCTGCATTACCGGCTGTAGCACCCGGACACCGGATCTTTCCGCGGTGAGGAGCTCCACCACCTCGCTCGCGGACGTCCTTTCGAATGCCCAGCCCTGTATCAGGATCCCTGCAGTGGAAGCCTCCTCGAGCAGAGTCACGTTCGTGACCCCGAGATCTCGCAGCCGGATCAGCCTGTCGCTGTCGAGCGCATCTAATTCGTCCGCCAAGATCAGGATCATCGACATGTCCCTATCTCCTCTCGCTTCCATGCGGGGTACGGGGACTGGCTTACGTCAGATGGTGCTGGGAATCATCGGGGACCTCCCTCATATCTGATCCCCAGGCACGAGCGAGCTCGGTCCGATTTCTGGAGCCGGTCTTGGCGAGGATGTTCGAAACGTGACGTTCGACCGTCTTTCTAGCCAAGAAGAGGGCCTCGGCAATCTCGGGGTTACTGGCTCCGGAAGCGACCAAGGCGGCCACCTCCTGCTCACGCACGGTAAGGACAGAGATGTCGGCGGATCCCTTCCTGCGCCAGGTGCGGACACCGAGCTGCCTCAACCCCTTTTCAGCCAGCTCTTGAATGGTGACTGCTCCGATCGACGAAGCACCCTCCGCGAGAGACCTGAATCCCTCGGCGGCCTGGGAACGATTCCCTTGTACGACCAGAGACCTGGCGAGATCGAGCCTGGCCCACAAGCCACTCACCCGCCTACCCAGCGCCTCGTAGCCGTCGATGGTTAGCTCCAGAGCCGTCTGATCGAGCGACCTGAGCGCCCAGGCGTGGTCGATGGTGGCTTGAAGGAATGGGTCACTCTCGACGTTGGCCCGGCGATATCGCTCGAGCCATGCGTGCCAGCTCGTGTTGTCGCCTGATCTTGCCGCGATCAAGACGCCGTCTACGAACACATCTGTGATGCACCGTTTGCAGTCGGCAAGGAGGGCGTCCTCGTGCGCGGCGTCGATCTCCGTCAGGGCCTCGGCCGAACCCGTTGGGCTGATCTGGCTGAGGTATGACGCGACCAGCTCGTGAAGAGCGAGGCGCCAGTGCGGATCCTTCTCCGTTAGTATGTCAGCCTGAAGCCGATCGATGGCCGCGCGCCAGTCCTCGGTCAGCAACAGAACGTTGTGATATTGCCGGCCGGCGAACCTCTCGTAACGGGTCAGGCCAAGACGGTCGGCGATGTGCCGACCCTCCGACGCAATTTCACTCGCCGTACTGAGATCGCCGAGCTCGATGAGGACACTCGCGTACCAGGGCGCGGCTTGGGCCGAAATCAAGAGCAGGGCCGTGCGAGTGGACTCGGTCCAGACGGTATTGAAGATGGAAGCCGCCTCCCCGAGACGCCCCAGGTGTTTCATTGTTATCCCGACATTCGTCAAGGCAGTGAGCCTCTCCCGGGTGTTCGAGGCAACCTGAACCATTCGCTCAGCTGCCGAGGCGGCGAGTTCGTGTCTCTTGGCCACCATGTATGCATGGTGGAGGGCCTCGAGAGCCTGCAACGTGACGCTTCTGATCCGCTCAAAGTCAGCGATGTCCGAACCTGAATCGACAATGGAGTCGGCGAGGGCCATTGACGCCTCCGCCAGTCGGAGACCTTCGTCCATGTTGTGCTCGTGGAACAACGAAACCTCAGCCGCCACGGCGAGGCCTTCGACGACTGTCAACTGGTCGGTCGGTCGCTCCTGCTCGGCCAGCTCGATCCACTGCCTGGCTTCGACGGTACGATCGAGGATCCTGGCCGCCGATGCCGCCCGAATCGCCGCGTACGACCGAGTGTTTGGGTCATGACTCCGGTGAAAGACGATGGACCACCTGTCGAGAGCTGCCTGGCCAATCCCCATCTCGGAAGCCAGAGAGGCCACCTCGATGAGGAGCTCCATCGACTCCCCTCCTTCCGCTGTGTCCGCGACATTGGAGATTGTGGCGAGCCCATCCTCGCCGAGCATCAACCGATTTTGGGAACGAGCCAGCGACAGCGCCTCGGCTGTAGCGGGGAGATGTGCCGCCATCCGGTGCTCGATTGTCTGCAAGCGCAACTCTCGGGATGGGTTCTCAATCCTCTCCAGCCAGCTGACGACACGACGATGGGCGCCGACGAGGGCGGAATCAGACAGGTCCTGGATGACTCCCTCTCTGATGATGTCGTGGACTATCTGAGCCTGGGACCCGGCTCTTCGCACTAGACCACGCCCCTCCAAATCACCCAATGCGAACCTTGCTCGCTGCAGTGTCCACCTGTGGATCGACGCCAACTCTGCGACGTCGATGGGTCGGCCCAACACCGCCAAGGATGTGAGTGCCCCGATGGCATCATCGTCGGCGCCTCGTAGGCGCGCCTCCAACGTCGAACGGGGGGCAGCAGCCTCCGGATGCACCGCCAGGGTGATCATCCAGTAAGGGACTCCCCGCGAGCGTTCCCATATGGCCCGGGCTGCCGAAGTCTCGATGCGGTCATTCACCCGTCGGACCAACTGGATGCCATCGGACTCATCGAGGGTACCCACCTCCATGACCAGGCAGCCGACCTGTGCCCGGTCCAGGTCATCGATGAAGCCTGAGGCACTGGGACTGGGACGAGAGGCTGCGACAACGCGCAGATCCTCCTCGTAGCTACGGGCTGCGTTGGTCAGGAACAGGACGAGACTCCGCGACAAGTCATCGAGCCATTGCAGATCATCTATGAAGATGGTCACCTGGGCGCGGATCAGTTGCCGGCGCACTGATTCGAAGACCTGCACCGGACGGAGCTGCGAATCGCCCGCCAATCCGGCGACCAACCGGGAGATGATGCTGCCCTCGTCGTCGACATGGTCGGGATCGCGGAGCAAACCGGTAGCTGCTGCCAAAGCGACGTTTTGGAGTGCTTCCTGCCCCCCGAGAAGGAACCGTGCTCCTCGGGCGATCCCGTATGCGTGATTGAGGAGAGCCGTCTTTCCGCTACCGGGCTCTCCCCGCAGGATCAGTGCCCGCGGCCCACTCTTGCCTCGGTCCGCAGCCAGGAATTCACCCAAAAGCGCCACTTCATGATTGCGCCCGATCAAGTCCATTTATCCAGAAGGGTACCGATCCAGAGAAGACGGAACGTCTGCCTCTAACGTCATCGGAGACGCGGGCGCGGTCCGGCCAACGCTTGTCGCACAATGCGAACTCGAGGCGACAGACCCCCGCATCGCGCAATGTGATCAGACCGTGATCAGCCGTCCATCCCCAGAAATCGTGGAGTGGAGCAGAAATGGCCATCTACCAAGTCTTTCGTAGCACGCCCGGAGGGACTTGAACCCCCAACCTCCTGATCCGTAGTCAGACGCTCTATCCAATTGAGCTACGGGCGCGGGAATCGTCAAGTATCGCAGGGGTTTCCGGCGAAGACCAGCCGATAGAGAGCGTGCTAGGCCATATATCAGGCGCTCTATCTGACCGGTTGCCGGATCGGCCGATTCCTCAACCGCCATTTGGTCTATTGGGATCTGACACAGTGACTTCGAGGTCGGCACAGCGCTAATGCAGCGTCTGATTCTGACTGCAAGGTGGGGCTTACGACCGACTCCCAACATGAGTACGACCTTGTGTCAGCCTTTGACTCGAAGATCGCACCCGCATCGAAAAACCTGGTCGACACCATCTTTCGAATACCTCGGGGTCTTCATTAGGGCGTCAGTCCGCTTTCGGATCGGGCATTATTCGCTTATGACGGTTTCGGACGTGGCGGACCACCTCGCTCAGGGAGAGGAGGCTCTTCGTTCGGCCCGGTGGGCTGAGGCCCGTGACGCGTTCAAAGAGTCAATAGCCAACTCGCCGACTCCCGAGGCGATGGATGGTTTGGGGCGGGCGTTGTGGTGGATGGGCGAGACAGGTGAGGCTCTTACGACACGGGGCCGGGCATACTCGGCATACCGGAAGGCCGGTCGGATGGATGAGGCGGCGCGGGTTGCTATTTGGCTCGGCTTGGAGCACGCGGCGAGCCCGGGTCACGAGGCGGTCGCGGGAGGCTGGTTGAGTCGCGCCGAACGTCTACTCGACGGCGCGTCGTCGTCAGGATCGGGCTGGCTTGCTTTGGCTCGAAGTGGCCTCGAGACCGATCCGGTGCGGATGGCTGACTACGCGGACGACGCCTTGTCGGCCGCCAGAGAGTTCAGCGATGCCGAGTTGGAGATTCGGGCGTTGGCAAAGTCAGGGCTGGCCCTGGTTAGGTCCGGTCGAGTAGATGAGGGAATGGTACGTCTAGATGAGGCGATGGCTGCTGCCACCGCCGGTGAAGCTGAAAGACCCGAGACGTTTGCCGAGACGTGTTGCGACATGGTCGCCGCGTGTGAGGCAGCCCTCGACGGGAGGCGGCTCGAGCAGTGGGGCCGGATTGCGGAGCAATTCTTGGAAGTGCGGCCTTATGCGCCGCTCCTTTCATTCTGCGGATCGTGCTGCGCTGGGGTGTTCGCTGCCCGCGGCGACCTTGCTTCTGCGGAGCAGTGGCTGATCTGGACCATCGAAAAACTGGAAAACGGCGGCCATGAGGCGAGGTGTGTCGACCCGCGAGCTCGCCTGGCGGAGTTGAGAATCTCCCAGGGACGGTTCGAGGAGGCCGAACGGCTCCTATCCGGGATCGAAACCAGGCCCGAGTCGATCCGCCCGGTCGTGGCGCTCCACGTAGAAAGAGGCGAACTGGCGCCTGCGGCCTCGGTGCTTCACCGGTGGCTGCGAAGAATGGGGTCCGAGTCGGTCGGTGCGGTTCCATTCCTGTCGATGTTGGTCACGGTTCAGATCGCTCGCGGTGACATCGACGGTGCCAAGTCGTCGGCGCATTCAATCGAAACGCTGGCGAAGCGAGCCGGTGACGATCGGACCCTGGCTGAAAGCGATTTGGCGGCTGGGCGGGTTCTCCTGGCGCAGGGAAACGGGACCGAGGCCGCTGAGGCGCTCCTGTCCGCGGTTGAGCGGTTCGATCGTCTCAAGATGCGACTCGATGCGGGGCGTGCCCGCCTGGACCTGGGGGAGGCTCTCGAGGCTGTCGGTCAGACCGAGCTCGCCGTCAACGAGGTCAGAGCCGCCTCAGCGGTATTCGAGAAGGTTGGGGCCGTCCGTCAGGCTGACCGGGCGGATGCTCAGCTTCGATCTCTGGGTGAACGAGGAAGAGTCGGTCCTAAGGGTGTCGGGCGACTGACCAAGAGAGAAGTCGAGGTTCTAGCGCTTCTCTCCGAGGGTCTGACCAACGCCGAGATCGCACAACGGCTGTTCATCAGCACCAAAACCGCCGGCAATCACGTGGGCAACATTCTGATGAAGCTGAACCTGAGAAGCCGGACCGAGGCCGCAGCACATGTGCTGCGCCTCGGCCCCAACACCTCGTTGTCCTCTTAGACCGGCCTGGAGGTCAACCGACGGGCTCTTCCGAAGGCAAGAGGCCAAGCTGGGTCAGCATCCCGAAGAAGTCGACTGCCGCCCACGCCTCGGCGATCCTGCCGTTCTCGATACGGAAGATGTCAACCTCCTGGACCGAAATCCGCTTTCCCGTCGCCGGCGAACCCATGAACGCGCCGCCATGCGTTCCGCTGGAGATGACCCTCGCCACGACCCGGTCTCCGTCGGCGATGAGGTCCGCCACTGACAAAGAGGCATCAGGAAACGCGCTGAACCAATAGTCAAGTTCCGCTCGAACACCGTCGCGACCCTGGTTCGTTGAGCTGTTGTGGATGAAGTCTTCGGTCACCATATCGGCGACTGCGTCGACATCGTGGCGGCTAAGAGCCTCGAACCACCTACGGACCAGATCTTTGTTCTCCTGAGACATGTGATCTCCTTTCGTCTCGGGCTCCTGCCAGAATGCCGAATCGACGGTTGAGAAGCATGGGGAGAATCACCTGTTTCGCGCACCGCTATTGGACTTGTCGATCTGCTCCTCGAGCCGCCGGCTGGCCTGGTCTGCGCTCTCAGCCGCTGGAGGAGGTCTTCATCGAAGGTAGCAACGCTCGCCTCGGCCAGGAAACGATCCAACAACCGCACTCCATCCCGCCCGAAACTCCTGAGGTTCAGCTCCTTACCGAGATCCCGCCCGGAGTGGTGGGCGTTGGTCTGAAATCGAGCGGACGGTCCATAGGAGGTTCATCGATCGGATGGTCTGCCATCCCCGTCTCCCGGAACTAAGGGCTGTCAGGCGCCTTGTCCTCAGGGATTGGAGTGTTCACCCGATGCGGCCGACAACAGCATCCGGTACATTCAAGGGCTGAGACGGAGAGTTCCCGGTATGACCAGCCTGAAGTACAAGGGGGATGAAGGCATCGTCACAGCTGTCCTGAGGAGATGCGGGGTCGAGCCGGGGGGATGGCAGGGATGAGACCCCGTCCTCTCACCGTAGATGCCGCCGGTGAAGGTGAGCCGTTGGTGCTGATACCTGGTGGCATGACAGGGTGGCTTTCGTGGATCCCCCACCAGGAACGGCTCAGCGGCCGATATTGGACCATCAGGGTCCAACCCATCCACAACGAGCTGGGCTCGGCCGGTATGCCGGGTGATCCTTCCTACACCCGGGAGGTGGCGGTTGAGAACCTCCTCCTCACCGTCGACCACCTGGAGATCGAACGGGCACACTTCGCGGGATGGTCGGCTGGGGGAAAGGGACTGCTCGACTTCGCCATCGCTTACCCCGGCAGGCTGTTATCGATGACTCTCGTAGAGCCGGCCGCGGACTGGATACTCGAAGCCGCGGGGGAGTCCGACCGGGAACATCAGGAGTCCACCGTGTTCCTCCACTCCTTGGCAGGCCAGGACGTGACCGGAGACGACCTAGCCCGCGTCCTCTACCTGGCCGGGTTCGTCAGCGATCCGGCCCAAGCCCGGTCAGATCCGTACTGGGAACGGGCGTGGCCCCATCGCATGGCCCTCTCCTGGCTGTCCGAGAGGCTAATGGGATCCGACCACTCACTTGCGGACCTAGCGGCGGTGAGCTGCCCGGTGCTGCTGACCAAAGGAACGGAGACAGGCAAAGTGGAGAAAAGGGTCGTCGACCTGCTTGCGATGCACCTTCCCAACGCCAGCGTGGTCGAGTTGGCGGGCAGCCATGCCCACCACATCGAGAGCATCGACCGATTCCTTGAAGCCCTCGAGAAACACCTCCAGGCCAGCCTGGCCGCCTGACCGGTGTCAACCACGCCTGAAGTCAGACTGAAACTTCGACGACCGCATTCGCCTCGAGGCGTTCGTCAACGAGGGGGTGATATCGCTCAACGCCTCAGCGAAGAGGGGGCATGATGGAGTGGGAACCGACCTTGTCCGAATCCAGCTTCCGAGCAAAGGTGATGGATTCCGCGCTCGAACCGGCCGCGAGGAGGCTGCCGTAGCCGTGTCGTCGGAGAGGTTGCGGTACCTGGACGTCGTGGAGCAACAGGGCCTTGCCCTCGAGTCACTCGAACGCCTCCCGGACGTCTGGAAGCAAACCACCACCGACATCGAACACCTGCTCGTAGTAGTAGTAAGTATCCGCCGAGTAGGCGTCAGCCACGTCGAGAGGCGCCTCCCCCACGGCGAACTGCGGTAAGGGGCCATCCCGTGGAGGATCGCGTTGGCGATCTCCTTCCACGCGATCTCGTCCTCATCCATGAGCGTGCCACGCCGAGGTTCCGCCCACCAGGCGTCGAGCTGGTTGTCGTCGGGCTCGCCGGACACCACGCTTTCGAGGTGGTACTTCACTTTCAGAAGGAGCTGGGCTCCCAGGATCGCCACGGCGTGTCCCACCTAAAGTACTGGGTGGATGAAGAGGCCAGGAAGATCTTCTGCCTCGCCGAGGGCTCAGAGGCGGACGCCGTCAACCTGTCCACGAGGAAGCACACGGCCTCCTCGTCGCCGCCATCTACCCAGGTGACCGAGCACGAGTGACCCCGGCAGCCGAGCGAGCTCGGGCCTGGCTGGCGGTCACCACCACCGTGTTCGGTGCACGGCCGGGACCTGGCTCTGGACCACCGGGGTGATGGCCTCTCGCCGCCGTGGTGAGCCTGCCGGCGGCGGGGAGGTCTGCTTGACGCGGAGGACCGGGAGGGCTACCAATGCGTCCGTGGAGCACCAGGTCGGAGCTTCCAGACCGGGAATGCCCATGGCATCGCCGAGCCCCGCCACGGTCGTGTCCAGGGACGGCACGACCATCGCCTACTGGATGACCGGGCAGGGGCCAGCGCTCGTGCTTGTCCACGGCACGGTCTCCAACCACACGACGTGGGATCCGGTGCTCCCATTTCTCGGAGCACATCGGACGCTCTACGCGATCGATCGGCGTGGCCGTGGGGGCAGCGGTGACACAGCTGACTACGACTTGTCCCGCGAGTTCGAGGACATCGCCGCAGTCGTCGACCTGGCCGCGGAGACGTCGGGTGCCGGGGTGGATCTGCTGGGCCACTCGTTCGGTGGCGTGTGCGCCTTCGGAGCTGCACGGCGGACGAGCCATGTCCGGCGCCTGGCGCTGTACGAAGGCTGGCCCAACCCGGACCCCGAGATCGGGGCCGCCTCGGATGCCGTGATGGATCTCATCGAGCAGCACCTGTCCGCGGGCGACGGCGACGCTGCCCTGGAAACCTTCTGCCGCGAGGTCGTGCACATGTCCGACGAGGAGCTGCGCGGCTTCCGGGC
>DATLEZ010000015.1:0-9948 GCA_035525055.1 Acidimicrobiia bacterium | reverse complement strand
GTGGAACCACCGTCGCCTCCTCCAACCGATCGGAATGATTCCCCCAGCCGAAAAGGAGGCCCTCTACTACCGTCAAACCAACCCTGAGCTAGCAGCCGTTACACACACGACTGAGTCTCTATGAAAGTCGGGGTGGTTCACCCGCGCGGAGCTCTTCGATAACAAGGCGCCTTATGTGGCCAATCTAGTGCGGTCTTAGATATGTGTGGTTCCGCTTGGGATCTGGTGATCTGCGCTAGCCAGGGGTCCTCAGCCGTTGTCCTGATCGAGACTGACTGAAGCCACGACCTTGGGCGTCATTCGGGATCCATCGAACTGCCAGCGGCAGACGTCCACATGTGAAAACTCTTCTTTTGCGAAGGTTCGGTCGCGATTGGATTCGAACCATTCGATGAATCGACGGGCAACTAGTAGTGGGCCGGTGAAATTGATCAGGGTGACGTACCAGATGGGGTCTCGTCCATTTGCGAAGTAGCTGTTTTCCAGCCAGCCATCCTCGCCCAGTTCGATGTGCAGACGCAGGCGTAACTCCTGGCCGGCTCGAGCCCCTCTGGCTGGAACTGAGCGAATCCAATCCACAAGATTCTGTATCTCGTGGGCACGGCTGCCTCTAGGGAGGACCGAACTAGTGTTCGCCATACTATGAACGAGCCTTCGGTTGTATGGCAACCAACGTCGGAGCCCGAGCTGGCAGCGGCGGCCACGGTTGGCGTCCTTGATGAGGGCGGCACCGGCCTCGAGCTAAAGCGTGAGCTGGCATCGGGCGATGCTGCCAATAAGGAGCTAGCCCGCGACGTTGCTTCGTTAGCGGTCTCAGGAGGGATTCTTCTAGTCGGCATTGCAGACGCTAAAGATCGAGATCGTTCGAACCCGCTCAGTGCCTTGCATCCCATTCCTCTTGCCGGGATAGCTGAACGTGTTGAGCAAATAGCTCTCACACGATGCGATCCACCTTTGTTCGTACGATGTGTAGCAATTCCCAGCGAAGGTGACCCCGATGTCGGGTACCTATCAGTGCAGGTACCCCCGTCATCTGTAGCGCCACATATGGTCGAAGGGAAATACTGGGGACGAGGCGATCGGACCAAACGCCAACTAACGGACTCCGATGTGGTAGCCCTTCACGACCGTCGTCGACTGCTCAACCGTGACGCCAGTGAAACTCTTGATTCCTACATTGCGAGAGACCCTCTCGTCGAAGCTGGCATCGAACCGACATTGGCCCACCTCTTCGTTGTTGCCCTCCCTCGCCCCGGACGTCCGACGATGCTGCTTGATGCCGTGCCCCAGCACGGCCAATGGCAGAAGTGGCTCCTATCACTTATTCGCCGGCGTGCCAACCTATACCCTCCCTTCGGGTCGAAATGGGCCCCCGACTTCGGCGATGCCACTAACTGCACCACACGAAGCGACGGTTGGGCAGCCTCGTGTTATGACCTGCAAGCTGGACGTCAGCTTGCCTCGGCCGACCGGGAAGACCATCTGCTAGAGATCGAACTGTCGGAAGACGGCGAGGTACGGGTGTTTTGCGGCCGGGCCAGCGCTGTCGCCGACCCCGGACGAGCACCGGACGTGGCAGTCCTGTTCGACGTGCTGATAGCGGGCTTGGTCTATCGATCCGTGCAGCTTGCAGCAGACGTAGCTGCTGAGACCGGCTATCTCGGAGACTGGGCCATAGGCGTTGCGGTCGTCGGCGCCAAAGGGGGAGGGTCTTGGATTCGCACCCAAGATTTCATGACCACTGCTACTCCATATCCTGCCGACATCTATACCCAGCTGACCCGGTCCTCGACGCTGGAGTTGCAGGATCGAGCTGGCCTCGTGACGGATCGATTGGTGGGTCGGATGCTTCGGACCCTCGGCACCCATGATGCTCCTCAACTCGCCCACTACCTCGGTCGGGATTAGATCATGTGCCGACACCCGCTAAGGCGCCGAGTACCGTTGTTCCGACGGTCTGGACCGTCCGATTTGGTCCGCATTTGGTCCGCGCAAGGGTGCGAAATGATCACTATTGACCAACACTCTTGAAGTGTGACATGGCCCGTATCCATTGGGCCTTCGGGTATTTGACCTGGCACCACTGCAGAGCGCGCTTTCCCTTACAAGGAAGAGGTCGGCGGTTCGAGCCCGTCAACGCCCACCGAAAACCCCCTGTCAGCATTGAGTTTTTCGGTCCGCAGTCGATGGGTCGGTAACCCTCGGTCCGCCATTGGTCCGCGCCACATTCGTTTTATGCCCGTTCGCTGAGTGTTTCGGCTTCCACATTGTGTCCCCCGGACTGTCTGTAAACCGAGAGCGCGCCCGGCTGGTCGGCGGCCTTCAGACTTACGAAGCCGTTGCCCCCTTCCTCGCGAAATTCTGAGGACAAGGGCAATGACTGAGGGGCACGAGCTGGCGCCGTGCGACGACACCGTCGAACTCAGTAGCGCAGTGCCCAACTGCCCATGGAACTACGGAGGTTGCTTGCACGCTCCGTGGTGAGTCGATGCCGGGCGCGACGTCGATCTCGTTGGGCGAACTGCTCTGTTTCACGGTGGGTTCACCGTGCGGACGCGGACACGTCCGGGACCGTATGGTGGCGGCTTATGGTTGATCTGCCCGGAGGTGTCGTCACTTTCCTCATGACCGATGTGGAGGGCAGCACGCGAGCATGGGAGGCATCACCCGAGTCGATGATGGAGGCACTCAAACAGCATGACGACGCGATCGAGTCGGCCGTTGCCGCCCACCACGGCCTGTGCGTGAAGCCGCGCGGTGAGGGGGACAGTCATTTCATCGTGTTCGGTTCAGTGCGAGACGCCGTCGCCGGGGCCGCCGAGATGCAGCGCCGTCTGGCTGCGGTCGACTGGGTGACGCCCCACCCGTTGCTGGTTCGCGCCGCGCTGCACACCGGCGGCGCAGAGGTTCATGTCGATGACTATTACGGCTCGACGGTTAACCGAGTGGCCCGGCTCAGGGCGATCGCCCACGGCGGGCAGACGATCATGTCCCGCACCACCTGGGAGCTGGTGCAGGATCGGCTACCCGAAGGGATCACCATCCGCGACATGGGTGAGCACCGCCTCAAGGATCTAACCCGACCCGAGCATGTGTTCCAGCTCGACATCGCCGGGCTCCGGAGCTCATTCCCCCCGCTGACCTCCCTTGAGGCCCTTCCTAACAACCTCCCTCGTCAACTAACTGAGTTCGTGGGGCGCGACAGGGAGCTGGCCGAGGTGACACGCCTTCTCCGTGACACTCGCCTGCTCACGATCCAGGCGCCGGGCGGGGCCGGCAAGACCCGCCTGGCGATCCAGGCGGCTGCCGACCTCGCCTCCGAACACCCGGATGGCGTTTTCTTCATTGGGCTCGCCGACATTACGTCCGATGGCGACATCGTCCAGGCGGTTTCCGAGTCACTCGGGTTGGGGCTGTCGTCCGATGCGGACGTGGAGACCCAGTTGCTGACCTATCTCGGCAACAAGCACCAGCTCCTCATCTTCGACAATTTCGAGCACCTCCGGGACCGAGTCGGCATCCTCACCGAGATCTTGAGAGCCGCGCCAGAGGTGACGGTGCTGGTCACCTCGCGAGCGAAGCTCAACCTCATCGGCGAGACGGTCCTCACCATTGGTGGGCTGGAGACCACGTGGGCGACTCCTGAAGAGGCATTCCAGGCGAGTGGCGTCGAGCTCTTCCTCGACGGCGCTGCCCGATCCGACCCTGGTTTCATGCTCGACAGCGAAGACCTCGATTCGGTGGCCGAGATTCTTCGACTGACCGGGGGCATGCCGCTCGCCATCCTCCTCGCCGCCGCTTGGGTCGACATGCTGCCCGTTCGCGAGATCGCCGCGGAGATCGCAAAGAGCCTCGACTTCCTGGAGACCGAGATCGCGGACATTCCGGATCGCCACCGGAGCGTCCGCGCCGTCTTCGACTACTCGTGGTCGACGCTGGGTGAGGACGAGCGGACGATCTTTGCCGCGCTGTCCGTGTTCCGCGGCGGTTTCACCCGTGAGGCCGCCCATGAGGTTGTCGGGGCGTCGCTGCGCCATCTCGCCAATCTGGCCGGCAAGTCGCTGGTCACTTCCAGCCCGGACATCGGTCGGTACGCCGTTCACGAGCTGTTGCGCCAGTTCGCCGAAGAGAAGCTCATCTTGGATCAGGAGCGGGCCCGCGAGGTGCGCGCCGCCCACGCCAAGTTCTATGCGGGGGTGATGGACGATGCCAGCGCCCTCATCTTTCAGTGTGACCAGCGTCTCATGGCGTCGACGGTTGAAGGGGATATCGACAACATCAGGGTGGCGTGGCGCCACTATCTGGCGACGAACAACCCAGGCGCTGTCCGCCGGTTCGTGCCCGCGTTCTACCTTCTCTACGAGTTTCGCGGGTGGTATCGGGCTGGTATCGCCCTCTTCGACGAGGTCGTCGCGGCGTTCGACGAAGCTTCGGCCGATCCGGCAACCGCCGTTGTCCGGGGATTGGCGAGGGCCGCACAAGCCTGGTTCCTCGCACTACTGGGCCAGCCGGACGCCGGCATGGCCACGGTGGAGTCGGCGATCGAAACGATGGGCGAGGCCGGCGAGCTGATCGACGATTGGATCGTGCTGCAGTGCCGGGCGATCTGCCTCGCCTACGTCGGAAGGTCTGACGACATGGCGGCCGCACTCGATGCGGGATTGGCGCGCTGCGCGCAGCTTGATGACCCGTACTGGACGGCGAGCTTGAAGAACTGGCGATCATTCGCAGCCGTGCTTGGAGGCGACTCCGCCACGGCATCGAGGCTGGTACCCGAGGCCCTGCACGTCCTTGAGGCGCGCAACGACCACTACTTCACGACCTGGAGCCTCTGGCTGCTGGCATTGATCGCGACCGAGGAAGGTCGGCCGCAGGATGCGATCGACCTCTTCGGCCGCCAGGTGATCCGAGCCCGGGAGATCGACTACCTGCGTGGATCCGTTGTAGCTGCAGAAGGCCTGGGCGACGCCAACGTCGCCGCCGGACGGCTCGAAGCGGCCGAGTCGGCCTACATCGAGAGCCTCGCCACGGCCGAGCAGATGGGCATGCTGAGCGACATGCTCGGTCTCATGACCAAGATCGGCAAAATCCGGGGCATGAGGGGCCACGCAGTGGAGGCAGTCGAGCTGCTCGCGATGGTTCACGCCCAGCCGATCGGCCGCCAACAGTCCTTCACAGAGAAGGTCCCCATTCGGGACACCGCGTCGGAAACCCTCGAGAGGCTCCACGCTGAAATGGACCCAGCCGAATACGAGGCGGCCCACGCCCGCGGTGTTGCGACGCCTTTCGAGACCGCGGCGAAAGAGCTGCTGCGGGCCTGAGGCTCGCGAGTCGGACGCACCCGGGCGACGTCTCGTCAAAGGCCCTTCCCTGAACCCGCCTCGGTGCGAGCGGTCCCCCCACGTCGGTCGGGCGCAGTTCCAGTTCATAGCGTTTCGAGACGGTGAGGGCGGAAGCGAGGAACGTAATCGTCCTGCCGTCGTCGGCAAGTGCGGCTCGATCTCCGGGCGGCAGCGATCCCGACTGCTCTGCCAAAATCTAACCGCGGCCACCGTTGAGGATCTTTTTGGCAGCGGCTTCCAAGGCTTTGGCGTCTTCGAGGTTGAGGTACTGTCCGAAGTGCTTGGGGATGCTGACGAGGTGGTCAGGCCAGACTTCGTTGATCTTGTCTATACCAGCCGCGGTTATCGCCAAGTAGACACCACGGCGATCCTCGGTTGATCGTTCCCTACGGACCTGCGACCCCCGAATCTGCACAGATCACCCACCACCCGGAGCCCTCTCGCGCACCCACCGGTGCTCTGGAACCGGCAGGGAGGATGTGTCGGTGCGCTGATCGTGGTGGATGGCTGTCACCCTCGGTATGAATTTCCGTTTGGTTAGTTCCCGGGGTTTAGCCTGGCTCGCGAACCGGCTGACACCTCTATGGGTTGTCTTTCTAATGACCCGCCGGCGGGCCCTGTAGTTGACCGTTTCGGCTTCGTGCCCTCTTCCTCGCGAATTATGAGGGCAACAAAGGACTGACTTGGTAGGGGGATTCGTCGGACGGTTGACTGATGTCGAACGGATTCTGGGGCTTGGGCCTTCAGCCCACAACGTGCGTCCGGTGCCGACATTGACTTCGTCACCCACGCATCCGGCAGCTCTGAGCCGCATGTGGAAGTGCCGAATGGTCCAGCTAGCGCGGGCTAACAAGCCCGATCTACGTTCTCGGCTCGTACCGCATCGCCATCGCTCCCGAGCCGAACTCCAGTCGGCTCACGAGCTTCAAGTCGATACGCTTCGATGGCCCTGCGAACAACGTCGGCCCATGGCCCGCGAGCCTGGGGTGCACCACGAACTCGTACTCATCGATCAATCCCATCTCTGCCAACGCAAGCGGGAACATCACGCCTCCCACGAACAGTCCCTTACCCGACTCCCGCTTGAGCTGCTGTACGGCCTTTCCCAGATCACCCCGCACGAGCTCGGCGTTCCAATCGACCCGGTCCAGGGTGTTTGACGCGACGTACTTCTTTGCCGCGTCGATCGTCCGGGCGAAGGGTTCCATCCAATCGGGCCTCGCTCCCGTCGGCGCCGGCGGCCGCCACGCTGCTTCCATCATTTCGTAGGTCACCCGGCCAAAGAGGAGGGCATCGGCCTGGGCGAGGTTCTCGACCGCGTGACGATGCAAGTCTTCGTCCGCCAACTTCGGCCAGCATTCGGCCACCTGGTTGCGTTGGCGCTTCGAGGCGTATGTCCTCTCCGTCCAAGTCGAAGTCGGCGAATTCCCGGGAAGCTCGCGATTGCTGCCTGGACCACCGCCGAATGCGGATCGGGATCCGAGTCGATAGCGGGCGGCGATCTGGAGGAAAGGGCTGATTCTGGATGGTGACGGGCTTGTCGCTGGAACCGGATCTGGTCCGCGTTCGGTCCGCGCAAGGGTGCGAAATGACCACCAATACCGCGCATCCTTGGAGAGTCAAAAGGCTTGAAGTTATTGAGGTTTCGGACATTTGCCCTGGTAGGGGAGGGTGGCTTGCATTCCCTTACAAGGAAGATGTCGGGGGTTCGAGACCCTCAACGCCCACCAATAGTGCTCGTCATTGTTCATTGTCCGAGGTTGGGGTCCGAGTCAGGCGTCCTAGACGATCATCGACGTTCCGGTTGTCTTCTTTCCTCACCAAGGAAGAGGTCGACGGTTCGAGCCCGTCAACGGTCACAACGGGCGCCCCGTTGGTGCTGGGCTCTCTTCGTTTTCGGTGTTCGCACCGCTTAGGGTCTCACCGCCCGGGAGGTGGCTCGTCGCCTCTATCTGAGTCCCCGCACCGTGGAGACCGACCGGGCCAACCTGATGGGCAAGCTGGGATTCCGCAACCAGACCGAACTGGTCCGCTACGCCATCGGACGGGGGATCGTGGAGGCGAAACCAGACCGGCTCGGGTAGCAAACCCAGAGCCAACCACAAGGCCCGATAGGGTGAGGATGTACTGGCCAGGTGGACTTTGAGGATGGCACGACGCTGGCGGTATTCGTCTATCGGAAGGTCATGCGTCTCCCTTCGGAGCTCAGCCGGTGTGGCGCAGGATCAACGGTCGCAGTGTGGTGGCGATAAGGATCAGTGCGCCCAGCGCGATCAGCGAGAAAGGTGAGGTTTGAACCAGTTCGATCACGAGTACCACGACCGCGCCTGTCGCCCCCAGAGCACCGAGTGCTGGGATCCAGCGCCGTTCCGTGAGTTGACCGACGGCGATCGTGTTGACGACCCCGAAGGTGAAGAGGAACACCAGACTGGCGGCTTCCACCAAACTTCCCAGTGACCCGATCGCCGCCAGGGTGGCGCCCATTGCAGCCAGTACCAGAAGGGCGCGGTCGGGGACGTTGTGCGTGTTGCGGTGGCAGGCGAAAGTGGGTAGTTCGCCGTCGGTCGCCACCGTGTCGGCCAGGCGGGCAGTGGCAAAGAGGGTTGCGTTGATTGCCGACCCGGTGGAGAACGCCGCCGCCACCGACACCAGGACCACTCCCAGAGTGCCCCAGGCCTGCCGTCCGGCCGCGGCCAGGGCGATCTCGCGTTCTTGGACAATTGTTCCCGCTCCCACGAGTGAGGTGGCGCCGAGGGTGACCACGATGTAGATCCCCATCACGGTCACCACGGCCAGTAGCAGGGCCCGCCGTAGGGTCACATTGGGCCTGCGGATCTCGTCGTAGTCGTAGGTGAGAAGCTGGAAACCCTCATAGGCCATGAAAACCGCCGCCGCCCCGAGGAGCGCCCCGCTCAACCCTCGCGGTTCGACTCCACTGGTGAGCGCTGCCGGGCGGAATCGGATGAGTCCGGCCACGGCCAGAGCGGCTAAGAGTGCCACCTTCCCCCACACGGTCACTATCTCGAGCAGCGCCGACCCTCCCACTCCTCTCAGATTCACCAGAGCCAGAACCACGATGATCCCCACGGCGAGGACACGGACCACCAGGTCACTCCATCCGATGACTTCCCCGACATAGTGACCGAAAGTGAAGGCGTACACCGACAAGGTGAGGACATAGCCGACGATGAGAACCCACGACAGGCTCCCTGCCATACCCTCATGGTGGATCTTGCGGAGGAATAGGAAAGCTCCACCCGACTCCCCATAGCGGGCCGATAGTTCGGCGTAGCTGTAGGCCGTGGCCAAGGCGATCACACCGCCGCCGAGAAAGCTCAACCAGGCCCACTGCCCGGCCCGTTCCACCACCACCCCTAACACTGCAAAGATTCCACCCCCCACCATTCCGCCCACGGCCATCGACCAGGTCGCGTTGAACCCCATCTTCTGAGTGTCCCTGCTCACTTCAGTCTCTATCTTGGTAGCCGCGCTGGCTGCCCCGCATGGCCGGAGCATCCGATTTTGAGTTTCGGTCGGCAGCCCGACGCAAAGTCGTGGCCGGAGAGGGATCGAGCGGCTCAAGCCTCCCACTCTCGGTGCGAGCCTTGCAAGGCCGATCATCTTGAGCCAACAGCGCGCGTTGGGAGACTGGAGTGTCTGGGTCGAGTCAGCGGCGGTCACGGCGAGCTCGTGACGATGCCGCTAGAACCGTGGTGGTGTCGCCTGACCGTGAACCGGCTCACGGCACCTTCGCTCCGGTCCTTTGCCCAAGCCGAGCCCCGACCGACGAGTTCCGTGCACTCCGATTGATTCCTGGTGCCGAACTGGTGCCCAACCGCCCAGCACAACCCGGCACCATGCGTCATCCGTTGGCAGCCGTTCCGAATTGATCCGTCGTTGACTATCGGTGATCGACACCCATCAAAACCCTGCAAGCCCACTCGTCGCTCACAACCCGAAGGTCGCGGGTTCAAATCCCGCCCCCGCTACCAAGCCCTGGCCAGCGAGTTGCTGACCAGGGCTTCTACCGTGTTAGACGGTTCTTCTACCGGGTCTTCTACCGGCGGTTTTTTGGGTGGTTGCTCTTTGATGAGTCTCTCGAGCCGTGGTCCACAGCCTTGAGGCTCTGGCCGATGCCGGTGTCCGGCCGTCGGCACGGGTAGGAAGAATCGTATGCTTTCCATGAGGAGCGACCGAGAAGGAGGAGACGTGGGACAAGAAGACGGCAGAGACGTGCGAGTCGAGTACCGCGGCACGGGCTTTTATGTGAGCCTCGCCGTTATATTCCTGGCCGCCGTCACGTTCCTCATCCTGGCTGTCCAGAACACCGGCGAGGTGACGGTGGAGATCCTTGCCTTCGAGTTCGACCTGCCCTTGTTCGCAGTCATCCTCGGTGCTGGGTTGGTGGCGGCGATCCTTGATGAGCTAGTCGGCCTCGTGTGGCGTCGGCAGACGAGGACCCGATTGGCGGAGAGAGCCGAGCTTCGCAGCCTGCGTGCTGAGATGGAGACCAAGGAAGCCGGCATCGAATCCGAGGAAACCAATGAGGAGCCCAGGAGTTCTGGCGGGCCGGACCACTCTTCTCCCACTGGCATGACAGGTTCTG
>DATLEZ010000014.1:0-8935 GCA_035525055.1 Acidimicrobiia bacterium | reverse complement strand
TCTTCCTGGCCGGGGTCAAGGCGGAGCTTGAGGGCAAAGCCGAGATCGTCGGGATCGCCTCCGACGTCGACGAGGCCATCACCGAGATAAGGCGCACTCGTCCCGACGTGGTCTTGGTCGACGTCCACATGCCGGGAGGCGGCGGCCTCGCCGTCATCGGGGCACTCACCGAAACGAATCCCGATATCAAGTTCCTCGCGTTGTCGGTTTCGGACGCAGCCGAGGATGTCATCGCAATGATCCGGGCCGGAGCCCGCGGCTATGTCACCAAGACCATCAGTGCCGACGACCTGGCCGAGGCTATCGACCGGATCAAGGCCGGTGACGCGGTGTTCTCACCGCGGTTGGCCGGGTTCGTCCTCGATGCCTTTGCCGGTGGCCTGCCGGTTCCGATCGACGAGGAACTCGATCAACTCACCGCGCGCGAGCGTGAGGTCCTTCGACTGATCGCCCGTGGCTTTGCCTACAAGCAGGTTGCCTCGCGGCTGAATCTCTCAGTCAAGACTGTGGAGACCCACGTCTCGGCCGTGCTGCGGAAGCTGCAACTCTCCAACCGCCACGAGCTGGCGAGGTGGGCGTCGGATCGCAAAATCGTTTAGCCGCGTTTTAGGAGGCGACCGCGACGGGTACCGACCGCTGGATGATCTCGATGCGCGACAACCAGGCCGATCCTTCCAATCTGATGACCGGGGCATCCTCGGCGGTGTCCGCGACGGGGATGCAAAAGCGGGTTGCTCGGGGCTTGACCGAGTTCACCACTTCCCAGCCGGGCGGAGTAACCACTCGAAGCAAACCTCCGAACATCATTACCGCAATCTCGACCCCGGTTGGAGCCGGATGGACCCGTCTCAGATCGAGTTCGACAGTGGCAACGGCCACGAGAATGGTCGCACCGATAAAGGGCTTGGCGCGCATCCGGATCCGACGGCTAGCCGCGACTGCGGCGAGGTCGATCTCGTCGTGGTCCTGGTCGGAACGGTCCTTCAGGAGCGCCCTGGCTGTGGCCACCGCCGCGGCCACGAAGCCGATCAGCAGAATCGCTGTTCTCCGCATCATGTGGCAAGGTAGCGCCTACGACAGCCATAGCGTTTCCGTCCCCCAGCGGAAGCCTGGGGAAGGCACCGCGGGCCGCCGAACCCGGCTGATCCGGTCATACTCCGCCGGTGACCTCAATAGAACAGCTCGCCGCGCGGCTCAAGGCCAAGGACCCCACCATTTGGTGCCCCCCCGGGACCCCTGAGCTGGCCGACCGCCTCGGCTGGGTGGACCTTCCCGAGACGATGGCCGCTCGTGTCCCCGAACTGGATGCGGTCGCGGCCGGCGCCCTCGGGGATGGGACCGACCATGTGGTCTTGCTCGGCATGGGTGGTTCGTCTCTTGCGCCGGAGGTGTTCGCCTCGGTCCTCGGCGTGGCCGGCGGACATCCTCCTTTGACGGTCCTCGATTCGACCCATCCGGATCAAGTCCAGGCCGTCGCCGATTCCATCAATCCCGCTCGGACGATCTTCATCGTTTCTTCCAAGTCGGGCGGGACGCTGGAGACGATCTCCGGCTTACGGTTCTTTTGGCAATTGACCGGCGGCGATGGCAACCGTTTCATCGCAATCACCGACCCCGGCAGTTCCCTCGAATCATTGGGAAGGGACCGCGGGTTTCGGGCCGTCGTCAACGCCCCGTCGGACGTAGGCGGTCGTTTCTCGGCGCTCACTCCGTTCGGACTCCTCCCGGCCGCGATGATCGGGGCCGACTTGGCTGCCCTGCTCGATGCGGCGGCGGGAATCTCATGGGAAGACAGCGTCGCCCTGGGCATCGCCTGGGGAGAATGGGCGCTGGAAGGCCGCGACAAGCTCACCATTAACACCTCTCCTTCGTTGGCAGCGTTCCCCGGGTGGCTCGAACAACTCGTGGCCGAGAGCCTCGGCAAGGACGACAAGGGCGTCGTCCCTGTTGCCGGCGAACCGGTCTTCGATAGGTACGGCGACGACCGGGCTTTTCTGTTTTATGCGCTGGGGGCGGAACTGGTCGAGGGACCCGGCCCCCACCATCCTGGCTTCGAGCGGGCCGTGGGGGATCGAAATCATCTGGCAGCCGAGATGATGACGGCCGAGATCGCCACTGCAGTGGCCGGGATGGTGCTCGGGGTCCATCCCTTCAATCAACCCGACGTCGAGCTGGCCAAACAGCGGGCGCGCCAGGTCCTGGAGGGCGAGCCGGGGAGGGCCGATCTGGTCGACATCTTCTCGCCGGTTCTCTCCGACCTTCTCGACGATTGGATGGCCTCGATCCGGCCCGGCGATTACGTGGCCATTCACGCCTACCTTCCGATGGACCCGGCCACCGCAACCGCCCTTACCAAGCTGAGGTACAAGATCGGCAACCGGGCCGGCAACGCCACCACCGTCGGGTTCGGGCCACGGTTCCTCCACTCGACCGGCCAGCTCCACAAAGGCGGGCCCAACACCGGAGTATTTCTCCAACTGGTCGACACCCCTATGAACGACGTCCCGATCCCCGAGACCGACCTCACCTTCGGGCGGGTCATCGCCTCCCAGGCCCTGGGCGACTACTTGGCCCTGAAGGAAAGAGGCCGCCGCATCTTGCGGATCGACCTCGGCCCCAACCGTGCCCGCGGCCTGGCGACGGTGGTAGACGCGATCGGATAGGTCGGGTTGCTCCTGCCTCCTGCCTACTGCCTACTGCCTACTGTGTTAATACCTTGACATCGCTACCGGCCGTCTCGTAACGTGGCCCGGTAATCACTCAGAAGGCCCCGAAAATGAACAAGATGCTGAACACTGCATATGGTGCTCGGTTCCCCCAGGGAGCCGTTGCTCCGCGGGCGCGGCAGCTTCTTGCCATCAACGTCGGCGGGTCCACGGGTAACCCCACCGGCACCCCCATCAGGCGGCCTCTCTTCGAGTGAAATCCTCGTAAGAACCAAATCCCTCCGAGGCCGCCGAAGCACCACCGGCGGCCTTTTTCGTTGCCGCCAACGATTTCTCAAACACTTGAGAGGAAACCATGGAACAAGTTCTGAGCAGAGGAAAATGTGTCGGAAGCGGACAGCACGAGCTGTTCTTCTCGGAGCGCCCTGAGCAACTGGCCGCGGCCCAGGCGCTATGTGCCGAATGCCCGGTCCGGGTGGCATGCCTCGAGCGGGCTCTCAGTCACGGATATGACTGGGGAGTCTGGGGTGGGGTGATTTTCTGGGACGGACAGGTCTTCCACCGAAAGCGGGGGAGGGGACGACCTCGTCGAGGAGACGCCCTGATCCCGGTGGAGGCCAGGCGAGAAGATCTGATCGACCTGGTTCGATCGGCGTAGAGAAATTCAGGTTCGGCGGTCTGATAACCAGACCGCCGGGCTTCGAAACTCGTTAACCGACGGCGACCTTGCGCAAACGGGCGGGGCCGCCTGGGTTGCGCATCTTGGCCAGGGCCTTGGATTCGATCTGACGGATCCGCTCACGAGTGACGTTGAAGAGCCGTCCGACTTCGTCGAGGGTCTTCGGCTCGTCGGCCCCGAGGCCGTATCGCATCTCGATCACCTGGCGTTCCCGGTCGTTGAGGCGGCCCAGGACTTCGCGGAGGTCGGCCTGGTTCAACCGGGCCAGGACCAATTCAAAGGGCGCCCCGGCATCCTGATCCTCGATGAAGTCGCCGATCGTGGCGTTGTCCTCACCGACCGGCTCGAAGATGGAGATCGGTTCGGGGGCGACTCGCTTGGCTTCTCGCACCTTTTCCACCGTGAGGCCGGCTTCCTCAGCGATCTCCTCATCCTTGGGAGCACGGCCGAGCCGCTTGATCAGCGTGTTTTCGGCAGTCTGCATTTGAGTGATCGTGTCCATCATGTGGACCGGAACCCGGATGGTGCGGGACTTGTCGGCGATCGCACGGGTGATGGCCTGGCGAATCCACCAGGTGGCGTAAGTGGAGAACTTGAACCCCTTGCGGTACTCGAACTTCTCGACGGCCCGGATGAGTCCGAGGTTGCCTTCCTGGATGAGGTCGAGGAAAGGCAGGCCGGAATTGGGGTAGCGCTTGGCAATGCTGACAACCAGTCGAAGGTTGGCCTGGATGAATCGACGCCGGGCACGCTCGCCTTCGGTGACCACCTGGTCGAGGCGGAGGCGCTTGTTCGGGTCGCGCTCGGTGAGGAGCGCTTGTTCCGCCCGCCGGCCCCGTTCGATGCCCTTGGCGAGTACGACCTCTTCGTCGGCGGTCAGAAGGTCGTACGTGCCGATCCCGTCAAGGTAATGACGGATCGCCTCTTCGCTTGAATCCCCATCAATGAACTTGCTCATAGTCAACATCCGTTATTCGATCCCGGGGCCGGTTGATCCGTACACGAAACTCCCGACCAGGAGTCCTGGCTTGCTGATATGAACTATCGGCGGACGTAGTCGATAGGTTGAACGATGCCGCAGGTCCGGGGCCTCATTTTTGACCACGCAAACCGACTAGTCCGCGCTGAGAGTGGTCGGCCCGGCCGGTAATCTTGGTTACCCCGGTCTGGCCTGTTGACCGAGCGAGGGCGTTTAGCTCAGCTGGAAGAGCGCTTCCCTTACAAGGAAGAGGCCGGCGGTTCGAACCCGTCAACGCCCACCGAAACCCCTGTCGGCCTTGGCTTTTCGGAGCTTCAGGCTGTGAGTTCCGAGACTTCGGTCCGCGTCTGAGTTCCGGGCGCGCAAATACCTCCCGATTGATGTTGCCTGTTCCTCACCAAGGAAGAGGTCGACGGTTCGAGCCCGTCAACGGTCACAACCGAAGGCTCGATACTGCAGCGCTTTCTTCGTTTTCGGTATTCGGACGACAACGACCTGGACGCGCATAGGACGCGATTTGCGCTCAGGGTGCGGGTTCAAGCGCCTAAGTGCCGATCTGCGCGGTTCGCCGGGTGGCGTGTTATCGATCAAGTCTGGCGACAAAGAGCGGGCGCAGAATTGAGGGCTGTCACGATCGTCATGGGAGTGCGACTGCGAAGCCACAACGAGATTTGCTCGCCTGGGTTGGCGAAACCGCAGGATCGACGCCGAGCTATGGTCGATCGCCTCGCTCGCCTTCAAGAGAGGAAGTGTCTGATGCTGGACGATGCCACCGTGCAAGCTGACCTGGAACGCCATTGGAAGTATTCCGGCAAAGACGAAGACATCGCTCATGAGATCTATCACGCGGACGCGGTTCTCGAGTTCCCACAGTCGGGTGAGAGATTCGAGGGAGTCGAGAATTTCAGGGAGTGGCGACGTCAATATCCTGCAAAGTTGGACTTCAAGATCCGGCGAATCACCAGACGTGACGACTTTGTCGTGGCAGAGAATCTGATCAGCTATGACGGCGGACCATGGATGTTCACCGTGAACATGATGGAATACCGGGGCGACAGGGTGGCCCATGAGCGGGTCTACATCATGGACGGATGGGAGGCTGTAGAGTGGAGAGCTCCCTGGCGCTCGGCTACGCCAGCCGACAAGACCGTGGACTAACCGAGTCAGCGATTTGACCTTCGCCCTGTGCCAGTCGTCGTTGCTCCGATGGGCCCGGGTATTGAACTTCGTTTCATCACTTCGTCGGTCACACGTATTAGCGACCATCGAGGTGCCGATATCGGACGGTCCGGATATGGGCGGTTTCGCTCGATAACTGTTGATCTCACGCGGGACCAGGACGCTTCACACGTAGCCGACGGAGGAATCATTGGTTAAGGCGTTGCCAGCTGATCTCTTCCATTTCCAGTGTTCCGTTCGACCACCGGTGTATGACCATCTGCGGTGCATCCAGATCGAGTGGAACCGAGACTATTGCGCTCGTCTCAGGTCCCGACACTCTCACGAGAACGCTGAGGCCATCTGGCGACCAGGAGTCAAAACCGGCGTCAGTTAGAATCTCACCCGGATACTCGATCACAAGGCGCTGCCCCTCAGGATTGTCGGGATTCAAGAGTGTCACACCATTCTCCCTGGTGACTGCCAGAAGGTCACCATCGGGAGACCACGCGATCGAAGGAAAGGACTCTCCCTCGATCGGGTGGGTGGTGCCGTCGAGACCCATCACATGAACCCCTTCGCCTAGCACGGCGAGTTGGGACGCGTCGGGAGACCAGTCCATGTAATGGCCGTTGCCGACTAGTTCAGGCATCAATTCGGAGAGTGTGGCGAGCACCTTCGTTTCGGACCCGTCCACTGGAACAAGCCGGATCGCGGTGGTTGGTGCCGAACGGTCCACAAAGCTCCACACAGCAATGACACGTCCGTCCGGGGACCACTCAATACCGGTATGCCCAGCATTCATGGGGTAGAGAGGCGTAACACCGCCCCCGACCGTCCCGATGGTCAGTTCCCAGTTCGCTGTCACATAAGCGATTTGAGTGCTGTCGGGCGACCAGGTGGGGCATACGCGCCAGGTCGCCGTCGTCCGAAGGAGTTCTTCGGATATGGCTGCTTCGTCTAGCCCAACAACGACAATCTGGGCGGACCCTCCAAGTTCACCCGGGCTGAGGCCAGCGTGATCCGACTCCAGATAAGCCAGCTTCGAGCCATCTGGTGAAAACGATGGGCAGAACTGGTCGAGACCGTCACCCTGGGAACCGATGAGGCGAAGCGGATCGACACCAGGACGGACCATGAAAATGTCGAGGTCTGCAGCTGGTAAATCGTCAGCGGCGAAGGCCACCCAACCATTTCTGATCTCGGTTGCTGGGGTCGTTGTCGCCACCGGTTCCTCGACGATTCGGCCCAGCATCAGAGGCAGGAAGGCCAACAGAACCATCGCAGCTGCGATCAAGCCCGAGACCCACGATCTCGAAATTCGGCGTGTCCCTCGTGGCACCGTAAGAACGTCCTCTTCCAACGGCGTCGGGGCGTGGAGCATCGGATCGGATTCGACCTGTCGTCCGTAATCACGAAGCTGGGTCAACAGATCGGTCACAGCTCCACTCCCAGATCCTTGCGGAGCCTGGCCATTCCCCGCCGTTCATGAACCTGCACGGTTCCTCTCGCCATTCCCAGCACCTCGGAAACCTCGCCCAAGGTCCACTCGAAGCAGTGAAGCAGCATGATCACCTCCCGCTGACGTTCCGACAGCCGCCCGAGCGCTCCCGGTAGGCCGGGCTCGACCCACGGAATCTCAAAGACACGGACCGGTGGCAGAAAGGGGACGCGCTGTCGGTTCAGGCTACGTCGGGCCCTATTGCGCCCGACACCGAATACATAACCAATCGGGTTGGAAGTCGCCCGCACCCGATCCCAGTGCTCCCAGGCGAAGGCCAACGCCTCGGCAGTCGCCTCCTGAGCCATGTCGAACCCGAACGCAGCACCAAGCGCCAACCGCAGCCGAGGTTCAGCGACTTGGGCGAACTCAGTAAAGGCGTCGGATGTCGGGACCTTCTGGTGCAAGTTCATCGGATCCAAGTCCGTCGACGAGTCCAGATGCGTGACAACATCAATCGGAATCGTCTGCCCCGCCCGGACCGCCCGAGGCTCGCGATGTGCCGGTCTCATGACTCGGTCATGTGCCGACTACGTCCCGCAACGCGCCGACGAGCGTGAAGATCTGTTCCAAACCCGCCGATGCCGCCTGCACGGCAACTACGAGACCCGATTCAGGGAACACCACAAGTGCCGTGGCGCTCGGCGGTTCCAGACCGCCATGGCCGATAGCCGGCCTGTCGTAGACAACTCCAGCCGCCGGCGTTTCCGCTTGAAAGTCGATCGTGCCCAGCCCGTACCAGCCACCCTCGAAATCGGTCATCGCGCGAAGCGAATCCTCGGAGACGACGAATCCGCCGTAGAGCTCGTAGCCCCAGCGCGCAAGGGTGAGGGCATCAGACGCGATCTTCCACCCGTCGGCCGCCAACGCGTCCGTCACCGGGTAGGTGATCCCAGCGAGGCCGGGGGGGTTCAGGACGCCGGACTCAAGGGCGGTCGCTAGTGCTACACCCGTCTCGTGTTCGATGATCATGCCGAGCAGGATGTAGTTCATGTTGACGTAGATGATCGTCGCCCCAGCGGTATGGGTTGGGCCGGGCAGCCTCTCCAACAACTCGATCGGTGTGAGTCCCGAGTCGACGAGGCCCTCGTAGCCGAAAGGGTCCTGGAGGCCGCTGCGCATTCCCAACAAGTCCTGGATGGTGGCTCCATTAGCGTCGAACGCCGACGCGGCTTCGGGGGGAAGGTGGTCGGTGATAGGGTCGAGCAGGTCGAGCACGCCATCGTCCACCAGACGCAGGACCTGGGCGGCGGTCACCGTCTTCCCGATACTGGCAACGATGAGCTGAGACCCCGGCGTTAGACGTTCACCATCGACGTCGACTCCCGAGGCCCCCGACCAACTCCCCGATCCTGCGAGGATCACCCCGGCCACGACACCGCCGCCGATGGTGCGGTTGCTCACCGACTCGTCAAGCAGCGATTGGAGTGAATTGGCCACGGCCTCGGGGAGAGCGTCCTCAGGCGCCTCTGGAAATTCACCGAGTGCCGCTACCGGAAAAGCGTCAGGGCCAACAACGGTCGTGCTCGTGCTCGATGGAATACTTCTACTAGCGGTAGTCGTGGTGATGACATTGGTAGCCGTTGGACCCGGCTCCCCACCTGCCGGGGCAATCCCCGATGAGGTTGCGCAACCGCCGAGCAAGGCCAAGGCGACGACCGCTACAGTCGAACGTAATCCCCAAGCCACGTATCCGCTCCGGGCCCGTGATGCTTTGACCTTGGCGATCTCGGGACGAGCAGCCGAGGATTGAGCGCGATCTGTTCTCATCACACTGATAGTGCCGCCACGAGCCCATTTGTAAGACACCCGTGAACCGCCCCGGGTTTTCTGGAGGCTCCAGATTTTGAGAGGATGGAGCCATGACAGGATCGACACGTAGGAGATACCCGAAGGAGGTCCGGGAGCGGGCAGTGCGCCTGGTCTTCGATCACCAAGCTGAGTATCCGACC
>DATLEZ010000013.1:0-6114 GCA_035525055.1 Acidimicrobiia bacterium | reverse complement strand
GGTCGGATACTCAGCTTGGTGATCGAAGACCAGGCGCACTGCCCGCTCCCGGACCTCCTTCGGGTATCTCCTACGTGTCGATCCTGTCATGGCTCCATCCTCTCAAAATCTGGAGCCTCCAGAAAACCCGGGGCGGTTCAGGTGGGAAAGTTCGGAACTCTAAGACACAAACCCGACGCCCCACTGACTCTTGATTCGGTGGATGCCTTTGTTGACTTTGTAAAGGTTGACATTGCGTGGCAACTCATGCTCGGCGCCGATGCTGTCTTGCTTCCTGGCATGATGCCGAAGAAGGACAGTGATGCCGGTACGCGCGGTCTGAGCGTGGCGGCTGAGGGCTCTCACGTCGGATATCGCCCCCGGAATTCCAATCGTTGGGTTCCTGGGCGCCCACAGTCAGAGCCTTGACGAAGTCCGGGCGTTTACCGCTGAGCAGACGATCTCGCTGCTATCGGAGGTGTATGTTCAAGTCAGCCCGATCGACCCCATGACCGACTCTGTCTCCAAGCTGATCGATGTGGCTCAGGTGATGCTTAGGTTTGAGGACGCTGGCGTGCCGGTTGTGGCAGGGCACCTCGGGGCGCTCGGTGGCGTTCTGCGATCGTTGGGAGTGGCAGCTGCCGACGCAGGTCTTGGCTCTGGTGAGACCTTCGACGCAAACCGCCTCTACGTTTGCCGAAGCAAAGAGAAGGCAAACCGACAGGTGGAGGTACAAGCGCCAGGCGTTATGTGAGCCAGCTAATGAGGTCTGTCAGTCCGTCGCAATGGAGTGCTCTGAGGTCGCTCGATGTCGCTTGTGGGTTCCTCGATTGCCGCCTCAAGTGCTGTCGATTCAGAACGATCGAGGATCGCACCCAGTGGGCTCGAGAGCACAGCCTCCGCACTCGTGTCGCAGAGTCGGCCGATCTCGCCGGCTTGCCGCCGACGATGCGGGCAGCTCGGCAGGTCGACGCGATACATGCAGCCCGCGCCTCGTTGGTCATGGTGAACACTGCTCTCAGAGAGTCGGGTCACAGCGCCATCCCTTCAGAGCATGTGGAGAATCATCTTGTCACTCTCGAACAGCTTGCGGCTCGCCACCAAGCGGCGTAACGACTCGGGTACCGATCGCATCCAGCAATCCTCATCCAGCCGACAGACTCTGACCGGCGGACCCCACATCCGCCGATTCTTGGCGCAACCGACGCGTCGTTCGGTGTTGCCGTTCTTGGGTCGGAGCTATCGGTTGGTCGTCTCGTTCGCCATGGTCTGGTGGTGAGTGGCGTGGGTATCGAAGTGGTCGAGAGCGGCTACTGCTTCAGGTTCGACGACCGCCTTGCTCGGATCCTGTCCGGCGAAGGCTGAGATGGCCTTCATCGATGTCCATGCCGTCAGCACGGTGAACTCGACGAAGGCGCCATCTTCGCGGCGAAGGAGCGTCGCCTCCCTGAATCCGTCGAGTTCGCGCAGCACGGGAACGACACGGTTGCGAAAGTGGGCGGGGTAGCCGTCCAGTTGGTCCCTGGATGCCCAACCGTGCCAGATGCGCACGATCACGCCGTCTCCCGAGGCGGGATGCGCGGAGGCGGTCATGTCAGCTCGAGAGTCCAGTTCTGGCCCGTCAGGTTGTGGCCGAAGCTGTGGTGTCGCTCCTCGTCGACAAGGCGGAAGCCAGCCGCCTCGTAGACGCGTCGTGCCGCAGCGAGGACATCGTTCGTCCAGAGAGTGATGGAGGCGTAGCCGACTGATCGAGCGAAGGTGAGGCACTCATCGACGAGCCGGCTGCCGATGTGCAGACCGCGAGCCCATGGCTCGACGAGCAGGATGCGGAGCTGAGCGGTGGTGTCGTCGCGTTCGCAGCAGAACACGCATCCTGCGCGAGCACCGTCGACCTCAACGATCCACGCGGCTTCCCGGTCAGGCTTGTGGTGCAGGTGGTAGTCGGTGACAATCGTCCCTATCAGAGCTTCGAAGTCGGTGTTCCAGCCGAACTCGTCGAAGTAGATGGCTCCGTGACGTTGGACGACCCAACCGAGATCGCCTGGACGTAGGCCGCGAATCGAGATGGAACGCTCGGCTCGTTCGGGTCGCAGCAGCTGGCTGATGACGCCCATCGCTTCGACAAGGTCTCGGTTCTGGCTCGCTGAAAGCGGAGATATCAGCGCGGCGATCTGTTCCCGGGAGCGTTCATCGAGTTGAGCGAACGCAGCCTGCCCGGTTTGTGTCAGTGCAAGATCGAGCGCACGACCATCGACAGTGGACGGTGTTGTGGTGACGAGGCCACGGCCCTCGAGGCGGGTGAGCACACGCGTCAGGAAACTGGCGTCGATCCCGAGCCGATTCCGCAGAGCGAGGCGCTCATTGACGGGCTGTTGTGCAAGCTCGAAGATCACACGCGCTTCCGTGAGCGAATGCGACGTCTGTAGCAGCCCCTGGTCGAGAAGACCGAGGAGTTCGGTCCATCGACGGTTGAACGCTCGAACCAGGTCGATCGTCCCGGTCACGAACGTCTCCTAGCAAGCTGTGTTCTCATTTCCACGAGAATACTGGACGCCGTCCACTATCTGGCAGGGAATGGTCGCTAGTCGGCCCGGGGTGGCCGATTCCGGTGAGGGAGGGACGCTGATGGTCACCGACCACGTGCGAGCCGCGGCGACCAACGTGCCAGGGGTCTGCGCACTAGCCGGCTATGCGCTTCGCCGGGTGCGCTGCGGGCAGGTCGTAGTACCTGGCCAGCTGTGCCGTCGTGACGGTCGCGCCCGGCTCGAGCTGAGCGAGGGTCGCCGCGCAATGCAGAACCCACTCTCGGTGCTACTTGGCAGCTTCACGCCCTCCAACATATCGCCGATATTGCAGACCTATGAAGTCCGAAATACTGTGGCGGGTCGGGCCCAGCTAGGAGGAAGTCGCCATGAGGATCGCCGTAGCCGGCGCAACCGGGAGCATCGGATCTCTCACCGTTGGTCTCTTGGAAGGCATGGGTCATCACGTCGTGCGCATCAGCCGATCGGTAGGCATCGACCTGGTGACCGGGTCGGGACTCGAGGGGGCGCTTGACGGCGTGGACGCGGTCATCGACGTGACGAGCACTTCGGCAGGGACTCGTCGTGAGACCATTGAGCGCTTCGGTGTCGCCACGCGAAACCTCCTCGACGCGGGGGAGCAGGCCGGCGTCGGACATCACGTGCTGCTATCGATCCTCGGCGTCGACCGAGTGGATGGGAATGCGCACTTCGCAGGCAAGCGCGAGCAGGAGCGATTGGTGATCGCAGGGCGAGTTCCGTGGACCATCATCCGGGCCTCGCAGTTCCACGACTTCGCAGGGAAGCTCGCCCAGCTGAGCGAGTGCGACGGCACCGCCCACATTGCGCCCCTTCTTGTACAGCCGATCGCACCCCGCGAGGTCGCCCAGGTCCTCGTCGACAGAGCCCTTGGCGTGCCGGCTCTGATCCACATCGACGTCGCCGGCCCCGAACCACAGGACCTGGTCGACATGGCCCGTCGAACGCTCGTGGCACGAGGACGCTCAGTGACGGTCGTCCCCACCTGGTCGAAGGCCTTCGGCCCTTCCATGGCCGGCAACGTGCTCCTGCCGGGCGATGATGCGCACCTCGGGAGCGTGACGTTCGACGAGTGGCTCGCAGATCTCGACCGAGCCGAAGCGCCCTGAAGCTGGCGATGCGCGGCCTGCAAGACGCCGATGACGCCGGGAGAAGGATCATCGTCGGTGCCACAAACCCGTAGTCACCGACGATTTCCTTGGCGGCCGGCCCTTCCGTCTCGAACGTCCAGCCGAAGAGGTCTGCTCTCTGAGTGGCGGCAGGAAGACCTTCCGACTCGCCAGTTGATTCGGAATCAGGCCCGCACCGTCGAGTTAAACCACCTGTGGCTGGTCGGCTGGGTGGTGGTCGAGCGCCGGGTGCCCTTGGAGCCATCCCACAAAGGCGAACAGCGCTGAGAAGATCGCCACAAAAGCCGTCACCGTCGAGCGCATAGAGTCGGTGTAGCCGTTGGGCGTGATTCCAACGCTGAAAGCGGTGATCGCAGCTGCGACAGCGTTGATGGCGGCGAGAACGATCAACGCCGGCACAAGCCGTTGAGGGATGGGCAACCCATAACGCGGTGTCGCCTGCCGGACCCGGTCGAGGCTGAGGAGTCGGCCACCGTCGAGGGCGATGACCGCGACAAGCAGCCCGAACAGGAACGGGGCATACCTGGTCATTCCCAGGACCAAAAGACCGCCCAGGTAAACCATTCCGAGCGCTGCCATGAGACGGGTGCGGTAACCCACGATCAGTGACGCTCCCACCACCAGCTGTATGGCCCCGAACACGACGACCCACAGTCCTAGGGCGGGGAGGACGAGCGTCTCGACCAGGCCGGCGAACAACGACCAGTGGTTGGCGACGATGGAGTTGAACACCTCGGTCTGCGCCTCAACCCCGGCGAAGCCAGGGAGGGCGTTCACCCCCGGCGAGGTGCGGGTCCAGATCTCATGGAGGAACTTGAAGCCGACGAAGATGCGGAGCACCGCGGTCAGTGAGCCGAGGCGGTCGCCATAGCGATCGGCGGCCCACAACCCCAGGGCTGCCAGGCCTGAGAACACGGTCAGATCCATGGCCACCATGGCGAACCGTGGAGTAGCCCGTGTGACGATGGTGAGGAAGAAGAACATCCCCACCAGGCTGAGTCCGGCCACGGCGAACGGCGTGTATGCCCGCCTGAACAAGGGCAGGTCGATCAGCCAGCGCAGAGCCCGCACCACGCCGCTCTTCGTCTGACGGGTCTTCTCCATGATCCAGCCGTCAAGTCCGAAGTAGTAGCCGGCGCCCGTGACGAGCACGAAGAGATGCATCGCCATGAAGAAAGGCGGGATTCGGGAGTTGCCCAGCATGAAGATGCTCAGATCCATCCCCAAAGCGGCAACCGCCAATGGACGGACGGCAAACCCGACGATGAACGCCATCCCCAACAGGATCTGCAAGACGATCACCACGTAGCTGAACACTTCGGCGTTGGGAATGATGATGTTGTCGAACGCCCACGCAGCCCACGAGTAGGTGCCATCGGCGATCGCCCCAGCCGACTCCTCACGCACCGCGTCACCAGCACCCGGGCCCATCCACCGGGGATTAGGTCCCGAACCCAACCCGCCGATCTTCCAGTTGTGACCCACGGTCACCTCGAACAACCACATCACACCCAAGAGGATGCGGGTGAAAGCGATCGCCGCCGCCTTCACCCTCTCACCCGGGAGCTGCAGCAGCCCATCGTCGCCTATCTCGGTTCTCATGCGCGCTGTTCCCTTCCAAGTCGAATAGTTAACGCCAAGTCTTCGCAAATCGGTGCCGCGAAGCCACGGCCGAAAGTCCTAACCACTAGGGCCGCTCGCCCTGGCGTCGAAGACACTCGACGGGACCGGCCGCCATGAGCAGGCCGGCAAGCCTGGCGACGCTTGCCTACCCTAGGAACTGGCCCCCCCGACGATGCTGACCTGGATGGGTGAGAGAACGAGTCATCTCCGCAAGAAGGATCTGCAACGACCGGGACCCCCCAAATCACTGTGAGTGGCCACAATCCGCGCCCCGGCGGATCCGACCTGCTTCCCCTGATGCCAGACTGATGCCAACGACCAGACATTGGGTGAAATGAGGCATCACCCGTTAGCAGTCACTCCGAATCATCCAGATTTTGAGTATCGCTAATCAGGGTCACCAATAAGCGCCCTCTGGAGGGCTGCTGTCGGCTCATAACCCGAAGGTCGCGGGTTCAAATCCCGCCCCCGGTACGAACGAACGGCCCTGGTCAGAGCGATTCCTGACCGGGGCCATGTCGCGTTCGAGGCCGATCTTCTAACGAGTTCTGAGGGAGAGAGCGTGACGGGGCGGCGTGACGGGGCGGCTCCTTCGGAGCCTTCGTTGCTTCGACCGGGGTTGGTCTTTATCGCGCCGGATCTCCGGGTCGCCGTCAGGCCGACGTCCCGCCCGGCGTCATGGGTAGGTGCGGGGGACCCGCTGGATGTTGATCCAACGGAGGTCGGTGAACTCGTCGAGAGCTGCATCGCCGCCGAACCTCCCGTAGCCGCTTCCCTTCACACCTCCGAACGGCGCCTGTGGCTCGTCGTTGACCGACTGG